>DATEPG010000592.1:0-39869 GCA_035273265.1 Polyangiaceae bacterium
GCGGCAGGACCACGCAAGACTCGCTTGCCAGCTGGTGGCCAACCTTTGCTGCGCGGGACTGGTTACCCGCCGGGTTACTTTCGAGGTTTCAACTCATGTTTCCTCCTCGGCCAAGCTTGCCTGGCGCAATGACCATCAAAATTCTCTCCCAAAACGAGAGTCGGGCACGCGCGCGGCCCTCGCTTCGTCACATCCTTGAGGTGCGAAGCATCCCGCTTGCCGCCTACTCGTGGCGCACGCGTCCAATCCATCGCGCAGCGCATACCTGCCGCTCGGTGCCACGCTGATCGCGCTGCTCGCTGATCGCGCTGCTCGCTGGTCACTGGTCGCGCTGCCCTCGGGGGAAGATGAAAAGATGTTCGTGCACGAACCAATGCCGATCGGTTAGACGCGCTTAAGTGAACGGCATTGGTGCACGAACATCTATTTCCGCACAGCGAAGGACGTCGCGTTGGGAGGTGCGCTCATTCTCGACCGTCGCGCGCGCCCAAACCTGAGACGCTCAGTGGCAGAGCGGGGCGGCGCGGAAACGGCGGTGGGCGTGGGCGGGCACGGGCACGGGCCTAGTGCACTAGATTTGGTGGGGAAAAGTTGAAGCCCCAGGGATTATCGGGGTTGGTGAGCGTGCTCGGGAACTGTCTGAACTGGGTCGCGGGGCGTGGCACGGCTCCGCGGACCACCTGCCCCGGTTGAGCGACGCCAGCATTGGCCATGCCGAGTAGCTGAATGTATTGCAGCATCGCCAGCTGCTGCGTCACGTACACGTCTCCCTGGCGCACGTTGGTGATGTTGTATGTGTTGCGATTGATGTCGCCGAAGTGGACATCGGGCGGACGCGCGTCATTCTGGGCGACGAGCGCGGGCGCGGCAGCGACGGGCGGTGCGCTCGGTGCAGGTGCGGCGGCGACGGGCGCAGGCGGAAGGGCTGCAGGCAGGGGTGCTGCTGGCGGAGATGCTGCTGCAGGCGGAGATGCTGCTGGCGGAAGCGCTGCAGGCGCGATGGCGACGGCGGGAACAACGGGCGCAGCGGCGTGAGAAGCGCCTTCACGTTTGGGGTCCACCTGAGCCATCGCGGCATTCGTCGTGGCCGGTGCGGCCTCCGCTTCCGCCCGCGCCGCAGCGATCAAGCGCTGACGGTAGGCCGCTTCCAGATCCGTCAGGATGTCTGAAACGGCGCTGCTCCCTGGTGTGGGGACTGCGCTTGCGACGTCCGGCGCGTCCTTGTGGGCTGGCGGCTCCGCCGAGGTATCATGGCCGCGATCGGCAACTTCGACGTGCGCGGGTTCGCTCCGGGCTTTCAGCGCGGAACTATTCTCCGATACGTCGCGTTGCTGAATGGCGTTGGCAGCGTTGGCAGCGAGGGCAGCGGCCACGAGCTCTTCGGTGCGGCTGCGTGGCTGCTGCGCTGGAACTATCTCAGGAGTGTCCGCGCGCCAGACCGCGAACAAAACGGCGCTGCTCAGGCAGCCACCCACAAAAGCGCAAAGCAGGGGTACGCGGATCGCGCTCATCGAGCGCAACTCTAGCATGTCACCGGCGCGCCGCGCCCGGAGCTCCACTTTTGCGGGCAAAAATCGCGAGGGGTTATTCGAAGTTCGGCGTGGCTAGCGGGCTCCGCGGCGGAGCGCCCGGAGCCCCGGCAGGCGGGTTCGCGGGTAGGTAGGTGGCCAAGACGGCGATCGTGTAGAAGCGATATTGATGCTGCGTGTTGCTCCAATCGGGAGACACGAAGGCGCGCTTGACGCAGTTGACCGCGCGGCGGGCCTGTTTGCCGCGCCATTGGCCGCTGGCACCGGGGAATAGGTGCAACGACTTTCGTTGGAAGTCCACGGTGAGTACGTAGTTGACCGTGCCCTGTTCATTGGCCTTGGGAGCGCAGTCGGGATTTTCGCGCACCGCTTTACTCAGGGCTTCTTCGAAGAACGGCACGCTGTCGCACACGTTGCCTTCGTGTCCGCCGTTGGCGCTTGCGCCACAGCGCACGTGCTGCACCGCAGCAACGCGCAGCCGCTCGGGCGGCTTTGCCCCGTCCAATGGCGTGATCACCGCTGCCGCCGACCCTTGCGCCGCAGGAGCCTTACCGGCGTCGAGCGCAGCGCTGGCGCTGGCCACGGCCGCGGACTTTCCACCCGGACGGCGCAGTAGGTAGAGTGGCACGGCGATCAGGATGCAGACGGCCACGAGCGCGACCACGATTTGCGCCCGCAACGGACGATCGCGACCGCCCGAACCAAGGCCCAAGCGACGCGACGAGGGGTCACCGGAGCCTGATGGAAACGTGGAGCGTGAGGGGGGTCCTGCCATGCCGAGCCGAGCTCCGCCTAGTCTGCTAGATGGCTCGCTCAGTCATCGAGCAGTGCCTGCACTTGGTGTCCGGGCTCGACCTTGACCAAGGTCGCGGCCAGGTCGAGCGCTTCGGGCATCAGCCCTTGCACCTGTGAGACCACCTGTTCGACGACGTTGCGCGCCTCGTCCGGATTCGGACCGGCCATGATCAGCGCGAATTTGAGCGGACCAATGCGGCCGCCGGTAATGGGCACGATGCTGAGCAGCAGCATCTCGGTCAGCTCGACGACGCGCTGCGCAGCGCGCCGCAACGCCAGCATTTCACCGATCGTCGGGCGCTCACTGACGTGGCGATTGGGGCCGCGAACGTGATAGCGCGCGACGGACAAGGGAACGGCGGCCCACTCGGCAAACGCGCGCTCTTCGTCGAGCGCCTTGATCAGGTGATCGCGCTGCAAAAGTCCGGTCAAGCCATCGCGACGCGCGAGGTACGCGCGCGCTCGCTCGTGTGGTGGCGAGTGCTCTTGAAAGCTGACCAATTTGACACGCGATTCACCGAGCTGAACTTCCGCGCCGTGCAAAAGCGCGATCGTCTTTTTGCGCTCGTAGCTGTGATCCGCATACGTCCCGTTGGTGCTGCCGGTATCCTCGATCGTCCAAGAACCCGCGTTCCAGCGCACGACCGCGTGCGAACCAGAGACCGTGGCCTCCGGCATCACGATGTCCTGGCCGCTACGACGACCGATGGTGATGGCCGGCTTGTCGAGCACGAACAGGGTGCCCGCAGCCTCCGGAGCGTTGGTGCAATAAGTCACCAAGAGCGCCTGCGAAGACGGCGCGAAGGCTTCGCTTGCGGCACGCCCTGGCGGAGCGCCGGGAGCGATGCGCTCACGGGGGATCTGCACCTGGCTGGTGGTCAGCGAGCTCGGGTTGAAGAAGCGCAGGTGCCGCGCGGTCGGGCGTAACGCCGAATCGTCCGCCAAGCAGCGGAAGATCTGCTTGATCTCGTCGACCGACAAGCCCGAGGGCACGTCGAACATGATCTGCGAACGCATTGGTTTGGCGCGCGGGCGATAACCGGGCTCGGGCACGCGACAGGTCCACATCTCCCAGAGCGTCAGGCCGAGGGCGTACATGTCGTCCTCTGGACTCGCCCCGCCGGAGCGGAGCCGCTCGGGCGCCATGTAGTTCGGCGTTCCTCCGTCGGGCGGTGCGCCGGGACGGCGAGCGCTGAGCCGGGCACGCTCCTGCGCAAAACCGAAATCCAGAATGATGGCGCGGTCGCCGGTCACCATCACGTTGCCGGGCTTGAGATCGCCGTGCACCAGGCCCTGCGCATGGATGGCAGCCAAGCCCGCGGCAACCTCGCTAGCGATCTTGCGAAACTCGTCCGCCGTGTAACCGCCCTGAGCTTTGCGACGGCGGATGTGCGTGTGCAGGGTTTGCCCGGCGATGTGTTCCATCACCAGGATCGGCCCCCACAAGCTGGGCGCGAGATCGTGCACGCGGCACACGTTGGGGTGGCTCACGGAGCGGGCGAGCAGCAACTCTTGGCGCAGCGCTTCGTCGTCACCTGGCATGCGCGACTCTTCGCGCACGACCTTCAAGGCGCCGGGTTGTTGCGTGCTGCGGTCGTACGCGAGGAACACCTCGCCCATGCCGCCCTTACCCAGGCTTTGCCGGATCTCGTAACGATCGTTGACGACGGTTCCGTGCCCTAACGGCGGGACATTTTTAGGGGATTGAGCCATTCAGAGCGGCGCTTCGGGCGAACAGATAGCGTCCTCGATTTAGCAGTACACTGCAATCGGCTATGTTCCTAGGCTTGCTCGAAGCCGCTCTAGACCCAGGCTCGCCGGCCATGGTACACGCCGGCCTGGCTCGGTCACTCGACCGGGCTCGTGAACGCGGTCAAACACGGCCTTTCCGCCGAAACTCGGCGAAAAGGTCCGTTCGGGAAGCCGGTGCAACACCGGCGCGGCCCCCGCCACTGTAACCGGGGACAAAGTCCGACAAATCCACTGGGCGACGAGCCTGGGAAGGGTCGGACCGAGGATGATCCGGAAGCCAGGAGACCTACCGTGCTCGCGCCCGTGCGCCCCAATTCTGGGGAGTCGGTTCGACTTGCGATTCCGCGGGGCGCGGAAAGCGAGACGATGCAGGGCCACGATCCGTGCCCCGTGCCGTTTCCTTTTCGCCTCTCCGCGGGAGCGCTTATCCGGAGGCACACATGGCAAAGCGGCACTTATTGATCTTGGGACTTCTTTTGGGCGGCGCGCTCTCCTCTGCCTGCAGCGACGTCAAAATCGGTAACATCGGCGACGCGGGCGCTCCAGGCGAGGCCGGTAGCAAGGGCGAGGCCGGCGGCAAGGGCGACGCGGGTTCCGCCAACACGGGCGAAGGCGGCGCAGGCGGCGAAGGGGGCGAGAAGCCCTATGAATTTCCGCCCTCACTCAATCCGCAGGGCGTGGTGGCGATCCTTCCCGAGCCCAGCGCCTTCACCCACTTGCTCGTGGGTGCCTCTGACTATTCGGCCGGCAAAGGCGAAATCGTCAGCATTACCCTGGGCTCGGGCGCGGTCGGCAAGAGCACTACGTACGAAGACGGCGACCTTCTGGCAACCAGCAGCGCAGGCGTTGGCTTTGCGGTCGAGCGCTCGAACGACAAAGTGCACTTGTTGGACGGCGGGGACATCAGCACGACCTTCGATTTGAAGAAGCTCGGCACCGACACGGCCCCGGTCGACAGCAAAGCGTACGTCCCCGTCCTGAATCAGAGCCTGATCGTGATCCTGGATCTGACCGAAGGCCGGGTCAGCCGCCGCATCGACTTGAGCGAATTCAACGCCGCGGGCGACAGCGATCACAGCGCCGAGATCGCCGAAGGCGTCTACGCCGCGAGCAACAAGATCGCGTACTTCGTGTTGCAGCGCATCGACCTGGCCTCGTACGACGAAAACTTTCGTCTGCCCTGCTCCAAGAGCCCCGGCCTGATCGTGGGCATCGACAGCGAGACCGACGAAGTCGTCGACCTGAACGGCGATGCGCCCGGCAAGGCGATCGAACTGAAACTCGTGAATCAGCGCTCACTCTCGGTCAACAGCGACGGAACGGCGCTCTACATGCTGGCGGACGGTTGCTACGAGGGCACGAACAAGACGCACCAAGGCGTCGAAGTGGTCGACCTCACCGATGGCACGACCAGTGTCGCCTACAAAGCTGAAGGCGATGACTACCTCGCAAGCATGATCCTCACCGGCGGTCCAGACGCGCTGATTGAGTCACTTGACGCGACCTACGCGACGCACTGGAACAAACTCGATTTGACCAAGGACGCGCTCGGCGCGGAGCTGCAAGGCGTACCGCAAGCGGTGACCTTCGACGGCAAGGATCTGCTCGGAGTCGAGGTGACCGGCACGGTCGGCAAGGTGGTGCGTTATGATCTCGCGAGCGAGAGCTCGACGGTGATCAGCCCGAAGTCTTGGGGTGGAAAATATAGCTCTGCTTCTTCGACCGCGCTCGTCCAGTGAGCACGCTGGCGGGTTAGAGCGCTCCAGTTGGTGCTGAATCCGTAACAGTTCCGGGGTTCGGGCGCATGCGTGGCAAATTCGCGCATGCGCTCGAAACACGCTCGTTGGCGCGCGCCCAGAGCGCGTTGCTGCCGAGCGGCGCGCTGCTACCTTGAAAAGGGTGATGCGCGCACGTCAAGCTCTTGGTTTTTGCCTCGCCGCGGCGGCCCTGGCGCTCGGCTGCGGCCAGAGCTCAATGGCCACAGCGAAACCTGCACCACAAGCCGACGTAGAGACTCGCGTCACTCCACAAAAGCAACCGCGCGAGTTGCCGCGACTGATCGCTCCGCCTCCTAAGTACGGCAACAAGATCGTGATGGCGCAAGTTCATACGAGCGCGCGCCCGCAATAGGGCTGAGCGCTACTGCACTTTGAGCGTGATACCGGCCCAGGCCGTGCCGCCCCGATTGTCGTGCGCGATGGCCCAGATGCGCGATAGGCCGGGCTCCTTCGGCGCGTAAAACTCCGTGCCGTAATCGTAATTCCAACCGTTCGTGGCGTCGTTCAGCAAGCGAACCGGCGATTTGAAGCCGCCCCCATCCGTGTAGTAATTGATCCACATCTGTTCGCCGACTACGCGACCAAGGAGATCGGCGGACACGGCGTCTTGATCTTGGTTCGCGGGATCGTCCTTGTCGATCGTGGGGCGAAAAGCGTAGCCCGCGCACGCCGGATCGCCGTCGTCCGCACAACTAGGCACGCACAGCGCACTCTTTTCCGGGTCGCTGCAATCGAAGTCGACGGGGGGCGCGGAGCCGGCCAGCGGAATGCAATCTTCGCGCAGACAGACTGCCGATTCCGGCAGCGGTCGTCCGCGGAATTCGAAGCCTTTGATCACCGGGTTTTGATTCGAAAAACCCTCGAACGAGTAGACCGAAGTGTAGCCCGCCACGAAGTCGTCCGGGCCGAGCAGCTTGCCGCTGGCATCCTGGCAACCAACCGGAAAGGCAGCGCTGCTCGAACTTGGCAGGAACGTGAGCTCACCCGCGCAGAGCGCGAAGAACACATAGCTGATGCCGTACGGCGGGTTGGTCGAGCCGTCCGTCGGCGGAGGGCGTCTGGAGATGATGTCCAGCGGCACCTCGAAGCTGGTGTACTCCGGGCCGCCCGGATTCTGCTTGATCATACCGCCGAACGCCGCTGGATCGCTGAAGCAGGCGTAATACAGATCGCCCGGGGGATCGAAGCACGGCAGCGACCAGGCAAGGCTGATCGGTCGCTCCGGTCCGGCCAGCAGCGAGCCATCTTGCCAAAGCATCTGCAAGGTCACGGTGTCGCCCGGTTGAGCGTAGGGCGCGTCCTTCTGCACGCCCAGCACCCGCAAGGAATGCAGCTCACTCGGCGGGTCGAAGCTCGGCCCGCAGCCGAGCATGGCTAGCGAAAAAACGCCGAGCCAGCGGACGAGGCCTCCCGGAATCGTGATGCGCATCAGAACTCACCTCTCATGCCCAAGCTGGGAATGATCGGAATGCCCGTTTGGTAGGACTGCCGACTGTAGTTGTAGTTGTAGGCTAGCCCCTCCACCGCCGCGTTGTTGTACACGTTCTGAACATCGAGGTAGGCGGAGAAGCGCCAGGTGCGAAACTGCCAGCGCTTGTCGACCCGCAAATCCAACTGGTGAAAGAGCGGCAAACGGGTGCTGAACGCCTGCGCCTGAAGCGGACTGTAAGCGCCGGCGTCCGCCGCGTAGACCGCGGGCAACGCCGGCGATGACACCACCGGCGTATCGAGACTCCCCGAGACGACGCGGAAGCGCCCGCCGAATTCCCAGCCGCGACCGAGGCGAACGCTTCCGAGCATGATCAGGTTGTGCGTCTGATCATACTGAAACAAGTATTCCGGGCTGGAAGGGCTGTCTTGGCGCACGCTGCGCGAGAGCGTGTAGGCGATCCAGCCGAAGAAACGCTTGCTCGGTTTGTACTTGAGCAGCGCTTCCAGACCCACGACCGAGCCCAAGCCTCGGTTGCCGTAGGTGTAAGCTCCGGCCGTGTTGGGCGCGCGAGACACTTGATTGGTGAGGTCTTTGTAAAAGCCCTCGATGCTGATGTCGACCTGGCGCGTGAGCTCTTGCTCGACGCCCAGCGAATAGTGAATCGCGCGGTTCGAGGTGAGCCCCGGTGTGCCGAACACCGGGTTCGTCTCCTGGAACTGAGGCGGCTGATAAAACACACCCACACCGCTCTTGAGCGTCGTTCGTCGCGCCTCGAGCTGGGGGCGCTCCGGATCGCCACCTTTGATCAAATCGTAACGGGCCACGAGGCGCGGCGCTAAATCCGCGTGCCCGGTATCACGAGCGTAATCAACACGTACGCCGGGGATGATGCGTAGGCGACTGGTTGGCTGCAGCTCTGCCTCCACGTACCAGGCGGGGCGGAAAACCGTGGCCTTCTGATTCGATTCTTTCGGCGGGCGGGAGGCAAAAGGTCCGGGATCCGGCTCGCCGGCCCGCGGCGCTTGGGGGAAGCGCGCCGTGACCTCGTAGGGCGAGATCGCGAAGTCCAAACCGGTGTTGATTTTGACTCCAGAGGTGACCTTGAAGCCAAACTCTTGCCGGGCATAGACCGAGAAATTGTTCAGGTTGAACAGGTAGGTGCCGACCGAGAAGCCCACGTGGTCTTGCCCGACCGAGATCATCGAGTTACTCGAGACCGAACGCGATAGATCGGTCTCGTACAGCGCTTGAACGCGCCAAAACGACGTGCCGAACTTGAGCGCGCCACCGAGCGCCGGATCTTGCGCGGCCGGATCGGTGATGATGATCCGGAACTTATCGTCCGAGCCGAAGCCGCGCAAACTGAAGCGAGACGAGTTGGTTTTGCGATCGACGATCGCCTGGTAGTCGTAGTAGACGGGCGCGGACGTGACCGTGGAGCCGGCGCTGTCCAACACGGGCTTGAGCCAAGTGTCGATCCAGCTTCGACGACCGGCCACCGCGAACGTCCAGTGCTTCACCGGCAGCGGGCCCTGCAGCATCAGGCGACCGTCGATCAAATCGACCTGTGCCATGCCGTGAAAACATCCTTTGCGTTCGGTGGGCGCGCCGTACGGCGCGTTGCATTGGGTGTTCGGCGTGCGCAGAGCGACGTCCACGATGCCGCCGCCGACACGACCGAAACGGGCGCTGAAATTGCCCGGATAGAAGTCGATTTTGTCGAGCAGCTCGGTGGGCACCACGCTCGACAAGCCACCAAAGTGGTAGATCTGGGGGACGAGCCCGCCATCCACATAGATCTGAGTGGAATTGGGGGACGAGCCGCGGACGATTAGCAACCCCGCCAGCCCGGGCGGACGCGCCACGCCAGGCAAGCTCTGGATCGATCGCAGCGCGTCACCGCTGGTGCCGGGGATGCGGTCGATCTCGCGGCGCTCGATTGTTCGACGAGTCACTTCACGGGGGGGCCGCTCGCCTTGGACGGTGATTTCGATACCCTCGGAGAGGGGCGTCAGGCGGTAGGTCGCTTCGGTTTCTTCCCCGATCCCGACCTCTTCTTGATTTTCGATCGCCTGAAAGCCGGGGGATTCGACGCGCACCTTGTATTTACCGGGGGCCAGCCCAACGAGGCGCCATTGGCCGGTCTCGTCCGCGACGACTTGGCGTTGCGAGCCATCCGCCAGGGTCACTGTGATGGTGGCGCCGGCCAACGCGTTATTGCTCTCCGCCAGGCGCACTCGGCCCAGCAGGTTGCCCGTGGTGGGCGCGGGCGGCGGCGCCTCGGCCCCTGGCTTCACCGTCAGCGTGAAGGAGTACCGGTACGGAATGACCACCGGGATCGGTACGCCGTCACGCGTGGCGGGCTTGAACTTGAATTTCAGTGCCGCCGCCTTGGCGGCTTCGTCGAAACCGTTGCCGACGGGCTCGCTCACGTCCGCTTTGGTCACATTGCCTTCGCGGTCGACGGTGAGTTTGAGCACCACGTCGGCCTGCAGCCCGGCCTTTTCGGCTTCGGCCGGATACTCGGCGTGCTCGAAGTGCGTGAGCTCAGGCAGGACGATGACCGGCTTTTTCGGCTCCTCTTTTGCTGGCGCGGCGGGTCTAACGACCGCGCCAGAAATGCCGCTCGGCACCGCACCTTGCTCCGAACGGTCATCGTCCGACTGCGCGACCGCGAGCCCGCTGTGAGCGAGCGCCGCAGCCACAACCAACAAACACACTCGGGACGGAGCAGAAAGCATGGAAAGCCCGCTACTTCGCTAGTGCACACGCGGGCCCCTGACAAGCGATTAGGAACGATTAGCAGCGAGGGGGCGCCGAACAACCCGGTTGCGAGCGGGAGCCGGAGGTATTACGGCGGGCCGAAGTGAAAGTCGCCACCTGGAACGTCAATTCGATTCGCGCTCGCCTCGACCACGCTTGTGATTGGCTGGAACGTGTGCAGCCAGACGTCCTGTGCATGCAGGAAACCAAGGTCACGGACGACGACTTCCCGACCGATGAGTTCATGCGCCTGGGTTACGGCATCGCGATGACCGGCCAGCTCTCGTACAACGGCGTTGCGATCCTGTCGCGGTTGCCGATGAAAGAGATCACGATCGGACTCGCAGGAGAGGCCGCGGACGCGGACCGGCGAGCGATCGCCGCGACGATCGCGGGCGTCCGCATCTTTTCGGTGTACGTGCCAAACGGCAAGAGCACGAGCTCGCCCTCGTTCCCGGAAAAGCTCGCTTGGCTCGAGCGGCTCCGCAGCACGCTCGACCAAACCGCGAACCCGAACAGCGACGTGCTCGTGTGTGGCGACTTCAACATCGCCACCGACGATCGCGACGTGTACGCGCCCGAGCTGTTTCGCGGCAAGGTCCACTTCCACCCGGACGAACACCGCGCGCTAGCCAAGATTCGCGATTTTGGTTTGAAGGATGCGTTTCGCGAACACCACTCGCAAGGCGGTCTTTACAGCTGGTGGGACTACCGCGGCGGCGGCTTCCGCAAAAACGAGGGGTTGCGCATCGATTACGTCTTCTTGTCCGAGTCCCTGGCCAAGCGCTGTAGCCAGGTAGTCATGGACGTGGAACCGCGGCGGCTCGATAAGCCCTCGGATCATATTCCCGTCATGGTGGAGCTCAGCTAGCCGTTTCGGAATCCGAAGCCTGCGCGGCACGCCCGCGCGGCAGCCACGCTGACGCGACCATGCTCGAAATAGCCCTCGAGCTCGGGTTCCGCCTCGAAGGCGCGCGCCACGCGCGCGAGCGAGACCAAGTACACATACTCGCGCCCGAGCCCGCCGCCGCGCAGCGCGCGGCACGCCGCCTCGACCGCGCTGGCGATGTTTTGGCCGAGTCCGAGCAATTGCTTGACGATCTCCTGGAAGGACGCACCACAGCGCACCGCGCGCGCGGCCAGGTGCCGTCGAGCCAGTTCCCGGCGACGCGCTCCCTCGAGCACTCCAGCCCCGCGCTCCAAGAGCAGCGCTCGCCCCTCTTCGTCGTCACTGCTCATGGCCGAGCCCACTCGGAACAGGCCGAGCGCCTCGCGCTGCGCCAACACACGAGGCCGGACGTGACCCTCGACTTCGTGGAGCACGATGCGCGTCACCGTCTCGCTGCTATGCCAAAGTCCCGCGCGCACGCCGACGAAGCCATCCCCGACCGAGGCGGCGGCCGCCTGATTGCGGATCTGCACGCGCACGGGTAGGCCTACCGTTTCGCGCTCCAGGGCGCAAATCAAGCTCTCGGGATCGGAGCGGTCGTCGCTGCGATGGAGCTTGGTCGGGGTCACGTCGGCTGTTTGGATCCAACGCGCGGCCCAGGCGTCCGCCGCTTCCCCGTCCGGCGATGAGTCGAGCGGGTAGCGACGCGCGCAGCAGGCCGCAAATTGCGCGGTTCCGATCTGCTCCGCCGCTTCTGCTTCGCACTCGAGCTCGAGCGCACGGGCCGCGTACGCCGCGCCCAATGCGCCAAACCCGCCAATGGCCTTGGCCGCTGCCGAGAGCCCCGCGCGCAGTTTGCCGAGCGCGGGGGAAGCCGCATATTCGAAGTCCGGCGCCCGCTGCCGGCCTGCACCAAAGTCCACGATCAGCGCTTCGCGCTCGGGCACGGCATTGGTCGGCTGCGCGCGGTCAATCAGCCGGATCTCGGCCTCCGCGCGGCGCAAGAGCTGCTGCGTGTTCTGGAAGAGCGGCGTTCGATCCAGCTCGATCACGCCGCGCGGTTGCGGGGCGATCGACATGGTTTAAAGCTTGTTGGCAGCGATGTTGGCGAGCTCGCTGCGTTCGCCCTTGGAGAGCAAGATGTGACCGACGATCGGCTCGCCGCGCAGGCGGTCGGCCGTGACCGACAGGCCGTTCGTGGCGTTGTCGACGTATGGGTTGTCGATCTGAAACGGGTCACCCGTGAGAATGATCTTGGTGCCCTCGCCGCAACGAGTGATCACCGTCTTCACCTCGTGCGGAGTCAGGTTCTGCGCTTCGTCGACGATCACGTACTGGTGCGGCAGGCTGCGGCCGCGGATGTAGGTGAGCGGCTCGACCTGCAGTTGGCCCGCGTCGAACAATTCCTCGAAGCCGCGCACGCCGCGCCGCTTGCTGCCACCAGCAACCAGCAAAAATTCCAAGTTGTCGTAGATCGGCTGCATCCAGGGATTCAGCTTCTGATCCACGTCCCCGGGCAAAAATCCGATGTCGCGCCCGAGCGGCATGACCGGACGACTGACCAAGAGACGGGCATAGGCGCCGTCGTCGACGACGCGGCGCAGGCCCGCGGCCAGCGCAAGCAACGTCTTGCCGGTGCCTGCTTTGCCGACGAGGGTGATCAGCTTCACGTTGTCGTCGAGCAGCAGATCGAGAGCAAAGGCTTGCTCCTTGTTGCGCGGGCGAATGCCGAGCAACCCCTCGCGCGGTGTCTTCAAGGCGCGGACCTCGCGCGGCTCGTGATGAAACCGACCGAGAGCGGTGCGCGGGCGAGCGCTGTCGTCTCGCAGAACCACGCACGCATTCGGATTGATCTTGTCGGCGTCCGCCGGCTTGAGCGAACTCGATTCGAAGAATTTGTCGAGCTCGGCCGCAGTCACGGCCAGCTCGATGATGCCCGTCTCGACGCGATCCAAGTCGACCGCGGAGTTTTCGTAGGTCTGGGTAGTGAGCCCGAGCGCGTCCGCGCGGATGCGCAGGTTCACGTCCATCGTCACGAAGATCGTCGGCTTGTCCGGCGATTCGTCGCGGAACTCCAGCGCGGTCTGCAAAATTGCATGATCGCCAGTGTTGGGGTTGAGCGCGATCTTCAGCTCCAACCGCCGCTGCGGGACGTGCACGCGCAGCGAACCACCGTCCGGCAGGTCGACGCCTTTTGACAGCGGCCCCTTGGCCCGCTGTGCGTCGAGCAGACGCGAAACGGTGCGCGCGTTGCGACCGCGCTCGTTCGCGTCGCGCTTGAACTGATCGATCTCCTCGATCACGTAGATCGGGAGGATGACGTCGTTGTCCTCGAATTTCAGGAATGCGTGCGGGTCGTGGATCAGAACATTCGTGTCGAGGACGTAATTCTTTTTCATCGTCACCTTGGCGCCTATTGCGCCGACGCAGGGTCGGATAACCCTGCCCTGCATTCTGCGCAACGAGGAAACCCGTGCTCCTCACGTACGCCCTCAGGTTCGCACAAATGCCCTTTTACATCCAGACGTTATGCTGCGGCAGCGCGACAGCCAGAAAAAAGGCTTCGTTCTCTCGGCTTTCGGCTGCCGCCAGCCGCGAACCGCCGGACGTTACGTTGCCCCGACTGGCGGTGCACGCGCTAGGCTCGCGCGGTGACTGGGCGCTCTCGTTCTTTCTGGCTGTGTGCTGCGGCGCTCGCTTATGTATGCGTGGGCGCGGCGCATTTAGCGGGCAGTCCCCTGCCCTGGTTCGCGCTGCTCGCGCTCCCCGCTTTGCTTGCCGAAGCTTGGCGACGCACCGCTGTGCCAGCGGGCAAGGACGACGTTTCGCTCACCTCGCGCACCGCCCTGCGCGCCGTTGCTTGGGGTAGTTTGATGTGGGTTGCGGCGCGCACCGGCCCCGCTGGTCGGCCCGCGTTGGACGCCGCGGCCAACCTGGGCGCTGGCACGGCGGCGATCGCCGCCTTGGTGGCGATCGCGCGCATCGCGCCCCGAGCCGGACTGCTCAAGCCTCCCAAGCAAGCGCTCTCCCTCGACGCGGCCACGTTTGCCGGCCTGCTTTGGGCGATTGCCACCGCGCTGCCGCTCGGCTTCGCGCTCTTGCCCGCGGAGCGGGTGCGCCTCGATCCGCTGATGATCGACTATGCCACGGCCAGCGCCGCCATCGCATCGCTGCTGGTCTTCATCGCGGCCAGCTTTCGCTTACACGCGCTTCGTCGTCTGGAGCTCGGCGTGGGCGACCGCGCATCGGGCGCGCTTTCGCTCGCCATCACGACTTTCTCGGTGGCCATCCCGGCTGGTCTGCTGGGAGTAGCACCGCCCGATCGCATCTTGCCGGTAGCCGTCTGCATCGCGGCCTTGTCGATGACTTGGGCGGCGACGACCCCCGAACCCACCACGGTCTCGACGGGCCTGCGCGGCATTCTCTCGATCTTGATCTTGGGCACGCCGATCATTCTCGGCGGAGGCGCCGTGATCCGGTCCGCGCCCGAGCACTCGGGCGCCATCTTGCTTCTGGCTACCACGCTCTGCATTTTCGTAGGCTTGATCGCCCGCGCGGTGGCAAAACCGCTCGGCCCCGAGCAATCCCGCTGGCTCGACGCGATCGAGGCGGCCAGCCGCGGCGCGCTGCAACCGGAGCCGGACTCGGCGCTGTGCGCGGCGCTCGAAGCGCTGGCCAAGACGGGCACGACACCCAACGCGCGACCGGCGATCTTCCGCAATAATCCGCCCGAGATGCTGTCGGTAGATGTCGCAGGCTACTTGCACGTCGAGCCCGCTGAAGCTCCACTCCGCCTGTACGAGCTGGCCAAGGAAGAGCCCGAGCGCACCCTGCGGGCCGAAGCGTTGCAGGCGTTGGCCGTGCGCCGCCCCGAGGTGCGGCCGCTGATCGCCTGGTTCGAGGATCGGCGCGCATTCTCGGCGACACTCGTGGTCGACGAAGACGGGGCGATCGGCTTCATCCTGCTGCCCGCGGGCACCCGCACTTCGGCCATGACGCTCGAGGAAGCTCGCGCCGTGCGCGTGCTCGGCGATCGCATCAGTGCGCTGTTGGCCGTTTCGTCGGCGCTCGCGCGCTCGCGCGAACGCGAGCTCAAGGCGGTCGCCCGCGCGGACCGCGTGGACGACGAATGCAAGCGCCTCGAGCAGATCATTTTCGCAGCCTCCGGGCGGCATTTGGAATTGGCCGAGCGGCTCGCGCGCAGCGTTCGCACGACCGCCTATAGCCCCGCGGCCCGCCAAGCGCTGGAGCGCTTGCAGCGTCTGGGCAAGCAAGGTGCGCCGATCTCGCTCTTGGCACCACCGGGAGTCGAAGCCATCGGCTGGGCGGCGCATGCCCACCTGGAGAGCGGGCGCGCGGGCGGCGCGTTCGTGATCGTCGACGGCACCAACCCCGCCGAGCACGCGCGCGAGCTCTGGGAGGACAAGCAGCGCTCACCGCTGGTGCTCGCCGACGGCGGCACGCTGACGATTTTGGATGTCGCGGTGTTGCCGCTCGAGATCCAAGATTATGTCGCGCAGTCGTTTGCTCGCCGGCAAAATTCGCCGATCGTTTCATCGGTGGCCAAGCCGGGGTTATTCGTCACTTTGCGTGTCCCGCTCACGCGCCTACTCGAGGAGCAGCGGCTGAGCCGGGATTTGTCGCGCTGGCTGGGCGCGTCGGAGGTAGCGCTGCCGACCCTGGCGGAGCGACCCGAAGATCTGCAGGCCCTGGCGCTGGAAGCGCTGTCGCGCGTTGGGCTATCCCTACGAGGTGAACCATTGGGGCTGGAGCCCGCGGCGCTGCGCTTGCTCGCCGAACACGATTGGCCAGGCAATGAATTGGAGTTCCGCGCCCGGCTGCTGTCGGCCGCGCGCCGTGCTCCGGGCGCGGTAGTCCGAGCCGACGACCTGCTCGCGACCGGCTTCGCGCCCGCCGCTCCGAGCACGCTAGATCTGAGTCCGCCCCCGCCACTCGTCGCGCGCCGGCCACGCCCCCGCCGCGCGCCACGCGGCCGCTGATGGGGAGTGAATCGACTCGGCCGGGCTCGAAACTCCCGGCTGTCGGCGATTCCCCTGCCTAGTCGACGTCCGCTTGCAGGAGGACTACCCTCCAGCTCGATCGTGTCTCTCGTCCCCATCACCGAACGTAGAAAGCTGGGCGACCGCTTCGTCGTGGAGCGCGAGGTGGGCCGCGGCGGAGCCGGCATCGTTTATCGCGCCTACGATCTGCAGAGTGAACAGCACGTTGCGCTGAAGGTGATTGCCTCGGAGGCGGGCGACGCGCCCGAAGAAGAGGCGCGCTTCACGCGCGAGGGTCAGCTGCTCGAAAACCTCGACCACCCGGGCATCGTCAAAACCGTCGGTTTCGGCGTGTTCGACGAAAGCGGGCTGCCATTCGTGGCCATGGAATGGCTCGAGGGTGAAGATTTGGCCGCGCGACAGAAGCGTGAACCGCTGACCATTCCTCAGGCCGTCGACCTAACCGCGCACGTGGCGCAAGCGCTGCAGGCCGCGCACGCCGCGGGCGTGATTCACCGGGACATCAAGCCCGGCAACTTGTTCCTGTGTAAGGCACCCGGGAACGAGGGATTTCTGGGCCCCTGGCAGGTCAAGCTGGTGGACTTCGGCGTGGCCGCCAAAAGTGATATCCGGATCACTCGGACGGGTGACGTGGTGGGCACGCCCGCGTACATGGCGCCCGAGCAGGCACGCGGCGACGCGCCGATCGACGCGCGTTGCGACATTTACTCGCTCGGCGCCACGCTGTTCGAGCTCATCGCCGGCCGCCCCCCGCACGTCGGTCCGACGGTGATCGCAACACTGGCTCGCTTGGTCACCACCGCACCGCCGCGCTTGAGCGAGCTGCGCCGCGATACGCCCCCGCAAATCGACGACCTCGTGAGCAGCATGCTGCACACCGATCCCGGCTCCCGCCCGAGCAGCATGAGCGAGGTGCTGGAAAAGCTGCACCACGCCTCGGATGATGTGGAACGAATGAGTTGGATCGAGCAAATGCCCGATCCGCGCTCATCCCGGCTCGGTTCGAGTGCCTCGCGCCTCGTGACGTCGATCGTCGCGATTCGTTTCGCGACCGCTTCGGCGCGCGAGCGGGCGCTCGAACAGCTGCGCCAGCGAGGCGCGGACGCCGTGCCCCTCGGACAAGATTCAATCGTCGCCCACCTCGGAGCGCGCCGCGCCGTGGGCAACGAAGCGGCAGTGGGGCTGGAGCTCGGGCGACGCTTGGCACGCGCGGGTGCTCGTGTCGGTGTTGCCAGCGGGCGCGCGCGCTTGGATTGGGCTCGCGATATCGGGGAAGTCTTGCCCGTGGGTGAAGTGGTCGATCGCGCATCGTCTTTGTCGCGCGACGCAGACGCCGGGGTCGTGCTGGCGGACGCCACGACCAGCGAACTCGGGCGTGGCCGCTACGAATTCCGCACCCGCGACGACGGCTCTTCGGTCGTGGGTGAACCCGTGCACGGTCGGCGTGGGGCCGGCGGCGCGCCCTTCGTTGGACGCGATCCCGAGCTCGCGCAAGTGCTGAGCGCGTTCGAACGCTCGCGGCTCGATACCACACCGATTTTGGTGTCCATCGCCGGACCGCCTGGGATCGGCAAGAGCCGCTTGCGGCGTGAAGTGATGGCGCGCATCTCCGCACAGGCCGAAGCACCGCACATCGTCCTGCAGCGCAGTGAAGCGTACGCGCAAGGGCACGCTTTGGGCGCCGCGGCGGATGTCTTGCGCGGTATCATCAGTCTGCCCAAGGGCGCGACCAGCGCCGAGGCCGCCAAAGCCATCGTGTCCCGGCTCGGTCCGTCGACGCGCGACGAACTGACCGCAAAAAATCGCGAGCTGCTCGCGCGCTTGCTGGCCAACGAACCATTGCCCGAGGGCCTCGACCCCCGCGGTTCGCGCGACGTCTTGTGGCTGGCCATGACCGATCTCGTGCTGCAGGTCGCCAGCAACGAGCAAACTGCGATCTTGATGGAAGATCTGCAGTGGGCGGATCCCGAAAGCATCGGTTGGCTCGACCACATGCTGGGCCGCGCCACCGGGCGAGCTCTGGTGGTGATGGCGCTGGTGCGCCCCGATTTTTGGTCCGATCAGGCTAGCCGTTTCGCGGGTCGCGATCACGTGCGCCTCGAGCTCCGCCCCATCTCCAAGCGCGCCTCGCGCGCGATCGCACGCTCGGTGATGGGCGAATCGGTGCCCGAAGACATCGTGGAGCGGATCGCAGAACAAGCCGCGGGCCTGCCCCTATTTGCCGAAGAATTGGCGAGACTGAGCGCCTCTGGGCGGGATACTGCGCACGCCCCGACGATCGAAGCCGCGATTCAGGTCAGCCTGGATGCGCTCGACGAAGAGTGCCGCGACGCGGTCGGTCGCTTGAGCGTGTTCGGCTTGACCTGCTGGGATTCCGCGCTCGAGTCGCTCGGCATGCCGCGCGCTGAAAGCGTGATGAAGGCGCTCGTCGCTTCCGAGATCCTGATGGAGCAGAACGTGTCGCGCTTCACCGGCACCCGCGAGTGGGTGTTCAAGCACGCCTTGGTTCGTGAAGTCGCCTACGCCTCGCTCGGTGAACGCGAGCGAAAGGAGCTGCACGCCCTGGCCGCTGCTTGGCTGACGTCCATGGGTGAGGACTCGGCCACCGTCGCCGGTCAGTACGACCTGGGCGCCGAGCACGTGCGGGCTGCCGACCACTGGGCTCGCGCTGCCCAGCGTGCACTCGCGGCCAACGCATTGACCGATGCCATGACCATGGCCGAGCGCGCCTTGATGTTCGCCGAGGACAAGCCCAAGGGCTTTTTGCGCGCGTCCTACCTGGACGAAGCCTGGAGCCGCCTCGACCCACGCGCCAGCGATCGCGAGTCGGCCATCTCATCGATGGAAGACAACGTTTACGACGAAGCGAGTGCGGTTCGCGCCCGCGGCGCCCGTGCGCGTTACGACGACGCGCGTGGCTCCGGCGAAGGGATCAGTGAGCGCTTGGCCGAAGCGCGTGATCAGGCCGCTGCGCTCGCTCTGCTGGACGAAGAGGCGCGTTGCTCGGCGGTGCTGGCGTTGCGGGTGGCGTTCGCGGGTCGCTTTGCGGAGGCCGAAGCCGAGATCAAGCGCTTACTCAAGCTGGCAAAACAGCAAAGGACCACCGCCGCCGCGGTGGACGCTTACCAAACTCAGGCCATCGTTCGTCAAACGCAGGGCTCGCTGGCATCGGCCTTGGAGGCTCGCCGCAACGCAGCCCGCGCCGCGCGCAGCGCGGGCCTCAAAGAGCGCGAGGCCATCATCATGACCAATCTCGGCTTCGCCTTGACCACGATCGGCGCCCGCCAAGAAGCGCGCACGGCACTCGAAACCGGCCTCGCCCTGTCTGATGCCATCGGCAGCCTGGGAGCGGTGCGTCACGCGCAAATGAATCTGCTCGGCTGGGCGGCAACGTTCGGCAACGACCGACAATTGGAGGCTCATTTGGCCGAAGTCCGCGCTGACGCGGACGCAGCGGCGACTGGAGGCTGGGCCGCGCCGGACCGCGCCAATTTGGGCATGCTGTTCTATCGGGGCAGTGAGCTTTTGCGCGCCAGCGCCGAGCGCGAGTGGCGGCGGGCCCTGGGCCTTTTGCGGATCGCGGCGCAATCCTACCGCAGCACCGGCCATCGCGATCTGCTGCCCGTCGCGCTCGGTTTGTGGGCGGAAGCCGAGCGGCGTTGCGGCAACGCGGGCGGCGCGATCGAACTCGCGCGTGAGGCGGCCAATCTACTCGATCAAGGCGCCCCCAGCTTACTCAACGAGTCAGCGGTGTATCTGGCGCTGCATGCAGCCTATGCAGCCAGCGGCGAGGAAGAAGCGGCGCGCCAAGCCATCGCGCGCGGCATGCCGTCACTGGTCCGGCGCCTGCACGGCTTGGTCGGTACACCGTACGCCCGTCAGTTTCTGACCGAGCTGCCGGACAACGCCCGGCTGCTCGCCGCTTCCGAAGGCTACGGCTTGGTCCCGGACGCGATTCATCGCATTCTGGAGTCCGCCTCCTGAACGCAGCTGTAGCCGATTGAATCGAGGACGTTGCTCCTCGAGTCTTGGGCTCTAACGCTTGCTCGCGAGAAAACGCGCGATGCGAGCGCACGCTTCTTGAACGCGGGGCGGGTCTTCGATCAGCGCAAAACGCAAGAATTCATCGCCGCCCGGACCGAAGCCGACACCGGGAGAAACCGCGACGTGCGCGGACTCCACGAGTTCGATCGTCGCGGCGAGTGAACGCTTGCCGCCGAAGGCGGCTGGGATCTTGGTCCAGACGAACATCGTGCCGCTCGGCTCGGCCACGTCCGGCCAGCCAGCGGCGCGCAGCCCTTCCACCAAGGAGTGTGCGCGCAGCTTGTACAGGTTCCTGATCTCGTCGGGAAAACGATCGCCGTGCTCGAGCGCCCAGGCCGAAGCCAGCTGCAGCGGCGCAAAGGTGCCGTAGTCGAGGTACGTCTTCATGTGCGCGAGCGCAGCGACCATGCGCTCGTTGCCAGCCATGTAGGCGATGCGCCAGCCCGGCATGTTGTAGCTCTTGGACATCGAGAAGACTTCGACGGCGAACGACTTTACCTCGTCGCGATCGATGCCACAGTCGAAGATGCTGGGCGCGAAGCGGCGCGAGAAATCGAAATCCGCGTACGCTAGATCGTGCAGCAACATGGCGCCCGAATTGCGCACGACGCGCACCAGATCAGCCAGTGCTTCCGGCGAGATCACCTGCCCAGTCGGGTTTTGCGGATAGTTGGCGATCACCAATTTCACACGCTGACCGCGCGTCTCGACGCGCTGGATGGCGTCACTGATGGCCTTGGCTGGCGCGACTTCGGTGGTTGCCGGGTAGTACTCGACCGTTGCGCCAGCGATCTGCGGCGCGTACGCGTGGATGGGATAGCAAGGATCCGGAACGACTACGACATCACCCGGGCCGAGCATGGCGAGGCACAAGTTGCTCATGCCCTCCTTGGCGCCCATGGTGATGATCACTTCACGCTCGATATCGAAGCTGACCCCGTAGCGTCGCGCATACCAAGCGGCCGCAGCGGCGCGCAGCGGCTTGAGGCCACGCCCCGGATGGTAGCGGTGGTTCTCCGTAGCGGTCGCTGCGACCTGCAGCTTGGCCACGATTTCCGGCGGCGTCGGACGATCAGGATTACCGAGCCCAAGATCGATGATGTCCGCGCCCGTGGCACGCACCCGTGCCTTTACGGCGTCGGTGACCACGAAAGCGTACGGCGGGAGCGCTTGCGCGCGCGGGAAGGTCCAATCCTGAGCTGTCACGGCGGCACTCCTTATCATGGAAGTCTGGACGTGCCGTAGCCCCTGGCCAGCTTTTTGCACGGCTTGTCGTTTTTTGTGGGGCTGATCGGGACAAAGTCGGCGGTTTACCGGCATTTTCCGGTAGAGCTTGCTTCGTGATAGACGAGCAAGGCCATGCTCCGATGTGAGATACGCGGCGCGGTTCGCTCCGACGAAGAAGAGCTCCTCGGCCTTTCGCGGCACCTCAACTCGGTCAACCTGCCGCATGACCGCGCGCACGTGCAGCGCTTGCTCGACCACTCCGAGCGCAGCTACAGCGGCGAGATCAAGGACCCGCGAAAACGCAAATACGTGTTCCTGCTGCGCGACCTGGAGACGCGCGAGGCCGTGGGCACCTCCATGATCGTGGCGCAGCTAGGACGCCGGGACGCGCCGTACATTTACTTCGACGTGATCTCGGAAGAGAAGTACCACGGCGCGCTGGATCGACACTTCCAGCATACGGTCCTGCACCTCGGGTTCTCCTATCAAGGGCCGACCGAACTCGGCGGATTGGTCGTCGCCCCCGACCGGCGAGCGTCGGGCGATCGCTACGGGCTTTTGATCTCGTACGTGCGCTTCTTGTACATCGCCGTGCATCGCGAGCTATTCCAAACCGAACTGCTCGCCGAACTCCTGCCGCCACTGGAGGCGGACGGCACGAGCCACCTGTGGGAAGCGCTCGGACGTCGCTTCACCGGCATGAGCTACCGGGAGGCAGATCTGCTGTCCAGCACGGACAAATCCTTCATCCGCGATCTTTTCCCGAGCGGCGGGATCTACGCAAGCCTGCTCTCGCCCGAGGCACAGGCCGTGATCGGCAAGGTTGGGGCGCAAACCAAGGGCGTCGAGAAGATGCTGCGTCGCATCGGCTTTCGCTATGCCGAGCGCATCGATCCGTTCGATGGCGGACCGCATTTCATTGCCGCGAGCGACGATCTGACATTGCTGCGAAACACTCGTGTGGTGCGGATCGGACGCGCCGCGGGCGTACGCCCGCCAGCACGCGCATTACTCGCCCGCGATCTCGGACAAGCGCCGTATTTTCGTGCGGTTCCCTGTGATGTGCAGACCCTGGACGAGACCCACGTCGCAGTCTCGAGCGAAGTTCAGGCGCAACTCGGCCTGGCCGACGAAGACGACGCCTACTTCTTGCCGCTCGGTTAGCTAATCGGCACGGAGCGCCAGCCACAGCCGGCGATTCGTGGCGCGTTTGCGAGCATCGGACGAAAAGCTCGGCCATGAAACGCCAGCGGCGCATTGGGCGAGTGGCCGGCGCTGTCACGCCGAGCGCTCGCGGATGGCGCGGGACCGGGGGCAAAGGCCACCTTTCGGGGAGTGCCAGCCGGCGGCCGACATCGCACCGCCACGCGGCGCGGCGAGCGCAGTTCAAGCTCCGCCCGCTCGAACACGACCGAGCGCCTCGCATTACCGCTCAGCTGAAGTAAGAACGCTGCTGCCCTGCACGAAGCGCGTGCGCTTTCCTACGACCTCGCATACGTTCGCCTGGCCATGATGCAAAAACTCGTGAAAGGGATCCACTCGTTTCAACGAGGTTTCTTCGCTAGCCACCGGGCGCTGTTCGAGCAATTGGCCACCGCCGGGCAGCAACCCGAGACCCTGTTCATCACCTGCTCGGATAGTCGCGTCGTTCCCAATTTGATCACCAACGCCGCACCGGGCGAGTTGTTCATCGTGCGCAACGTCGGCAATGTCGTGCCGCACATAGATTTGCCCGGCGGCACGGCAGCAGCGATTCAGTACGCGATCGAAGTATTGAACGTGGAAAATGTGATCGTTTGCGGTCACACGCAATGCGGCGCGCTCAAGGCTATCTTGGAGCCCGAGAGCGTGGCTCACCTGGAGTTCGTGAAGCGCTGGCTCAAGGGCACGATGGACGTGAAAAACATCATCGAGGAAAAGTACGCCCACCTCACCGGCGAAGAAAAACTCACGGCGGCGATCCAAGAGAACGTGCTCGCGCAGTTGGAACATCTCCGGGAATACCCGTTCATCGCTCGCCGCTTGGAAGCCGGCAAGTTGCAGGTGAACGGCTGGATTTTCGACGTCGGCAAGGGCGAGGTCTTCGACTACGACCCGGAGCAGGGCGAATTTTTGCCGCTCAGGTCGTGAACTCGGTCGGGCTTCACGGCGGCTGACCGAAGCTGATCCAGGCGCGTGACGTCCAAGCCCGATTTCAGTCAGCTCCGTCGAGCTCTGCCCAACCAGCGAGGCCGGGATTTCTCCGGCCTCCCGCGCCCGTACTCAGCCGGGCCCGGTGTATTTTCGGCTCGTTTCGCGGACGCCTTCAACGACGCGACGCAAAGCGGGCTCTCCGCCCGCCTTTGGCGACAAGAAGGGCGCAACGAGCGCGGTTGCTTCCGTAACGCTGCCGACGAACCTAAAAGGCAAGCTCGCGGGCGAAAGCGTGGACAATGTGAGCCCCACAGCGCGCACGATCGCACCCCGAAAGCCGCCGCCGTCCGCGACGACAATTTGCTGGCTCATTTGCGGCGCGAGGTCCCGGTAGAACTTCGAGAGCAAGGAGCGCACCTCGTCACCCGGGGGTGGCGAACTGCGCTCGACGATGGCGATGCTGCTGATGGGTGAATTGAGCTGCGCAATATAGCCTCGTGCAACTTGCTCGAGCTGCGCCACTGCACTCCCGGTAGTAGAAAATTGCCAAATCTGGATCAGAACGCGGTCCCAGAGGGCCACGCAATGGTCCTTATCGATAACCCGCACGACCCATTCATTAGCCAAAGTTCCGCGGGATGCTCGCACAACCCGCCCTCGCCTGAAAGGAAATTCCGGCTGAAGATCTCGCTAGCCGCTTTCCACTCCGCTTCTTCCAGGCGGCTCAGGCGGCGGGCTCGCGCAGCAGTTCGACCTCGGGCAGAATCCGGGGTCGCACTAGCTGCGGCTCGCGCCGAGCGCCTTGCCACTGCGGGCAAAATCGAGCATCTCGCTGCTGAATGCGCTGAAATACTGGAATGCTTCGTCGACGATCTTCGAGTAACGCTCCGCGGTGGGAGCATCGAGCTCGATGCCCTCGATCATCCCGCGCGTCTCGTCACCTTCCAGTGTATGCTCGCCTTCGGTATCCGAATGATGCGGGCCGAAGTAGACCAGCCGCGCGCCGGTCTGCTGACAGAACTCTCGACCGACCTCGGCTACATTGTCTACCGTCACCTTGCCGGCAGCTTCGATGCAGTGCACTAGTACGAGCTTCTGGAGCGGTTCGACACGAAAGCCCAGGCGGCACATGTGATAGGACAAGAGGCGCATCTGGCGGGTGTGCGTGCCCCAGACGAAGCGCAGCGCATCGCTGAAACGAACCTGCGGATCAGCGCCGAGCTTCTCCAAGTCGGCTAGGAACCAGCGAAAATGGTTCTCGTCTTCCTTGGTGTGCGTGTTCACGAGCTGCTGATATTTATCTTGCGTCGGCTCCTCGGCTAGAACATCCGCATACAGATCCGCGAACGACATCACGAAGTGCGCGACGCAGGGAGCGAATGAGAGCCGCTTTGCAGCCGGAATGTCGGTGTTCCGCAAGAATTCGAAGAGCGGCTGCTGGGCGTATTCCGCGCTTCGTTTCCTGAGTGTTTCCATTACTCGACGCATCAGCCACCTCCACTGAGTAGATCATCCGTTGCCGCGGGAGGCGGCGGAACGAGCGTTGAATAGTCACCCGTCGGAGCCGGAATTTCCCCGGGCTCAAAAACACGAGTCGCTTCCGTGGCCAGGTAGACTGTCAGACGGACCTGTTCGTCCTGCCGTCGCAAGGCCACCCACGACTGCATACCGACTCCGGCCTCAAGCGGCCGATTTGCGTAGGAAGCGAGCACCGAGTCGTAGAGTGTCGGATCGCCGCCTTGTTCGATCAAGTATTTCCTGACGCGCTGCCGCACGCGCGCGTCGTCCCGGGCGTAGGCGCAAACGGGGACGTACACCGTCGTTGCAACGGGCCGGTCATCCGCACCGCCGCTGAACGAGGAACAGGTGAATGCGGCGCGCGCGTTCAGACGAGCGTGGCCGCCGCTCATCGCCCGCACGAAGTCCAGAGTCTGGCCCGGAACATGGCTGTGCGCGGGCACCGAAGCGAATTCAAGCTCTTCCGGTGAGGCAGCATGGTGCCTCACGTAGACTTTGACGCGCGCCTGCGCCTCATTCGAGAGGTCCAAGGCAAAATACTTGAGCTCGTCGAGTTTCGCGCCCCGGGCCAAGATATGTTGCGCCAAGCTCGGCCACGCTCGGCCCAACCCGAGACGATGCAGCGCCTCGTGCACCAAATCCGGCGCATTTTCTATGCCTTGTGCGTTGGGGTTGAAGTAGGCCTTGAAGGCAGGTGGGTGCCCCCGGCGAAAGACCGCCGAGCTCCATACCGCAAAAGGCCCGGCCATTCCCTCCGGTAAGAACAAGTCCTGAACGTCGCGGAAGCGCGTGAGGTCGGCACCGAATGTCCGCTCGAGGTGTCGATTGAACGCGAGTCCCGCCTCGCGATAAGCAGCGATCGTGGGCTCCTCGCCCTCAGGCTCGAACAGCGCGCGCACCTCGGCCTGCCCATCGGCGATGGCGACCGAGAACTCAATCGGCGTGTTGTCATCGCTGATCTCGGAAAGCCACTCCGACGATTCGCCTTCGTGCGACACCTCTCCACACACGGCAAGCAGCCTGCGTAGAGTGGCTCCGATTGCCTCGGTGTCACTACCGTAACCGGCACCGAGGCACAGAGCCTTGAAGCGCGAGGTCGCGAGATCCGCGAGCCGCGGCGTGAGGCGAATGGTTCCAGAGCTGGCATCTTCGGGATGCGGCAGCGAATTATCTGCTCGTGATTGCATGAGGGCTTGGCTGGTTGTGAGTGAGCGCCCCCCCCAAGGTGCTCCTCGTACTGACAAGCGACTGCGGCGAAGAAAAGTTAACCCTAAAGGTTTACCTCTCAGAAAATGCCGGGGCCTGGGCTGAGGATGGAGTCCGGATCGAAGCGGCGCTTGGCGCGCTTGAAGTCGTCGAATGTTTCGCCGTATTGGATGCGCCAGTCTTGGCGGCTGAAGTCGAGGGCACCGATCGGGTAACGAGTGCCGCCGAGCGCGCGCGCTTTCTCGAATAGGGTACGATTGCGCGCGAGCATCCTGGAGACGAACCCGGGATCCGGGCCCGGGGCCGCGGACGAAGTGAGAACGTCGAACAGCCAGACATACTGGCCGGACGAAGGCACGCGGAAGAACGGGCGCTTCAACTGCGAACGCTTGAGTGCGAAAAGCAGCACGAATCCGGTGGGGCCGATGTCCTCCGGGGTCAAGCTGGGTAGCACCTCACCGACGTACGACTCGACCTTCGAATCGGGTAGGAAGACGTCGAACCAGGGGTGGATGACGGTGTTGAAGAGGCCGATTGAGATCAGAAAGTTGATCACGACATCGACGCTCTCGACGTGTTCCAGATAGGTAGAATCACTGCTCGTCGAGGACGCGGCATCGAAGCTCAGGCCGCGCAGCAGCCTGCTGTTGTTCGGAGGCGAGCTCGGGTGAAAATGCTTGATCGCATTCAACTGGTAGACCACCGCGCCCGAGTCGCTGAGCGTGTTGATGTTGTACAAGCGGTCGAAGTCTCCGCGGCTGAGCAGCGTGCGGAAGTCACGAAAGAACGTGGCGTTGTCGGTATAGTTCAACAAGAATGTGCGAGACATGGGGGGCACGGGCACGAGATCGACAATCACCCGCGTCATGATGCCGCATTGACCGAGCCCGCCTAGAACGGCCTCGAACAGGTCACGATTGCAGTCCATCGAACAACGCACGATCTCGCCCTCACCGGTGACCACCTCCAGCTCGCGGACGTTGTCGACCACGCCACCCTCCGTATTCGTCGGGGACACGCCACCAACCGAGAGCACGCCGCCGAGTGTGAGACCGAGGTAGCCGGTGAGCGCGGGTGGAGTCAGTCCGAGCGGCGTGGTGGCTTCGAGCAACGTGCTCCACTTCACGCCGGCGTCGACGTCCGCGCTGCGACGGCCGATAGAGTGGATCTTGTTCATCGCGCGCATGTCGATGACCAGACCGCCCGCGACCTGTGAGTGACCATTGGTGGTGTGGCCCTCCCCACGCGGCGCGATCTTGATGCCGTGGCGCCGACAGAAGCGCACCATCTTCTGAATGTCTTTCACCGATCCGGGCAACAGCACGGCCACGGGCGTGTTGAAGATGATCTTCCCGACGTCCTCGGCGTACGGCACGAGGGAGGACGGGTCCGTCTTCAACTGGCCGTCGAGCGGGGGTACGCGATCGAACGTCGCTGCGCGAGCCTCCGAGATCCACGTTCGGGTGACGGGATCGAAGCCCATGACGAAAGCTGCAGCACCCAACCCGCTCAGTACCGCACGACGTGAGACCATCCTTGAACCTTCTCTCTTTTCCAGTTTCGAATGACGGACCAATACTTCAGCATGACAGATCCGCCTGCCATTCCGCAACGCTCTTCAGAGGCATTGCGCTGTTACTCGTTTGCGCGTCTCGCGCGTCTCGCGCGTCTCGCGCGTCTCCTCTCGTCTCGCGCGTCTCGCCTTGCGCACACTCGCTTGTACTCACTTGCGCACCGCCATCAGTCGGAATCTCATTTGCACCGAACTCGACCCACAGTGAGGGATCGTCACCCACAACGATTAGCGGTGACAAAACTACTACGCATGCATTGCCGTAAGGCTGAACGGCTCGAGCCATGTGCGCGACTCCGCCGCTACGTGCCGGCGTGTCTGCCTCGTTTCGATACCAGTCTAGTACTATACCGGGCGAGTGTCTGCATGTGACGAATGCGAGAGCAGGAGTCCAATGTGGGCGAGGCTGTGGACGAGATTGCTCAAGGCCCGCAGCACACCCCCTTTCATCGAAATTGCTCAATATGTTCGGGCCTCAAGTAGTGTCCTCTCTAGGACAGGAGTACGATTGAGCAGATGCCCCGTTATGATCTGCGCTCCGACACACTGACCAAACCGTCACTCGCGATGCGCGCGGCCATGGCAAGCGCCGAAGTCGGCGATGACGTCTACGGCGAGGACCCCACGGTACTCCGACTGGAAACGCAGGTCGCACGGCTGCTCGGCAAGGAAAGTGCCCTGTTCGTCCCGTCGGGGACAATGGCCAATCAAATCGCCCTCCTAGTTCATACGCGGCGAGGCGATGAGGTGGTGGTCGGCGAGGGCACGCACTGTATGCACTTCGAGGGCGGAGCGGCGGCTGCCTGGGCCGGCGTGCAATTTGCGGTAGTTGGGCGCGGCGGCTTGTTCTCCGCCGAGGACGCGCTGGGGGCGATCAGGCCCGTGGCCGAGCACTTGCCACAATCTACGCTGATCGTGGTCGAGAACACCCACAATCTCAGCGGGGGACGCGTCTTTCCACAAGCGGAGAGTGAGCGCCTAGCCGAGGCGGCCCGGACTCGCGGCCTCGCGCTGCACATGGACGGAGCTCGGCTGTGGAATGCCGCAGTCGCCACGGGCATGACGCCAGCGGCGCTGGCCGCGCCCTTCGACACGCTCAGCGTGTGCTTCTCCAAGGGCCTGGGCGCACCGGTCGGGTCCGCGTTCGTCGGTTCGCAGGAACAGGTGCGTCAGGCGCGGCGCTTCCGCAAGATGCTGGGCGGAGCCATGCGTCAATCCGGGATTTTGGCGGCTGCGGCGCTTCATGCTCTGGAGCACAACCGCGAACGCCTGGCCCAAGATCACGCCGCCGCGCGCGGCTTCGCAGCACGGCTCCAGGGCATTGCCGGGGTCGAGCTTGCGCCGCCGGAGACCAACATCGTGCTGCTCAAGCTCCCGGGCGCGGACGCTAGTAAAATCGCCCAATGCGCGGCCGAACGGGGCGTACTCATTCACGCCATGGGTCCAAGCCTACTGCGCGCGGTCACGCACCTGGACATCAGCGAGCAGGAGACTCTGGAGGCCGCGAAGCTCCTGGCCGAGATCCTCGCGCACTGACGCGCTAAGGCCTCGGCCGGCGCTCAGCTGGCCGGGGGCTCTTGGGCCGCGGCCGGCCCTCGTTGAGCCCGCCCCACATCGTCGATCTCCACGCGACCATCCAGCATGCGCAGCACCCGAGGCATGCTTTCCGCAAAAGCCGGGTTGTGGGTGACGACGATGATCGTCGTCCCGTGCTCGCGATTGATCTGAAAAAACAAGTCGTGAATTGCGTCACTCGTGGCGCTGTCCAGGTTGCCGGTCGGCTCGTCGGCGAGCACGAGCTTGGGGTCCAGAGCCAGCGCGCGCGCAACTGCCACACGCTGCTGCTCGCCCCCCGAAAGTTCGCCCGGACGATGTGAGGCGCGGTTGCTCAGCCCCACCTCTTCGAGCAAGGATTGCGCCCGCTTCTCCATCTCGCGCCGCGGACGCCCCTGAATCAGACCGGGAACCATTACGTTCTCGAGCGCGGTGAATTCGGGTAGCAAGTGGTGGAATTGGAAGACGAAACCGATGTCGCGATTGCGCACGGCCGCCAAGCGCGAGCCGCTCATGGTAGTCAGCTCTTCATTGCCCAGGCGAATTCGACCCGAACTCGGTAAGTCGAGCGTGCCGATACAATGAAGGAGAGTGCTCTTGCCGGCGCCGGATTGGCCGACAATGGCCAGAATTTGACCCGAGTAGATGGTCAAATCGATGCCCTTCAACACATCCAGGGTGCGCCCCATGTGTTGAAAGCTCTTCCTCAGGTCTTCGATGGTAACTAGGGCTTCGGGCACAACTGCCTCACTCGTAGCGAATGCCATCGACCGGGCGCAAGCGGCTGGCGGCGACGGCGGGATAGATCGTAGCAATCGTCGTAATCAACAGCGCTGCCAACGCGACCAGCGTAAAATCGGACCACTCGACGTTGATCGGCAATTTATCGACGTAGTAAACGTCGGGGTCGAGGCGCACACCGAACCACTTGAGTCCGAGCGTGGCCGCGAGCCCGGTCGTCACGCCAAAAATGGTGCCGATGCCGCCGATCATCACGCCTTCGGTCATGAAGATTTTGAGGATCGCATTGTCGCTCGCGCCCAGCGACTTCAAAATCGCGATTTCCTTGCTCTTCTCGGTCACCATCAAGAGCAGCGTGCAAATGATGCAGAAGCTGGCCACTAGGATGGCCAGGGACAAGATGATGAAGGTGGCGATTTTCTCGAGCTTGAGCGCGCTAAACAGGTTCTTGTTCAGCTCTTTCCAGTCCCGGATCCGCAAGTCGTCGCGCTCGGCGACTTTGGCCTCGATTGCCGGGCGGACCTCGGAGACGCGTTCGGCGTCGTCGACCTTGATCTCGATTCCGGTCACGTTTTGCTTCAAATCGAAGAAGTCCTGCGCGGCTTCGATTTTCACGTAGGCATGACTGGCGTCGTATTCGTACATTCCGCTGTAGAAGATGGCAGCGACTCGGAACTTGCGGCTGCGAGGTAAGACGCCCATCGGGCCGAGGTCGCCCAAGGGCGAGATCAGTGTCAGTTCGTCGCCTACATACACATGCAGTGATTTGGCGAGCTCTCGACCGATCACGATACCAGGGAAGGCGTCCGGCGGAATCACCGCCTCCTCGACGTCCGGATCGAGCCGGGACAAGTAAGGTTTGATGTCCGGACCCTTCAAATAGTATTCGCCACCACTGCCAATGCCAATCGGTTCATCGGGCGGTAGACTGGCCAGCTTCTTGGGGTCGTCGAGGTAGGCGAATTTACCAACCTCGATGTTCTGCAGCAAATCGATCACAGTACCGATAGTGACCGTATCGATACCGCGAAGCATCACGCCCGCAGTGTTGGACGAGCTGGACGCCATGGCCTCGCCCCCGGCTACCGGCGTGGCGGCGCGGACTCCCTTCACCAGCCGCATGTCGTCGAGCAAATCGCTCGAGTGCTCGAAACCACCGATGCGTTTGGCCTCGATCTTGACGTGCGCATTGTTGCCCAAGATCTTGTGTTTGAGGTCGGCGCCGAAGCCGCCCATGATCGAAACCACAGCGCACAGTGCGAACGAGCTGACCCCCACCCCGGAGATGGAGAGCAGCGAGATCACCGTCAAAAAACCGCTCTTTTGAGCCCGCACGTGGCGCGCAGCGACGAACGCCACGAAGCCTCGTCCTTCGAAACGGTCCATCAGCCATGGAACGGCTAAGACCATGAAGCAGACCACGAACGCGGTGCCCGAGAGCGCGGCCCCGACGCGCACGATTTGATGCCAGAGGATGAACGAGCTGCCGCGCGGTTCGGGCAGGCGCTTGACCCACGTGCCGAGTCCCGCGACCAGCACGAAGCTGATCCCGGTGAGCCAGCGCAACAGGTTTTTGCCGCCCTTGCGCAGTGCTCGGCGAATCAAGAAGAAGATGATCGAACCCAGCAGGGCGACCGCAGTGCCGATCAGCGCAATTCGACCAGGCGTGCCTCCGCCGAGCCAAAGCCGCGCCAGCAAACGCTCGATGTGAGGCGCGGCCAGGATCATGCCGACTCGGGACGCAGCAACGGGAACGCGATCACATCGCGGATCGACGGCTGCGCGGTGAGCGCCATGGCTAGGCGATCCACGCCCAAGCCAAAGCCGGCGGCGGGCGGCATGCCGTGCTCGAGGGCAAGCACGTAGTCTTCGTCGTAGTCCATGGTCTCTTCGGCACCGCCCGCTTTGAGCTCTAGCTGGGCGCGGAAACGCGCCGCTTGATCATCCGGATCGTTCAGCTCACTGAACGCGTTGCATAGCTCGCGGCCATGCACGAACAGCTCGAAGCGATCGACCAGCGTGGGATCTTCGTCCTTCTTGCGCGCCAGCGGCGAAACCTCCGCTGGGTAATCGGTGATGAACACGGGCAAGCTCCTATCGCTGCCGGCAGCCCGATAGTCCGCGGACAAAAACGGCTCGGCGAGATACTCATAGGCAACGAACAAGCGCTCGCCCTCCGACCTACAATGAGTGAGCGCGCGGCGCAGGTTGCCCCAGTCGATGGACTTGGCACGCTCGGAGCTTTGCTTCCAAACCTCGACCGCGGCGTCCAAGGGGCTGGGCAAGCGCTTGCCGTCTGGTCCGAGTTGAAAGGCGAGCTCGGCAAACTGGCCAGCCACTTCCGCGGGCAGCGCGGCGCGAGCGAGCGCAGAGCTCACGGCAAGCTTCATCGGCACCCGGGCAAACGGCTCGTTCAGCGCGAAGGGCCTCTCGGCGAGCCAGCGCTGGTAGTGCGCGGAGAGCCCCAAGGACAGCAAACGACGCTCGAGAAAGGCATCTACATGGCGGAACAGGCGCTCCGTTTGGTCCATCAGCGTCTCGTACGTGGCGTACGCCTGATAGAACTCGAGCATCGTGAACTCGGGATTGTGGCGGGTACTGATGCCTTCGTTGCGGTAACAACGGCCGATCTCGTACACACGCTCCAGGCCGCCCACCAGCAGCCGCTTCAAGTACAGCTCGGGCGCGATGCGCAGGAACAGTTCGAGATCCAGAGCATTGTGGTGAGTCTTGAAAGGCTTGGCCGCCGCGCCGCCCACCAGCGGATGCAAAGTGGGGGTCTCGACCTCGAGGAAGCCCTGCGAGTCCAAGAAATCACGCAGGCCTTGGACGATGATCGAGCGGGCGCGCAGCCCGACGCTGACCTCCGGGTTGGCGACCAAATCGACGTACCGGCGGCGATAGCGAATGTCCACGTCCGTCAGGCCGTGGAACTTGTCCGGGAGCGGGCGCAGAGCCTTGGTCAGCAAGCGCAGCGAAGTGATTTGCAGGCTGAGCTCACCGGTCTTGGTCACCATCGCTTGGCCACGCGCTTCGAGGTGATCGGCGATATCGATGTCCTCGAGCGCGGCAAAGGCTTCCCCCAGCACGTCTTGCTTGGCGAACAGCTGCAGCTCGTCGCTCATGTCGCGCAGCCGAAGGAAAGAGGCCTTGCCGAAGCCGCGTCGCGAAACCAAGCGACCGAGGACGTAGTACTCACGCCCGCCCGCGAGCGCTTCGACCTGCGCGGGATCGTAGCGAAGCTCCGAAACCGGCTCGACCAATGCGGACGCAAACTGTTCCCGCAGCTCGCGCAGCAAGCTGCGGTTTCCGTCGGTAACGTCGTTCGCAAACGGATTTTGACCGCGCGAGCGAAGGTGCTCCGCCTTGCCGCGCCGCGCCTCGATCAGCGCGTCCTCGCCACTCTTCTCCATGATTTATCGCGCTCGGTGTAGCGCGGGTGGCTGGAGGCGTCTACAACGCCGCGCGCCCAAATCGGTCGGCCGTGGTCTGGGGCCCAGCCCACGGCCTGCGTGGTTGGGCGCGTGGTTTGGGCCCGTCCTTCGGTCGCGCGTGGTGCTCAGGAAAGAGCGTTCGGAGGCGTCCCGACACCGGCCGTGCTGCGGTCCGCGTTCTTCAGCAGGTATGCCTCGATGAACGCATCCAGGTCGCCGTCGAGCACGCCCTGCACGTCCGAGCTCTCGTGCTCGCTGCGGTAGTCTTTGACCAACTGATAGGGCTGCATCACGTAGCTGCGGATCTGGCTGCCCCACGCGATTTGGCCCTTGGCGGCTTCGTAGCGATCTTGGGCGGCTTCACGCTTAGCGGCTTCTAGCTCGTAGAGCCGTGATTTCATGGTCTTCAGCGCCATGGCTCGGTTCTGGTGCTGGCTGCGCTCGGCGCGGCACACGACCACGATGCCGGTCGGGATGTGCTTCATGCGCACTGCCGTCTCGACCTTGTTCACGTTCTGCCCGCCCTTGCCACCCGCGCGCATGGTCGTGGTTTCGAGATCACCGTCTTTGATCTCGATGTCGATTTCGTCTTCGATATCCGGCGTGACTTCGATCGCCGCGAAGCTGGTTTGCCGGCGTGCGTTGCCGTCGAACGGGCTGATGCGCACGAGGCGATGCACACCCATTTCTGCGCGCAGGTAGCCGTAGGCATTGGGACCGCTGACCGTGAACGATGCGCCATCGATGCCAGCTTCGTCACCGGGTTGGAAATCGATCACCTCGGTCTTGAAGCCGCGACGCTCGCACCAACGCAGGTACATACGCAGCATCATCTCGCCCCAATCCTTGGCGTCGGTGCCGCCAGTACCGGGGTGGATGCTGACGATCGCGTTCGCGTGATCGACCGGACCCGAGAGCATTCGTTGCAGCTCGGCCTTGCGCACGCGACCTTCGAGGGCCGGAACCTGCGCCTCGACCTCGTTGGTGATGCTTTCGTCGTTGTCGGCAGCGCCGAGCTCGAGCAGCTCGGAGGAGTCAGCCACGTCTTTGCTCAGCGACTCGATCCAAGCGAGCTTCTCGACGGCCGATGCGCGCTTGCGCATCAACGCTTGGGCCTTCTCTTGATTGTCCCAGAACTTGGGAGCCGCAGATAGTTCGTCGAGCTCTTCGATTTCCCGCTTCAGTGCCGGGACGTCAAAGAGACCCCCTTAGCGCATCGACGCGCCTTTGAAGGTCGGACAGGGAATTGCGGGCATCAGCGAGCATGGCGGGGGGTCTTTACCTCGACTTTCACCGGTTCGCCACTTGCGCTTTCATGCCGCCCTTCGCTTTCGCCGATCGCCTGAGAAAACCAGCCATCCGTGAGCACGTCGAGCTCGACCGCGGCGGCGATGGCGTCGAGTTCCGCTGTTTCGCGCTGTTCCGGTTCGGTGTTCGGGTCGACGGCGCGCACCCTCCCCCGCTGCCAGAGCGAAAGCCGCTCGAGCACATAGTCGACCAACCGACGCTCGGCGGCGTCGCGCTCGATTTGCAACCGCTCGAGAGCCACCTCTTCGTCGGCGAACAGCAAGCGATCGAGGTGCCAGGTGAGCCGCGCCTCGATCGTGAGCTCCGAAGTGCCGGCTTGCGTGTAGCGATTCGGGTCGTCGACCGTGGGGGTCAAGCGCAGCAATTGCCCAGAGCTGCGCAGGGTGCGAACGCCCAGTTCGGGCAGCACCGCCGAGCTGCGCGCCCGCGCAGCCAAGCCGAACAGCCGCGAACGCGCGTTCGGGTGGCCTGCGCTGAGTAGCGCGTGCCGCACCGCACCGCGTGCGAGCCTCGAGCTCAACACGGGTACGGGCCGACGCGGGCTATCGGGCGCGGGACTCGGCGCAGGCGCCGGCCGTGCGGAAGATGGTGCCGGAGCGGGGGCCGAAGGCGCGACGTCGCTCTCCTTTTTTGGGGGTCCCTCTGCCAGCCGCGACTCGGCGCGCATAGCTCGAGGACCGCCGTCCAGACGCCGTTCGGCAAGCGTCGCTCGCTCGCTCTCTGCCAGGCGCCACTCGCCAAGCGTCGCTCGTTCACTCTCGGCCAGGCGCCACTCGCCAAGCGTAGCGCGCGGGCCCGCTGCCCGGCGCAGCTCGGTACGCCCGGTTCCAAATCCCTCTGCCGGAGGCCGCCTGAGTCGAGGCGCAGCGAAGCGCTCGAGCGCTACGTTGAGCGCGAGAAAGCCCGCCCATTCGCGGATGAACCGGGTGCTGCGATATTCAGCCGAGAGCGAGATGGTAAAGCCGGCTCTACTCGGCGAGGCATGCGCCGGAAATGGCGCCAGAACGACGACGCACAGGATTGCCACAAAAAAAAACCGCATGAGGGGCAGTTCGGGCGCAGCGAAGCGCTGGTTGCGAATTGAATGGGCCAATCGCAGCCAGCCCCAGTGCCCGGAGCCCGAATGCGCGGGAAGTGCTGCCCGGAGCCCGAGGAGGCATGCGGGACGATGACGCTCAGTGCGCCGGGCGACGGCTGCAGTGGCTGAGCGCGCGCTGCTCCACTTCTGGAGCCACCGGGCCAACGAGCGGGCTCGCTCGGAACGGGCCCTTGTGCAGTGCGCTCGGACTGTCGGAGGAGAGATCGGAAGCGATGACGTACGGCATGAAACGCCCCTCCACTTCCCAGCCCAGGACGGCGCGGACCACGGCGTCCGCGCGCAGATCCGGCAGCACGGCGAAACCCACCTCAGAGCCGGGAGTGAGGTCGCTCGAGTGCCGTTCGACGCGGCCGGAGCGGGTACGGAAGCTGATCACGCGAACGACGGGGTGGCCGTTCGGCGCGTGGGCACGCAAAGCCGTCAGGGATTGGGCAGGAAGTTCCCAGTAGATTTGGCGTTGGCCGGAGAGAGAGAGAGTCAGGAGAGATGGGGAGGGAGACAGAGACGGAGACGGGGAGGGAGACGGAGACGGAGACGGAGACACGGGCACGGGCACGGGCACGGGTTCGGACGGAGACGCTGACGCGAGAGGAAAGTCGGGCTGGGGTTCGGCGGGGCTCGCGGGCTCGGGATCGGCGATCGTCTCGGGCGAGGCGACGAAGTCGGACGAAGCGACGATGTCCGGCGTGGGGACGAAGTCCGGCGTGGGGACGAAGTCCGGCGTGGGGATGGGATCGCTTGCGGCTGCGGATGCTTCCGCGGGGTCGGGCGCGTCGGCTGGAGGCGGCGTGTTTTCTGCGAAGGAGACTTTTTGGCGGCGGCGCGGGGGGGCGACCGGGAGGTCGGTCGAGGTCGCGAGGCGAGTCCGCAGGGCTCGCGCGGGGTCGTGATCGGGTTCTTTCGTTAGGACTTCGTCCAGCATGCGCAGGGCGCGATCGAGGTGGCCCTGAGCCGCGTAGATTTCGGCCAGCGTCACGGTCGCGACGGGCGGCGGGCCCTTCCACTGATTTTCGCGGCTGCCGTCGCCACGGATGATGGCAGCCGCGTCCGGCAGATTGAGACCAGCTTCGACCACGCTGGCCACTAGATCGCGCGCGACACCCAGGAAGCCGCGAGCGCGCTTTTGTTGCGCGGGGTCGGGTTCGGAGCGGCGCACGATCTCGTCGCGCATCTCCACGCGCGTCATCAACTCAGCGCGCTCGACGCCCAACACGCGCGCCTTCAAGATGAGCTGTTCGCGGCTCAGGCGCTCGAGGTCGTCGCTACTTTCGGCCATGGGGCGGCTATTATTGCGATCCCCGACCGCGCGAGGTCAAGGTCCTTGGTAGACGCTATCAGCGGAGCGTGGAACCGGCCCGGCGGGCTCAGGCGCAAGGCTCAGCGCCAAGCGCCGCCCGCGAGTGGATCGGGCTTCGCTGAAGCGAGTGTACGGCGCGCATGCTCGATATCTTGGTCGATTTGCGCCTTGAGCTCGGGCAGGCCGGCGAACTTTCGTTCTTCTCGCACATGCGACACGAGGTGCACGCGCAGGCTAGAGCCGTACAAATCCTTGGAAAAATCGAACAGATGCACCTCCACGCCGAAGCCCGCATCGACCGTGGGACGAAGCCCAATATTGGCAACGCCGGTGCCGATGGCCACACTCACGCCGTCGCGAATCTGATCGACCAGCACTGCGTACACACCGTACGGGGGCAAGGCCTCGGCAACGCCGTCGAGATTGGCGGTGGGCACGCCGATCGTGCGCCCGCGTTGCGCGCCTTGCACGACCGTGCCGCTCAGCGAATGGGGGCGACCGAGCACCGCTCCGACCGCCGCGAGATCGCCGGACGCGAGCGCAGCGCGGGCGCGGGTGCTCGAATACGGACCTTGCGCGTCACCGCTCAATGACGAAGCGTGGGCCGCGAAGCCGAGCTCTTGTCCGAGCGCGATCAGCGTGGGCAGATCGCCCGCGCGGCGATGACCAAAGCGAAAATTGTCGCCGACGATCACCACCTTGGCGTGCAGCTGCTCGACCACGAACTGTCGCGCGAACTGCTCGGGCGTCAGCTGTGATAGTGCGACGGTGAACGGTTCGACCACGATCTCGAGCTCGGAGCCCAACCGCTCGATCAATTCGAGCTTGCGATCGAGCACGGTCAGCGGCGGACGCGCGCCACGACCCAGCACCTCCGCCGGGTGCGGATTGAAGGTCAGCACCAAAGGGGACAGGCCCCTGTCACGCGCCTCGGACCGCGCGGCTTCAATCACCGCGCGATGGCCCAGGTGCACCCCGTCGAAATTACCGATGACGACGAGCGAATTTTGGCCTGGCATGATTACGTTCGAGGCACGCACACGAGCTTTCACGACCCGGCCTTCTTACTACATGCCAAATGCCGCGTCGCCTCCCTGGAGCGCCGATCCTCTACTTGCGGCCGCAGGCCCGCTCAATCATGCTGGCCGCGCCCAGAACGCCCGAGCCAATGACCCCCGAACAAGCTATCCGCGAAGCTCAGGAGCAGAAGCTCCGCCCCGTGTACTTGCTCATGGGCGAGGAACGCCATCTGGAGGGCAAGGTCGTTCAGGCGCTGAAAGCCGCGGCGACCGCAGGCGGCATCCCCGGCTTGAACGAAGACCAAGTGCAAGCGCAGGAGAGCGACGTCGAGAGCGCGCTCGCGGCCGCGCGCACCTTGCCCATGATGGCCAAGCGCCGCTTCGTGCTCGTGCGCGGCCTGGAACATTGGGAGCCGCGCGAGGGCGCCGACGGCAAGGATAAGGCAAGCCCACTCGACCGCTTGCTCGATTACGCACAGAACCCCTCGCCCAGCACGACCCTCGTGCTGCTCGGCGGGAACCTCGACAAACGCCGCAAGCTGGTCACGACCGCGCGCAAAGACGGTTGGCTGGTAAACTGTGAAGCCCTTGCTCGCGCCGACTTACCCGGCTTCATCGAACGCGCGGCGCGCGAACGCGGCAATTCGCTCGATTCCGGCGTGGCCGACCTGATTGCCGAGCTCGCGGGGCCGGAGCTCGGCGCGGTCACGGACGCCTTGGAGCGTTGCTGCTTGTACGCGGGCGTGGCTGCCGCGGTGACCGAAGACGTGGTCGCCGAGTGCGTCGTGCGACTACGCGCCAAGACGGTTTGGGAGCTCGTCGCAGCCGTCAGCAAGCGCGACCCAGGCGCTGCCTTGGGCGCCCTCGATGAGGTTTACGACCCTCAAGACCGCGGCCTGCGCTTGGTCGGATTGCTCGCATGGTCCACGCGCCAAATGCTGCGCTTCGAATCCGCGATCAGCGAGGGGGCGTCTCCCAATGATGCAGCCGTGCGCGCGGGGGCCCCGCCCTTCAAGGCGCGCGAGCTGGCCGAACAGGTCAAACGGATCGCGCGACCGGATCTGGAGCGCTGGCTCGAAACCTTGGCCGAGCTCGACTACGCATTGAAGGGCGGCTCCAAGCGGCCCGCAAAATCCGTGCTCGAACACGGCATTTTAAAGCTCTGTCGAACTTCCCCGGGTCTAGAGCCCCGCCCGGCCCCGCGCGCAGGCGAGCGCCGAGCTTGACCGCGAGGTGAGCCAGCCCCACATTGACTGACGGAACCAGCGTGATGGATACATTGTCTCGGGCGGATCAGCTCACGGCTCGCATCGAGCAACTAGCGGTAGCGCCACTTCCCACGCGTCACGGCCTATTCCAAGTGCGGGTTTTTCGTTGGGAAGACCCGAGCGTGCACCCCAGCCTGAGTCGGGAACACTGTGCGCTGGTGATGGGTGAAGTACGCGGTCGCCGCAACGTGCCCGTGCGCGTGCATTCCGAGTGCCTGACGGGGGAAGTGTTCTCGTCCCTCAAGTGTGATTGTCGGGAGCAGTTCGATCACGCGCAAGCGGCGATCGCCGAACACGGCTATGGCGTGATCTTGTACCTACGCCAAGAGGGCCGCGGGATTGGCTTGGCCAACAAGGTGCGGGCCTACGCGCTGCAGGCCATGGGTGCCGACACGGTCGAGGCCAACGAGCTCTTGCACCTGCCGGTCGATGCCCGCACCTATGACGTTGCAGCCGCCATGCTGCGTGAACTCGGGATCGAGTCCGTCG
>DATEPG010000593.1:0-2018 GCA_035273265.1 Polyangiaceae bacterium
TGGGACGACAAATACTGGACGGAATACGTCCGGAACAATCAGTTCAGCCGCTACATGGGCCGCGAGATGGGCTCCATGATCCAGCTCAAGGTCGATCTGGAGCGGGAAAAAGGCGACAGCGTCGTATTCCCGACCGTCCGCCGCCTGGTGGGCGCCGGCGTCACCGGCAATACGGTGCTCGAGGGCAACGAGGAAATCCTCAACGCCCGCTCGCTGAAAGTCGTCGTCGGACCGATCCGTCACGCGGTCGCCGTCAGCGACTGGGACGAGCAGAAGTCGGTGATCGCACTGCGGGATGCCGCTCGCGATGCACTGATGGACTGGAGCCTTGAGAAGCTGCGCGCCGACATCATCACATCTCTCGGTGCAGTAACCGCCGACGGCGATGTGCAGATCAGCTACGGCGCCGCCACCGCCGCACAGCGCAACACATGGCTGGTGAACAACACCGACCGCGTGCTGTTCGGCTCGTCGGTCGCCAACCATGCCTCCGGCGTCATGGCTACGGCACTGACCACGCTCGACACGACCGCCGACAAGATGACCGGCGCCGTGCTCTCGATGGCCAAGCGTCGCGCGCTCATGGCGTCGCCGCGTATCCGGCCGATGCGGATCAGCGGTGACGAGGAGTGGTTCGTTGCCTTCATGCACCCCTACGTGTTCCGCGATTTCCGGAACGACCCGGCGGTGATGCAGGCCAACCGCGATGCATGGACGCGGGGCAGCGACAACCCGCTGTTCACCGGCGGGGATTTGCTCTGGGATGGAATTGTGATTCGTGAAATCCCCGAGATGACCCTCGTGCCGGACGCTGGCGCCGGCGGCACCGTCGATGTGGCGCCGACGTTCCTGTGCGGCGCGCAGGCGGTCGGCATCGCCTGGGCTCAGCGGACAAAAAGCACAACGAATACCCGTGATTATGGGTCAATCGGCCCCACCATCCAGTAATGGATTGGTTGCCAACCTGGTGAACTCAGGGGATACCTCTCCGCAGGCAATCCTGAGCCAAGCCGCCGCGAGGCGGAAGGTGCAACGACCATCCCGCAAGGGAGTAGGGCCAAGCGGCCCGAAGCGCCAGGAGCCCTCTACAGGGCTGTGATATGGTCTCCTCTGCCGCGCGAGCGGTAGCAGCCCCGGCAAGGGCGGTCAGAGCGTCGCGACCTCTGGCGAAGATGCAGGACTTTCACGGTGTCGGAATCCAAGAAATGAGGGGCGTTGCCAAGCTCAGGTTTGGTACGGACGCAACGACCGATCAGAGCAAACCAGCGGACGCCGGAGTCCTAACGATCTGGACTACGGCTGAGCCCGATGCATAATCGCATCGACAACACAGAAGAACCGGACGTATAATGAGGCGAGGCCCGAAGGTGGTTCGAGCACCAACGGGCCTCTGACCACAACGATGAGATGGCACCGTCATGGCTCTACCAATCCTGCCCTACTCAGGGCCTATCGTCACGCGCGCTGAGGCTAAAGCTAAGGGGCTGAAGCGCTACTTCATGGGGCCAGACAGGCCCTGTAAATACGGACACATCAGCCAACGAACCACGGTGGATGGCGGCTGTATCCTGTGTGTCCGAGTGTCCTTGATGACCGAGGATGAACTGCAGCGGAAGCGCGCCTATACCAAGAAATGGGATGACGCCAACCGCGATCGCAAGAACGCGAAGACAGCAGAGCTTTATCAACGCAAGAAGGCTGCCGACCCGGAAGCGCTAAGGGCAAAGTGGCGCGCTTACTACGCGGCGAACAAGGAAGCGTCGCTCGCGGCTACCAAGCGCTGGTATCAAAAGAACTGGGATGCGCAAAAGGCAAAGCGTGATGCCGAGCGCGATATTCGTGCTGTTCGCGTCGCAGCGTGGCAGAAGGCAAATCCGGAGCGTGTAGCGGCCAAGACCAGGGCATGGCAGGCGAGAAACCCTGGACAGACGCAGCGCTGGCGCAAGGCAAACCCAGAAGCCAACGCAGCCATCAAGCATCGCCGCCGTGCTCGGGAGCGAGGCGCCGAGGGCAGTTAC
>DATEPG010000594.1:0-27375 GCA_035273265.1 Polyangiaceae bacterium
GGACGCGACCCGCCGGCTGTTGCCGATGGTTGCGCGACGCTTCGCGCAGTCCGGCCGCCGTGCCCTCGCCGCTTGGGCCGAACAGAAGATCAACGAGGAATTCGGCCACGAGCAGCTGGCTCTGCGCGATCTGAGCGAGCTCGGCTATCGGGCGCGCGGGCTGGTCAGCGCGTTCGTACCAGCCCGCGCAGCGGCTTGGGTGGCCCTCTTCGAGCGGCTGGCCGCAGCCGACGCCCCAGTTGGTTGTGTCGGCTACGCGCACGCCCTGGAGCGCCTCGCCCTGCTACGCGGGCCGGCTGAAGTGAGCGCCATCGAACAAGGTCTGCCCACGAACGTGAATGCCACGCGCTGCCTTCGCGTGCATAGCGCGCTCGGTGGTGATGCGCACCACGTGCGCACGAACGTGACCACGACTGCCGCGTTGAACGCCGACGAACGCCGAGCAATCGCTCATGCTTGCTACCTGACCGCGCGCATCTACTTCGATCCTGCGCTAGACGATGATTTTCATTCAGCGCACCTCGAAGCGAAAATTCTGGCTTTTCGGGACGATACTCGCCCGAGCCTCGCTCACGACCACTCACGGCAACCAGACCCCCAACTCCGATTTAGGTGACCCCAATGAAAGAAACATGGCTCAAGATCATCACCCGGGCGTGGAGTGAACCGGCCTTCAAAGCCCGGTTGCTCGCGGAGACCGACGCGGTACTGAAGGAGTACCACGTCGATATCCCAGCAGGAGTGACCTACCAAGTCGTCGAAGACCAAGCCGTGGGTACACGCCACCTCGTGTTACCCCCGGCGCCCAGCGACGATGCCTCACCCGTGATCGACAATTTCAATCGCAACGCCCAGAGCGGCGATCCGGGCTTCTGAGTCGAGCGCGGCCGGCTCAGGCTGGCTTTGCTCGGAAATTTGCTGGATAGCTCAGCAAGGCGTCCGTTAGATTCTTCACGTGGGGAACCCCGAGACCGGTGACGGGATCCCATTGTGACTTGGCACAATACCCAGCAAGCGTGTGGTGATCCGAGCGACCTTGCCCGGAGACCACACGAAACTCGATGTCCGAGTTGCCGTTGCTGATCCCTCGCAGGGCTGCGTGCTCCCCGGTGTCGGGCAAAGTAGCGCCCAGGTAGTAGATCAACGGATTGACGAAGCCGACTGGGGATTGCCCGTCGGCTTGCCGGCGCGCGTTTGCAATCGCAATGATCGTTGCCCAGATCGGCGCGGCCATACTCGTTCCGCCCGCGTAGCCCAGCCACTGGCCATTGACCACCAGCTGGTAGCCCATCGCCGAAAGCTCTTCGGCGTTGCCGAGCGTGAGCGCAGGACCGGAAGCCATCAGCGCCACGTCTGGGAATCCGCGCCCGTAGGGGAGCACCGCTGGCACGTTGGTGCCCCGTGAGTAGCTGCGTTGTGCGCCGCTCCCTACCACGAGGGCTCGCTGCCAAGCGGGCACCGGCACGCGGTCACTGAAGCCACCGCTGGTCGCCAGCGAGCTGAAGGGCAGCTCTTTGGCGAGTGCTGGGTCCGGAGGAAGCGGGCCACTCCAAGCAATCTCGGTCCGCGGATCCAAAGAGGTGATGAGCGTCCCACCTACCGAAAGCAGGAAGTCCTCGCTCGACGGGAAGGTCGCGTGAGGCCAGGCAGCGCGCGCCACTTTCCCGCTCGATTTGTCGGTCGCGTCGTTTTCCAGAATCGCTCCCGGTCGCCCATCGTACACGCCCCAATCGCCCGCAGCGGCAATCACGGTGATGCCTAAGGCAGCGGCCTTTGCCAAGCCGAGCGCGATCGAGCCACGATTGAACTGGCGATAATAGGTATCCTCCGGCAGCGTCCAGGTCATGCACAGCACGTTCGGAGCGCGCGGATCGCTGACCGCCATTTCGATCGCGGCCAACCAGGGATCGGGCAAATCCGGGGCAAGCTCGTAGAGCAAAATTTTGGCATCAGGGACCAAGGCGCCGATCCACGCTGGCCCCATGCACGCCTCGAGCCGATTGAGCGAACTGGCCTGCAGGTCTCCGGATTGCGGTCCTACTGGCACGAATTCGATCGCCGGTCGTCCGGCCCCGGCAGCGGCCCAGAACATTTCCAAGTCCTTCAACAAATCGTCCCGAGACTCGGCCGTGGCGATCGACATGATCGCGATCGTCTGACCTTTGCCTTTGGCGTCCTCGGGGAAGCTGTAAAACTCGCGAATCATTTGCGGCGTCATTCCGTCTTCGAGGCGCGGTTTCCGAGCGCTCTCGAAGCGACCATCGTTGACCCGCGTGCCCTTGCTCGGATCAGACATGAACGCGCCATGCACCGGTAGACTGGGCGCATGAATGGGCCGCGGCGCTCGAGCGTTTTCTGCCGGCGGCGCGCCGCAGCGCGCGAGGTGAATGGTGCGGATTTCGGACTCGAGTGCCTTCAGCGGGCCGTCCCACTCCCAGGGGTTGATCTGCGAGCCACCGGAGACATCGCCCAAAAATCGAGCCAGCGTTTTGCCTTCGAAGAACGAGTCGAGATAAGCTTCCGTGCCATCTACGTACAACAGCGGCGAATAGAGCGAGTCGTCCGCCGAGTCGCGAATGGGGACGACGCGCGCCGCGTCCTTGAAAACAGCGGCGACTTTGTCGAACCGCGCTTTGAGCTCCGCCTGCGGAACTTGCCGGGCGTCTCGCGCTAGGAACTGGCCGTAGGTTGCCCGCTTGGGGTCCGAGGCGCCGTGCGCGTAGTCATAAAACTCACCGATGTTCGTCTCGCGTAAAACGATTCGAAGGCGCAGCATTTGATCCAACTCGTTCTCCCCGTAAAAATGCCAATCGCTGACGACGTGACCCCTGGAGAACCAGGGCACGAGGCATCGACGCTATCGTAGGCGAATCCGATTTGCTACGCTCGGCTTCGTGTTTCAGCGGCCGCACCAACGCAGTCCCCGCGCACTCGAAAAGGCATACCAATTCGCCTGGTGGCCACTCGAATTCGATCTCGCGCCCTTGGTCGAAGAAATCGCGCAGCAGCGCCCGGATTGGCTGGAGAGCCAATGGAAGTGGCACGTCGAAGCGCACTTCTCGATGCTCCGCACGGGACAGCGCTCGAGCTACCCGGGCAGTGAGTTGACGAATGGTCATTCCATCAATCAACCGAACCTCGAGCGCTTACCTCAGCTGTGCCGGTTCCTCGACACCGCGTTTCCGGTCGAACCAACGCTGGCCTGGCTCGGTTCCATCCCCGAGGGAGGTCGGATTTTCACCCATATCGACAACACCGAACACTGGGATCGACATCACCGCATTCACGTTCCGCTGATCACCAATCCGCAAGCCAGACTGTGCGTGGCGCGCCGATTTCTGTTTCTGCAGCCGAAGCGCATTTGGCTGCTCAACAACAGCCTACCGCACGGTGCATTGAACCGAGGTCCCGAACGCTTGCATTTGGTGCTGGATCTTCCGCACTTCAGCGGCTTCGATGCTTGGTTGGCCGAAGCGAACCTCGAGTCCGGCGAGCCAGACCCGGCGGCACTGGCAGAGCTCGACCAGAACCCGCTCGATTCACCGGCCACCTTGAGCTCGCTCGACAGCGCGCGGCTCGCCCGCTTGTTGTCGCAATAGTCACTCACGAGGGTGTGCTCCGGCCGAGCTTCCGCGAGGGCTGGCGCGTGGCGACTGGCGACTGGCGACGCGGACTCGCGAGCGCGCCACGGTGCTACAGCTCGGGCGCTGCAAATTTGTGCTGAAATTCGCGACCACTGGCCTGAAGTGGGAGTAGGCAAGGGTGGGCGAAAGCGTGCTTGGCACACCACATGTCGGTGAGTAGCCAATGCTCGCTCGCGCCGATGCCTCTGGAGAGACCGATGCCTCTGGAGAGATCGAGGGAGCGAGAGATCGCGCGAGGCGAGAGAGGCATCCAGCGAATCGAGAGAGCGAGCCATCGCTAGTGCACTCGGATTCTCGCAGCTCGGGCAAAATGCATCAGTCGCGGCGTGAAAAATCGTCACGATTTTGCGCATGAAAATCAAACAACGAGAACAACGAGAAGGTTGCGCAGTCACCTGAGTCGCGGCATGAATTACCGAGGCGGTTGGGTTCCGATGAGGAGTCTGCGAGCTCAGAGCTCGCCAGTCATACGACGACTCTACGCAGCAGCAATCGTGGGGAGATCGATCAGCACCATGCTTTCTCCGACAGGCGCTTCCGATTCGAAGTCATTGGCAGATGATCCGCTCGCGGGCCAACCGTATCGCGCGCTCCAACTGCTCGGAGCGGGCGGAATGGGTGAAGTGTTCCTCGCCGAACACCGCAAGCTCGCAACGCCATGCGTGGTGAAAATCCAACACACTCGCCTCGCTCGCGATCCGAGCGTCGCCGATCGAATTCGCTTGGAGGCGGAGTCACTGGCACGCCTGAACCACCCGAACATCGTGGCGATCCTGGGGTGCGGGCAAACCTTGGACGAACGGCCGTACATCGTCATGGAGTACCTGCGCGGACAGACCATGGCTGACGAGCTCGCAGCGCGCGGACAGCTCCCGCTGCTGGAAGCGCTCGACTACACCTGTCAGCTTCTACGCGGACTCGCGCAGGCGCACGCCGTCGGCATCGTCCATCGCGATATCAAGCCCGACAATTTGTTTCTATGCGATGGTCCCAGAAGCAATCGGGTACTGAAGCTGCTCGACTTTGGCGTGGCGCTCACCATGCCGGACGCGCTCCCGCTAGGCCCCAATCCATTGGCCGTGCCGACTGCCACCGGCTCGGTCGTTGGTGCCCTGAGGTACGTGAGCCCCGAAGGCGCCCTCGCGCGGCGTGTCGATCACCGGGCTGACCTCTACTCGGCCGCCTTGGTGCTGTACTTCGCGCTCGCGGGACGCGGCCCGTTCGATCACATTCAGAGCGCCCTACTGTTGCTCTCGGCGCATGTCGCCGAGCAGCCCGAGCCACCGTCTCACTTCTCCAAGGCGGGCATCCCTGCGGAGCTCGACCGAGCGGTACTGCGCGCACTCCGCAAAGCTCCCGGCGAACGATTTCAAAGCGCAGACGAGCTACGCGAGGAGCTCGAGCGAATCATGAACCAATTGCGACTCGCGCCCCAGCCTTCGGACGTCCGTTCATCGCCCCAAGCATCCCCGCCTGCCCCGCCCGGTCTCGAGATCCCCGATCTGGGCACTGCGTCCAACAGCGGGCTTCATCGCGATGCGGCGAGCGGAGCGAGGATTCGCTCATCCCGGGTGCTGGGGGCCGATGACGCGCCGTCCGACCAGGCAGGTCCCCTGCGAATCGGTGCGCGGTTCCTCGATAAGTACGAGATCAAGAAGCAGATCGGGCGTGGCGGGCAAGCTTGGGTTTATCTCGGACAACACATCTTTACCGCGCGTGAGGTAGCGATCAAGGTCGTTCACTCGTCGCGTGGCATGACGCGCGAGATGCTGGAGCGCGGCAAGGCAGAGGCGCGCGCGCTGGGCAAGCTCGATCATCCCAACATCGTCGTCATGCACGATGCGGGCGTCACCGACGATGGCTTATTTTACATCGTCATGGAGCTGCTGCGCGGGCGCTCATTGCGATCCGCGCTCGCAGCTCATCGTCGATTCGCGGTCGATGAGGTATTGCAGCTGGCCATGCAAGCGGCGGAGGCCGTGCAGGTTGCCCATGAGATCGGGCTGATTCATCGTGACCTCACACCAGACAATATTTATCTAACCCGTGACAACCGAGTCAAGGTGCTGGACTTCGGCATCGCAAAAGTCCTGAACGAAATCGGCTTCACCACCCACAAAGACATCGTCATGGGCTCGATTCTGTATATGAGCCCGGAGCAGGTGCAGGGTCTACCGCTCAGCCCGCGCAGCGACATTTGCGCGCTGGGCCTGATGATGTTCGAAATGCTGATCGGTAAGCATCCGATCCTGCTGGTATTCGAACGGGATTTACAGGAGCGTAGCGAGCCGCTGCGGCGCGCGATGCTGGCCGAGATCCCACCGATTCAGATGAATCGAATGCCGCCCATGCTTTCCGAACTGGATTCGAGCATCCCGATGCACTTGGCTCAAGTCGTGCATCGCGCGATTGCGAAGAACGCCGAGGCTCGCTTTTCGACGATGCGAGACTTCGTATCGGCGCTGCGCGTTTGTCGGGAGACGCTCGGGAGCGAAGCCCCAATCGCGCTCGAGCGAACCGGACAACGCGATTTGTCGTTGCGCGTCGCAGGTGAGTCGGACGAGCCGCCAGCCTCGCAACGAGCAACTCCGAGACGCGGCCTGACCTGGGACGGTGCCGGTGCACTGACGCCGGTACCGTCGCGAGACGATCTTCTGGCGGTGACGGCGGCGATTCGAGCGGTTGCGGCAAGTGAAGAAGCCAGCAGCCGCTCCGCACCCGCGCGCACGGTGGCCGCGCGACGTTCGCCTGCCTGGGTCAGAAACGCCATCATCGCGAGTTGTCTGTTCGGTGCCGCGCTGGCTACCCTGGGCGCGCTCAAGCACTTCGAGGGCCAAAACCCGGTAGCGCCCGAGGCGCCCCAACTCGGCACCTTGGTGATCGGCCCGACTAGCACCACGAATGCGGTAGTGGCTTCCCTGTCACCGGCCTTGCCGATCGTCACACCGGAGGCTGAGCACGGGCTACCGCTCCAGCCGGAACGCGAACGACCAACCTCCACCGCCTCTCGCGAGGGTTCTTCGCACCCGTCCCCCGCCCCCGCGCTACGCCACGCGGCTCCGACTAGCCGTCCGAACCGAACCGCCACGACGGCAACCGTTTCCGTCAATGCCGGCGACAAGATTGCCGACGTCTCACTCCCGCTCGAAATCGGACCCGGCAGCAAACGACACCAGGCCCAAGCGTCGAGCGCAGAAGAACCGCGCAAGCGGCTCAACGGAGGCAGGCTCATTTACGGGGACTAGCAGCGAACGCAGCTCGGCCGGGTCGAACTTTGCCGGTGCTTGGAAGGAAGACTCTCTGATGCATTTATGCCATGCGACGTAAATGCGAGCTCCGTCGGCGGGCGAGTGGCCTCGGGCGGTTTCCGACAAGGGCAGCACGACGCAGCGATCATGATAGGATATGCTGCGTTCCAAGAGGTCGATCATGAAGGACGACGCTCCGGTGCTGATCATCGACGACGACGCGCTCGTGCGCGGAGCGTTCCGACGCGTGCTCGAAAGAACGGGTTCGTCCGTGCTGGAAGCCGAAAGCGGCGCGCTAGGGCTCGTCCTGTGTCGCGAGCGAAAGCCAGGGGTCGTCTTGCTCGATTTGCGTATGCCCGAGATGGACGGCCTCGAGGTGCTGAGCACGCTCGTTGCCGAGCACCCGGAGACACCGGTGATCGTCGTTTCCGGGCAGGGCACGATGGCCGACGCCGTAGAGGCGCTCCGCCGCGGCGCTTGGGATTTCGTCTCCAAACCGCTGCCCGACAACGAAATCCTACGCCAGGCAGTCCGGCGCGGCGTCGAACGTTCCGCGCTGCTCCGCCAGAACCGCGCTTATGGTGAAAGCCTACGCAGCGCGAATGAGCGCCTGTCCGCCGCGTTGAACGAGCTGCGCAGTGACGAACAGGGCGCTAGGCAGCTTCAGTTCCAGCTGCTCCCGCAGGATGGCTTGCGTCTCGGGTCGCTGCGTTGCGAGCGTCGCTTGTTCCCTTCCCAGATGCTCAGCGGGGACTTTCTGGACTACTTTGCGCTCAACGAGCGATTCGTGGGGCTGTACCTAGCGGACGTCGCGGGCCACGGCGCAGCTTCGGCCTTCGTCACGGCCATTTTGACCACGCTGGTCGGAAAGTATCGCGAGGCCCTGCACACCCGAGGTGACGAAACCATCCTGAACCCGCAGCAGTTGCTCGCTGGGCTGGACGCGGACCTCAAAGCTCTCTCGATTCCGAAGCACGTGACCTTTTTCTACGCGGTCGCCAACCTGGAGTCCGGGCAGATCGTGTATGGGAACGCCGGAGCTTTTCCGTATCCTTATCTGTCGAACGGACACGAAACCATCGAGCTCGAGTGCGCGGGGCGCCCACTCAACCTGCCAGGGCGCGGGACATTCGGCGGGGGCGAGGCGCGCCTGCAGCCCGGCGGCCGTCTATTGCTCGTCTCTGACGGAGTATTCGAACTGCCACCGAAGCGCAGTCACCGCGAGCGGCGCGAGCAACTCGGACGTCAGCTTGCTCAGGCGGATTCCATGGCTCCGCTGGTGCTTGCCCTAAGCCTGAGCGAGCGGACTCCGCTCAGCGACGACATCGCGCTGCTGTTGCTAACACGAGAGGAAAAACCATGTCCTTAGGCCACGTTACCCATGCTGCCCAAAAGGGCGTGCACGTCTTGCGCTACTTTGGCACGGTCAACTACACCTTGGCGCCTGGCCTGCAGCAGTTCTTGCAGCACCTGTTCGTAGACGATCAAGTATCTGGGCTGGTGTTCGACTTGACGTCTGCCGAGTCGCTCGACAGCACGAACCTGGGTTTGATGGCCCGCGCCAACGAACAGGTTCGCGAGACGGGCGCCCCCAATAGCGTCATCATCTCCGGTAACGAAGACATCGACGTCGTGCTTCGCAGCATGGGTTTCGATCAAACCTTCGATCTATTGCCTGCCGACCCGCGGCCTGCCGACCCGCGGCTGTCCGACGTAAGCGCTGATCCGGTGGTGACGGCTTCGCCGTCCGCGGCCGAGCTGCAACGCACGATGATCGACGCACACCGCGCATTGGTTCGGATGAGTGAAGCCGGGCGGCTCGCGTTCGAACCGGTCGTCGCTTGCCTCGAACGCGACGTCAGCGTCAACCGCGCCTGACGCCCCAGCGCGCTCACCACCACATCGTCGCCTCGATTTTGAACACGTTCACGTCGGGGCGCGTGGTCGGTGCGGCGCGTTGAGGGCTGGAGAACGCCTCCCAGGTGGAACCGAAACCATCGGGAGGGACCGGTGAGGACGGAGGCTGCACACAGTACTCCTGACCCGGGGTGTACGTGTTGTCCGCTGGACTGCCAGTCTCGACGCCGCCCATGGTGGTCGTGCGGCACGTGCGCTGATTGTACATATAGCGTGAGTATTGGAGCGTAATGGCCTCGCGCGTGACGAACTTGGATTTGAACACCAAGCGCGGCGACAAGATCGCGAAAGACTGCTCGGGGATCCGGCTGTTGGGCTGTAGACGATCGAAGCGCAGGCCAGCCGTCAGCCAAGGCAATACGGCGTACGCGAGATCCGCGCCGAACTTGAGTTTGTGAATGCCATCGTTGATGGCCACGTCGCTCTTGACCTTGTTGTACATCCCGTACAACTTGACGACCAGATCCGAGCCGTCGCCCCAGAATCTTTCGCCGCCGGAGGACTGCTGCATGAAGTTCATCAGACTGAATTCATACTGCGCGAGCAGCGTGTCGACGCTGCCGTTGCCCTTGCTACACGGCGCTCCCGCCTTGTAAAACGGCGTATTTGCGGCCCCGGGCCCGACACACGCCAGCCCCAGGTAGTTTTCGACCACGCCCAGTCCAAACTCGCCGCCACCCGACGCATGGATGACCTCGATCGCACGCCCCACGGTCAAGGCGTCCTTCAAGCCGACGTGCGAGTAGGCGCCATACAGATAACCGAGCGCACCGAGCTCGAAGCGTGCATCGAGTCCTGCGACCCACATCTTGCCGTCTGGAACGTTGGTCACCGAGGTGCCCTCGCTGCTCATGTTCCGGTCTTCCTCCTGGGCCCACGAGCTCAAGTAGTGCGCACTCAGCTGCATGTTTTTGCCGCGATCGAAGCCAGCATGCACGTGCTGCAGCATGGTAAAGCGCGCGTTGTTGTATTGGCTCGGGTCGGGCCTCTTGGCACCGACGCCGTATTCGAACCAGAGCGTGTGTCGCTCATCGATATCCAAGTCGGCGTGCACCGCGCCGCCCATGTTGTGCACGCGGCCGAACATGTACGTATCGTACTCACCGGCGTCGTAGCGTCCCGCCGAGCCGTACTTGTTGGAGAACGCGCCTGCGCGCAAAGTTAAGCGCAGGTTTTCGTAGCCTAGGTCCGGGGTCAGATCGACGAAGCCATCCGAGATCCCGAGTTGTTTCACCGAGTCGCTGAAAGAGCCCTGATAAAAGTTGTAGCCTTGCAAGGAGACCGTGCCTTTGGCCAGTGAGTTTCCGACCGAGAAGTAGAGCTCCGCCCAATCCGATTTGTTGTGCGGCGAGCTCTGCCAACTCAGGTACTGACCGTCGGGAATGATCGGCGAATGAAAGGTGGTCGAACTTTGGCCTGGCCCGGGGCTATCACGGCGACCGACGCCAACCATCATCGGCGCCCGCAGGTAACCATGAAATTCGAACTTCCAGCCCTCGTCCTTGACGATCACTGGCGGCCCCGAGACCGTCGTCAGGCTGCCTTGTGCGGCTTTTTCACGCGGTCCCAGCGCACCCGGTACAGTCGGCGCAGTCGGCGCAGTCGGCGCAGTCGGCGCATTCGGAGCACTCGGAGCACTCGGAGCACTCGGAGCACTCGGAGCGGTCTCCTCTGTCTCGGCTTCTTGTGCGAGCGCGGGCTCAGCAAAGCTCGAGATCAATAGGGCGGGCATCAGCGCGCGTAGCAACGCGTCGCTCCGAACGATGAGCATCGGTGTTCTCCGTATTTTGCGACCTGCGTTTCCACAGGCGGTTGGAAGCGTGTGAACGAGGACCGATTGCAACGCGCATGCCCGCGCGTCGCTCTGCGCCAGCAAGCCGAAAAGCGGCCTTCGTTGCGCACGCGGGACGAGCGATCGACGCGCGTGCGTCGATTCGGACGTCCGCGGTCGTCCGCGAGCAACCGCTAGCGGCTAGCGCTCGCGTTTAGAGCGACGCGGACCGGACAGCGTCGCAAGATCCACCGATTGCTCTTCCAGCAAGCGGTAAGCACGCTGGCGGGTGACGCCTAGCTGCGCTGCGGCGCGCGTGACGTTGCCCCCGGTCTCCCGCAACGCCGCCAGCAAGCGCGCGAGATCAATGGCTGACGGGGCCTGAACCGCATTCGATGGGCCCGATGGGCTCGATGGGCTCGATGGGCTCGATTCGGTACCCAGGCTCATCTCGCGCGGCAAATGCTGAGCGCGCAGCACCCCCTCCGCCCCTTGCAACACGGCCAGCCGCTTGGCGAGTTGCAGCACCTCACGCACGTTGAACGGCCAATCGTACAAGGCGAGACGTTCGACGAACTCGGGTTCGAGGCGAGGCAGCGTGCCCGGCTGGAGCGCTCGCAAGAAATGCCAAAAGAGCAGCACGATATCCGCTCGACGTTCACGAAGCGGCGGCAAATGCAGGGTGATACCGTTCAGACGCGCCAACAAATCGGCTCGAAATTGCTGTCGCTTGACGGCGTCGAACAGCGAGCTTTGCCCTGCGACCACGATCCGAACGTCGACGGGCACCGGCAGCGCCTCTCCCAGCGGCTGGACGGCCTTTTGCTCGAGCGCACGCAACAGTTTGGCCTGCAGAGCGAGCGGCAGATCGGAGACCTCATCGAGGAGCAGCGTCCCACCCTCGGCCGTGCGAAAAAAACCTGGACTCGCTCGTTCTGCCCCGCTGAACGCGCCGCGCCGATAGCCGAACAACTCGGCCTCGGCCAAGCCCGGTGGCAGCGCCGCGCAGTTGATGGCGACGAGCTTGCCCGCGCGTCCGCTCAGAGAGTGAATCGCCCCAGCGACCAGCTCCTTGCCCGTCCCCGTCTCACCTTCGAGCACGATCGGCAGGTCACTTTGAGCGACTTTCGACAACGGCGCGAGCGCGCGCTTCAAGACGGCAGATCCGAACAGACCAGGAGCGACCTCTGAAAACGAACCCAGATCGTCGCTGACGACGAACACGCAGCCTCCCACGCGCACGATGTCATTTTCTTGCAAGCGCGCGCTCTGCACCAAGCGACCGTTGACGCGCGTGCCATTGCGGCTGTCCAAATCGGCGATCAAAACGCCGGGTTCCCGAGCGTTCCGTCGCAGCGAAGCGTGTTGCCTCGAGACATCGGTATTGGCGAGATGAATCGCACACTCGGCGTCTCTGCCGATCGTCAGCTCGTTCGAATCGGCCCAGGGCAAGTTCAACGGCGTGCCGGTCAAGGCTCCTGTCAGCCAAATCAACGCGAACTCTGTCGGCTTCGTGACTTCCGCCGATGCGTCTTTGGCATCCGTAGTGCGCGCCGGATCGGACTTCTCGACCACACCAGTTAAATATCACGGGCGGCTCGCCGATCCTTTTTGGGCTAGCGGACGCAGCGAGCGCGCGGCGGCGCAAAGCTCGAAGCACGCGACTAAGCCGGCGTTTGTGCGAGCGGAACGAATCCATTTACTACTGAACATAAATCCAGTACCCGAGGCGGGTGAGCACCAAACAACTGCCCCGAGAAACCGTCCGCGATCTGCTCGGCATCGCCCGAGCGCTGTACGTGGTGCGCGACAACCAAGGCGCGCAAGCGAGCGAGCTGGATCGAATCCGCGAGGTCAGCGCGTGGCTGGTCGATGCGCTCGAACTATCGAGAACCGCACCGGATACACTCGGTCATCGCGCCGCCTGGGCGAAAGCCGAGCGAGCCACCTCCGTACTCACCGAGCTGCTGCTCACCCACGACGAATCGACCAAACGCCTGGTGGGCGCGTGGGCGGAGCGGTTGTCCGCGCGCAGTCGGTAACCGGGCACGCTGCACCCGCGCGGACTGCACCTGGTACTACGGACGTGAATGGCTCTTGGGCTTCCCGCTCGCGCGCGGCTGTGTTTAGGGTGACCGGCCAATGAGCTCGTTCAGCATTCAAGAAGCCCAAGATCTCACGGCGTTCGCGCTTCAAACCATCGAACGCCTGACCGCCGCCCGTGCGCGCTTCGACTCCGAGCACGACGAAGTGAGCGAGGAACGCAGCTGGCTCGAAGCCGCCACGCAACGAGTGACGGCCGGCCTCGAGAGCGTTCAGCGGGCGCTGCTGGATGCGGCTCCGCTGCCTGAGTTTGCGGGTGCGCGAAAGGTAAAGAGCGAGACCTTGGCCAACGCCTGGGCGGACGCCGTCGAAGGCGTCTTCGACGCGATCGTAGCCAATGTTTCGGCCAATGGGCCCTTGGTCGAGGCCTTGTTCCCGCATCAGCGCTTTGCCACCCTGCGGCGACCCGGCAGTTCGGCGCACAACTTTTGGCTCGAGTTCGAACGCCGCGCTGACTCCACCTACGTTCGTCGGCTCTGCACCGACCCTGAGTACGCGTTTCTGCCCCCACTGCTCGAGGCTGCCAAGGCTTCCGAGCGCTCGCTGCGGGAAGCCGCGGCTCCGCGGCCCTTGCCGGATGCCGAGGCGGCCCCGCTGCGCGAGGCGGTGAGCGTCGCCGCTTCGGCTCTAGAGCTTGCTCTGCGCCAAGCTCGCTCGCTGAGCGAAGCCGCGTTCGCTGCCACGCCCACGTGGATCAACGAACTCGGGCTGGACGCCAAGCCCAAGCGCCGCGCTGCGCGTCCGGAAGCCGCGAAGGTTTCGCCCAGCTGAGGCTCGGGCTCAGGCTCGAGCCCAGGCCTCGACTCGACGGGCATAGCTCGGCAGGGCGTCGCTCAGCTGCGAAAGCAGCTGTGGATCTGCTTCTTCGAGCATTGCGCAGTTGCCGTACAGGGCTGCGTCCGCCAGCGTGGGCTCGTCGCCGAACAAGAACGGGCGCTGCGCGAGCGTCTTCAGCGTGGGGCCCAGCAGGGATTGTGCGCGTTGCACGAGCTGGGCGCGCTCGCGTAGCCAAGCGTCCACGCAACCCGCGCCGAACTTGCGCTCCTTGATGTAGACATAGAGCGCGCGCTCGGCTGCGCTCGGCCAGGCGCGACGAATCTCGGGCGAGGCGATCCGAAACAGCACGTCTTCCAACGGCCCATCGACGAAGTCGGCATATCCCCAAATCGGACCTTCGAGCGGCGACGGCACGAACTTCGCCCCCGCGGTTCCCGAAAGCAAGTGCTCGCAGATGGCACGCGATTCGACGATTGAGCGACCATCATCGGCGACCAGCACCGGAACCTGGACGTAGCCACCGGTGAGCTCGGCGAGTTCGCGTCGCTCGGTGTACGACTGTTCGACGAGCTCGTACTCGGCGCCCAGTAGGTCGAGCAGCATTTGCACTTTCCGCGCGTAGGGACTGTAGCGAAAGCGGTAGAGTTTCATTGCCTGTTCCCTAACCGCGGGCGAGGTCGGGCGAAAGCGCATCTTTTCCATGATACATGAGAAAATGTCATGCCAGATTCCGACTCGGCGAGTCCGCTGCTGCCAGCGTTGCCCTCGCTACATTCCTTGCAAGTCTTCGATGCCGCTGCGCAGCGGCTCAGTTTCACTTTGGCCGCGCGCGATCTGCACGTCACGCAGACCGCCGTCAGCCATCAGATCCGCAGCCTGGAGGCAGAGCTCGGCACAGCGCTGTTTCGGCGCCTGCCACGCAGGCTCGCGCTCACCGACGCAGGTCAAGCCTGGGCCGGCGAGCTGCGTCAGATCTTTCTGCGTTTGGAGCAAGCCAATCAGCGCCTACGCCTGCGCGCTCGCGCGCTGCGTCCGGTCGTCGCGCTGAGCACCCTACCGTCGTTCGGCACGCGTTGGTTGGTGCCCCGTTTGGGTCGCTTCTTGGCCTTGCAACCCGAGGTGGAAGTGCGCGTGTCTGCAACCGAGAGTCTGGTCGACTTCGAGCTCGAACCGATCGACCTTTGTATCCGCTTCGGGCACGGACGCTATCCTCACTTGTTCAAGGAAAAGCTGGCCGACGACGCTTGGCTGGCGGTTTGCTCGCCAGGCTTCGCGAGTCGCCACAAGCTGAAGAGCACGGCCGATCTAGATCGCCTGAGCTTGCTCCAGGACAGCCATCTCGAAGCCTGGCCGCGCTGGTTCGCGGCGCAACGCAGACGCCCGCCCGAGCGCCCCCGGTACACTCGGCTCACGGACTCCAGCATGGTCGTCGAGGCAGCCATCCAAGGGCAGGGGGTAGCGCTGGCGCGGCGTTCGCTTTCACTCGATGAACTCGCGCTCGGACGACTCGTGCTGCCCTTCCCCAAGGTTTTGCCAGTGCCCACTGGCCTCGCGTACTATTTGGTCGGGCCGCGGGAAAACTTCAAGCGCCCGGAGGTCGCGGCGTTCCGCAGCTGGATTCGGCGCGAGGCACGCGGCCTGCAGTGAAGTGCGCGCTCAAAGCAGCGTGAGCAGAGCAATCTCGGGCGGCACTCGAAACCGGACCGGGATGATGCTGGTTCCGACCCCGGTGGTGACGAACAAGTGGCGCCCACCCTCCACGATGTGCCCGGCGGCATAGCGCGAACCGAAACGCGAGGGGACGACGCGCCGACCCAGCAACGGCAGATCGACCTGCCCGCCATGGGTGTGACCCGCCAAAGTGAGCGTCGCGCGCTCGTCCAAGTCCGCGAACAAGTCCGGCTCGTGCATCAGCACGAGCAGTGGCATGCCCGGCAGGGCCAGCTCGAGCTCCTTGTCCGCGGAGCGCAATCGCTCGGTCTCGTCACGCACCCCGAGCAAACAGAAGTCCTTGCCCTTGAAGCGAATGCGTCGCACTTCGTCGTCCAACACCGTGACGCCGTGGGCCTCGAACGCAGCCCGCACTTTCGGGCCGTCGTTCCACCAATCGTGATTGCCCAGCACCGCGAACACGCCGAGCGGCGCCCGCAATTGAGCGAGCGAAAGCGCGATTGGCTCCGCCTCGACGTGCTCACCGAACCAGACGTCGTTGATCAGATAGTCGCCGCCCAGTAAAATCAGATCGGGCCGTTCCGCGTTCACCTTCTGCACCAACTCGTTCAAGCGTGAAAGCCGCCAATGGGGCGAACCCACGTGCAGATCCGAGATGAATGCGACACGCACACCGGACAACTCGGCGGGCCAATTCGCCAACCGCAGCTCCTGTCGATTGACGACCAAGCGCGCCGGTTCGACGAAAAAAGCATCGACCCCCAAGGCCATGCCCAGCAATGCCAGCAAAAACAACGCTCGCCTCGGCCATCGCTGCACGGAACTTGCTCTAGAACGCCGCCGGGCCCGCGGCAATTCCCGGCAATTGCACAACGGCCGCGGGGATACCGCAGATCTCGCTCAAGCTACGGCGGGATGAGCCCTGAGTTCAGCTTTCGCCCACTCCTCGCCGCCGCTCTGCCCTTTCGTCCCGTGACGGAGGTGCTCACGCCCGACGGTCCGGCGCTCCTGATGCGTATCCAGCGCGCGGACTTTGGTTAGTCGAGCGCGGCACCATCGTTGATTGGGAGGTGCCACGCCTGACGTGCCATGGTCGCGGGCTTACTTGTTGGTCAGCGCGGCCACGCCCGGGAGCACTTTGCCCTCGAGGAACTCGAGTGAAGCACCACCGCCGGTGGAGACGTGCGAAACCTTGGAAGCGACGCCGGCCTTCTTGACCGCCGATGCCGAATCGCCGCCACCGATGATGGTGGTCGCGCCGGCGGCAGTGGCTTCCGCGAGGGCCTCGGCCACGGCGATCGTGCCCTTGGCGGAAGCGTCGATCTCGAACACGCCCACTGGGCCATTCCAGATCACGGTGCCTGCGCCGAGGATGATCTTACGGAACGCCGCGATCGTGTCGGGGCCCGCGTCGACGCCCTCCCAGTCACTCGGGATGTCTTTGGTCGATACGACCTTGGTCGCGCCCACGGTGCGTGCCTTGAAATCCAGCTTGTCGGTGACGACCACGTCGGTGCCGAGCACGATCTTGTCGCCGGCTTCGGCGAGCAAGCTCTTGGCTAGGTCGAGCTTGTCGTTCTCCACGATCGATTTGCCGATCTCGAAGCCCTGAGACTTCAAGAACGTGTAGGTCATGCCGCCGCCGATCAACAGCTTATCGACGTTCGGCAAAAGGTGCTTGATCACGTCGATCTTCCCGGACACCTTGGAACCACCGATGATGGCCACGAACGGGCGCTTCGGCTCCGCCAACGCGCCGCCCAGGTAATCCAGCTCCTTCTTCATCAGGTAGCCGGCAGCCGCTTGCGGCACGAACTTGGTGATGCCCTCGGTCGAGGCGTGCGCGCGGTGCGCGCTGCCGAAAGCGTCATTGACGTACACGTCCGAAAGAGCGGCTAGCTGCTTGGCGAAAGCAGCGTCGTTCGCCTCTTCTTGAGCGTGAAAGCGCAGGTTCTCGAGCAGCAGCACGTCGCCGCCTTTGAGCGCGGCAACGGCCGACTCAGCCGGCGCTCCCACGCAATCGTCAGCAAAAGAGACTGGCGAGCCGAGCAGGGCAGCGAGCGCGTCCGCGACCGGACGTAGGCTGAACTCTGGGCTGCGCTTGCCATCCGGACGGCCCAAGTGGGACATCAAGATCACTTTGGCGCCCTTTTCCTTGAGGTACTTGATCGTCGGCAGCGACTCCCTCAGCCGCTTGTCGCTCTCTACTTTGCCGTCTTTGAGCGGCACGTTGAAGTCGACGCGCACGATCACTCGCTTTCCGGCAGTCTCAATCTCTTCGACGAACAGTTTTCGCTGGGTGCTCATGGGCCCGGGCTTAACAAGGCCCCGCTCCGGTGTCGAGCGCGGGCAAGTTCGAGCCCTGACACGTGCGGAAAACGGCGCAGAAAGCGCGTAGAAAACACGTGGATGTCAGTAGAAGCCCCGACAAGCCGGCGGGTTCCGCCGGCAAATCGACCAAAAAGCATCTTCAACTGCCAAAATTTGCGGAATAGAATACTCCCCGACACAGAGCCGTAACGGAAACACGGCAAGATTAAAATTCATCACCCGAGTCCCAATGGCCTACCCACCTAGCGACTGGCTCCTAGACCCGACCTTCCCGGCGCCTCCGGCGTTGCCCCGCTTGGATCGCGAAACGAGCGCGCTCCCTACTTTGTATGGACCTCGTCCCCAATATCCGAGCGGCACGTGGCGCGTCGGAACTCACGCCGAAGCTGACGCTTTGCTGGAGGACGAAGAAGTCGACACCGACAGTCAGCGCTTCGCCAAGTCCGATTCAGAGGCGCCCACCGTGCGCCCCGGCGCTCTGCTGCAGCTGAAGAAGAAGCGCTAAACCGCTCAGCTGCCGATTGCCAACCAAGATACTTCCACGGTCCAGATCCTGGTATTGAGCCAAGTCTCGACGCTCAGCGTGAAGCCATGTTCAGTGATGCTTTCGGCGCGCACGCTCAGCCGTAAGTTGTCGTCCTTGCTGGCGTCTATTCCGACCAGTCCAACGTGAACCAACGGCGGAACCCCGAACCGGCGCTCGAACAAGACTGGCTGCCGACAACTACGCCGCACGCCACCAGCGGGTTCGAGTAGCGACCAATGGTCGAGGGTCGAATCCAAAACGACCACAGCCGACAATAGACTGAGCGGAGCAACGTTCGACATTGCTCCATGCTACACGCGTAGCGCATGGAAAGCATTGCCGTCGAGTCGAGCAGTGTAGCGAGGGTAGGTTACGATCCCGAAACATTCGAACTCGAGATCGAATTTCGCAACGGTCGCAGCTACCGCTATCAGCAGGTGCCCATTGCCGCCTATCGCTTGCTCTTGCAAGCGCCGTCCGTCGGCGAGTTCGTGAACAAACAGATCAAGCCGCGATTCGAAGCCAAAGAGGTCTAGGGCGCCGACCGCCGCATCCCAGGACTGAGTGGGCGATCGCGTTCCAGCCTCGCACCTCCCAGCACGCAGCATCGTCGTCCGATCAGGCTCTCGGGCAGACGGCAAGACGGTCATCGAGCCGATAGCAAGACGGTCATCGAGCCGATAGCAACAGGGTCCTTGCGCAGACGGCAACAGGGTCCTTGCGCAGACAGCAACAGGGTCCTGAGCAGACAGCAACAGGGTCCTGAGCAGACAGCAACAGGGTCCTTGAGCAGGCAGCAACAGGGTCCTTGAGCAGACAGCAACAGGGTCCGCCTTTCTGGCCCCCGGGAGCCCCTGAACGCTCCTCTGAGGTCGCCAAGATCGCCAAGATTGCCAAGGTCGCCAAGTCCCCAACGCGTCTTAGACGACCGAATGAACCGCGCCAAACGATCAGAATTTAGGGTTCGCTGATCGCGCCGCGTCGAATCATTTTTCAAGATGAGAGCACCCGCATCGAACCGTTAGTACAGCTAACCCACCGAGCCCCCGGGTGCCCTATCGGCTGTCACCCATGTGCCCGGTCCAATTCGTCACCCATGTACCCGGTCTGCACCGAGCTCGCCGTTGAAATCTCGCGAAACGCCGAACACTGCTAACCCCAAAATTCATCGACTCCAGCGCTGTGACTCAGCGCGATGAGCCGCCTGAGCTCTTGGCCATCTTGGCCATCTTGGCCATCTTGGCGACCTCTCGGAAGCCGGTCAACGCCGAGCATCGATCTGATGGGCTCGGGAGCGACGTCTGGCGAAGGCTGCGTAGGCCGCGAACACGGCGGCAAGCCAGTAGGGGTACGTGCCGAGCAGCTCGTACGCCGTGCGCCCGCGCAGCCAGGCCACCTGATGCACCAGCGTTTGCTCCTTGAACGGCTGACTTTGGGCCAGGACCCGACCGACCGGATCGATGAACGCGCTGACCCCACTATTGGTGGAGCGCACGAAGAAGCGCCGGTGCTCGATGGCTCGAAACTTGGACAAAGCCAGGTGGATCCAGGGTTCCGTGGTGTCGCCGAACCAAGCGTCGTTGGTCAGGTTGGCGAGCAGATCGGTATTCGGATCCTGAGTCACGCGGTTGGCCAGCGCGGGCACCGCGTCGTCATTGCAGATCAGCGTGCCGATGCGATGCTCGCCGAGCGGTAGAGGCGCGTCCGATTCTCCCCGTTCGAACATGCCGGAATTCGGCGAAATCTCGTACAATTTGGGGATCTCCCGGCCGAACGGCATGTGCTCGCTGAACGGCACGAGTTCCTGTTTGTCGTAGCGACCATGCACCTGTCCTTTTACATCGGTGATCAGGGCGGAATTGAAATAGGCATACCCGCGCGCATCGTCGACCTTCTTGACCAGTACCGCGCCGAACAGGAGCGGCACGTGCACGCGCGCCGCGAATGAGCGCGCGATGATGCCGCTGGCGTCGTCCTCCCGCATCGCTCCCATGACCGAAGTCTCGCTCCAGATCACCAGATCCAAGGGCTGCTTCGAGGTGAGCGCGTGCGTGGCCGACAAATGACGGCGCATGCCTTCATTCGGCTGGCTGCGTTTGCCGGTTAGGCTCATGTTGGCTTGCACGAGGCCGATTTGGGCTTTTGGCGCCGCGGCCACTCGAGCATCGACCTGATGGATGCGCAGCGCGCCGTACAGTGCCGCCACGACGGGGACGAGCAAATACGGGAGCGCCGCTCGGACGTTCGGCGCGCGTTTTTGAAGGCGAGCGACCGCAAACTCACTGAGCCCGAAATTGGCGGCTGCCATGACCAGCGCGATCGCATAGATGCCTCCGATCTCGGCCAGCTGCGTGAGCGCGGGCTGCCCGTGCACGACCGCGCCGAATGACCAGAAGAAGAGCACCGGAAACGTCAGCTCACTGGTCACGAGCGCACATAGCCAGACGATGCCGGCAGGAAAGCGGCGTTCGCCGCGCACGAACAACCAGGCGAACAGCCCCATGCGGCCGGCCTGGAAGGCATTCACGATCAGCAGCATACCGACGCAGATCGGCGTGGAAAAGCCGCTGAACTGCCGCATCATGTCGACCATCCAATAGAAGCCGAGCGAGATCATCGTCAGCCCGCTCAGCCAGCCGAGCCAAAACGCACGCTTTGGCGTTTGGCCGAGCAAGGCCAGGCGCAGTGGGATCAGGGCCACGAACCCGAGCGGCCAGAGATCGATGCCTGGGAAGGCCAAGAAGTAGCAAACGCCACACAGCAGCGCCGAAAGTGCTGCCCAAATTTTCGGCAGGGCTATTGCTTCATTCGGGCTAGTAGCCAAGGGTTTGGTTTGGCTCTGTGCGTCCGTCGCTCCACTCATCGCTCATCTTGCTATTGGAAGCCAACGGCGCAGGCAAGCTGAATTGAGCAGAGCCGTGCTGCGCCCAGGCTTCGCCGAGCTCGACCGTGCCGATTTTTGGGTTTGCTTGCCGGCATCGACACCACCCAACCGCGTCGCTGCGCGATGCCTCCGGCTGCGCTCGGCACCTCGCTTCGAACGGACCGCAATCCACTTCATCACCCTTGGCAGATATCGAGTTTGCGTTCGTCGTGAGCATGCGGCAGACGAGCAAAAGCGGGTCGCTTTCCGCGACTGCCGTAACCCGTCAGAGTTGCGGGGCGGCTCCAGTTTTCTTCGATTCGCGTAATTCTCGAGCTGAGATCGCAAGCGACGAATTTTTTTTCTCACCCGCTCGGCTGCGCCAGATCCTTGATTCTTTTTGAGATCCTGGCCGCCCTGTCGGATATCGCCAGGAGGGTCTATGGCGAAACGCGCAAGTCTGTCTGGGCTTGGCCGTTCAGGGGTCTGCGTGCTTCCAAATCGCAACACCGACCAGGGACACACCACCGAGCCGCAGGCCGACTCGCGCGCCTCGCAGCCGGGCTTCAACCCACCAACGCATCCGGGCTCCCATCCGAAGACGCTTCCAAGCATCGTGCCGAGCCATGCGATTGGCAGCATCATGCCCGGCACGAACATGTACCTGCACTCGGCGTTGCTCAGCGCCGTCGCCGGCTACGTAGACGCAGCAGGCTTTGCCTCCTTGATCGGCCTGTTCCCCGCCCATTTGACTGGCGAGATCGTCGGCGATGCAATCGCCTTCTCATCCGGGCAGCCGAGCGCGCACGCCACGCACCTGTGGATGCTGCCGGTGTTCGTGGGCTCGGTCACGATCGCCACGCTCGTCGCTCGCTTGCTCCGTCGCACAGGCCGGAGGGCGCTCACCGGCCTGTTGGCGTTGGTGACGGCCGCGCTCGCCGCATTCAGCGCCGCCGACTTCTTGACCGGGCTGCTGAGCGAGAGCTGGCAGCTGCACCTGCTGCTCGGCGGCGGCTGCGCGGTCGCGGCGATGGGCTTTCAGAATACGCTGATGCGCGAGTCGCTCTCGTCATCCTGTCCCACGACGGTCATGACCGGCAACCTGACGCACGTCGTGATCGACATCGTCGATCACTTGTTCAGCAAGCTCTCACGCCCCAACAAGCGCGACCGCCGGCCGCGTTCACGCTTGCTACCGGTATCCAGCGCGCTGTTCGCGTTCATCGCCTGCGCGGTACTCGGTGGCTTCATGACCCGCTTCTTCGGTTCACTCAGCGTGCTCTTGCCCACCGCGTTGACCGCCCTGTTGACGGTCCGTGCCTGGCGCGAGGACCGCAGACTACTCGCCCTGAGTCCGCCGATGAAGAGTATGACCGCTGCACCTTTGCCGACCTTCGACGTCTGGCCGCAGTCACTCGTGCCCGGTGCCTCGACCCACTATCCCCCGCCCAATCATTCGGCGAGAGTTGGCGCTCGCGCCCCCTCCCCCAGCAAACCGGAACTCGATCGCCAGCCGACGAAACGGGCGATCTCCGGTACCCAGCTGAAGAGCGACTTCTTCAAGGAAGAGTGAGCGCCTACAAACGAATCACGATCCCGGTCTGCGCGCTGACGCCGATCAGGTTGCGATCGTAAAATGTCCACGGCAGCGCGGCCGACAGACTGAAGCGCACTCGCTTCGAGATCGGCAAGCTCACGCCGAGCGCGAGCTGCAAAGAGAGGTTCAGCTGCGCCTTGCCTTCGGACCGTGGCGCGACGACGAAGGCCAGCGCAGTGAAGAACGGATCGTAGAAGTTCCAACCGATTTGCGGCAAGACCGCGAAGCGCTGAATGCGCGCTCCCGGCGCAGGTTCCGGCCACAAGCGCTCGGTCAACTGCAGGGTAGCGCCCAGCCTCAGGCGGTCGACCACGTAGCCGTGCAGACCGATGTATTGCGATAGGTTCACCGCGTCGCGGACGGTGCGCGTGGTGTGCTGATCCAGGTCGTGAGTGACCAGATTAATCCCCAACGCGTCGGTTTGAATGAAATCGCCGCGTTTGCCGGCAGCCTCGGCCGAGCCGCTGAAACAGAAAATCGCGGCCGTGATCGCCCCGGCCGCGAGCGGACGGACTCGCTCAGAAATCAGCGGCGAGCTGAACACTACCTGGACCAATCATCGCGCGACCGCGCTGGAGCCCAGCAAAGCCACGCGCGGGCGCGCTCTGGGCGTGCGCCGCGGGCGAGCCACTGCCGAGTGAAAAATAGAGCACAGTGCCGAGCACCAGGCTGGCGCCGCCTACGGCGAAGCCAATGGTCGAGATCGTGCCGTTGCGCTTGGCCGCGTCCACGGCTCCCTCGCTGCTCGGTGGACAAGTGTTGCCCTGGCACTGCCCATCGAGGCCTTGCTTGTCCTTCATCGCCATGACACCGAACGCGGTACCAACGCCGACACCGACGGCGCCGATGGTCCAGAATGCGTAGGCGGCGGCGCGACTCGGCGGCTTGGCCGGCGGGGCGGGCGCGGGTGCGACCGCCGTACTGGCAGCGACTTGCGCCGCCGGCTTCGGGTTGGGCTCGGGACCGGTGCTGACCGGCGTCGGCGCGGGCGCGTTCGGATCGACTTCGAGCTTGAGCGTGACACTCTTCTTGTCTGCCGAGCCCAACGTGACGCGCGCGCTGGCTTTCAGGTAGCCGGACGCGCTCGCTTCCACGAGGTGCTCACCCGGATCGGCCGGCAACTCACTGTCCAGCAGGGTGTTGGCAATGACCACGCCGTCGACCGAAAGCCGCAATTCTGCGCCGGGCGGCGCGGCAACGGAAACCGTGAGCCCGGCGATTTTGGGCTTGGCGGCGTCCAGCACGATTTGCGCGCGCTCGTACGCCTTGCTCAGCGCGGGGCTGGGATTCGCCGGCAGCGGCTCGCGCAACACCCTGCGAAGCATCTCGGTGCCCTCCACCAGTTTGCCCTCGCTCACCTGGCATTCGCCCAGGCGGCTGAGCACGATGGCCGAGTGATGGAGCTTCTCGGAACGCTCCAGCTTGGGGATGGCTTCTTGACACTTGCCTGCCTGCGCGAGCTTGAGACCGTCCACGGCCAGCGTTCGCGCCGCGGCAATCTCCGTGGCCGAATCCTCTTCGGCGTTTGCCACACCCAATAGGCTCAGCTGCAGCACCCCAGTGCCGAGCGCCGCGATCGCGATCCGAGACCACGACGCCTGTTGTCGAAACGATGTCATTGCAATCCTTTCAGAGCCGAAATTTCCCGGCGGGGCCGGCCGCAGAGCGGGGTGCCGAATTGCGGTCAGCGTGGGGAAATGTCCCAGATCCAACCAGGGAACCGTCTTACTTAGGGACACCAACGGCTTATGCAGGCCGACGCTTAAGCCGTTGCATCGGGGCACGCCGGACTTCGGCGCAGATCCAGGAATCAACGGCATGACTTCAACTAGAGTGCTCAATCAGGCCGGCGGCGCGCTGGCGCTCACGCTTTTTTCGCTCGTCGGCTGCAACGCCATCGTTGGCCTGGACCAACTCAAGATCGGCGAGGAGCCGACGGATTTCGCCGGCTCCAACAGCGGCGGTCGAACGGGCAGCGAGGCTGGCAACGCTGGCAACGCTGGCAAGGGCGGCAGCAACACGAATAGTGAGGCCGGCAGCGGCACTACGCCCGGTGGCGAAGCAGGCGCAGGCGGCGAGGGCGGCGAAGGGCCCCAAGGCGACTGCACGACCAATCAGGAATGTACCGATCGCTTGACCCAGGAAGCCATGGGCAAGGCCGGTGGCACGGGTACCGCCGAGGTTGCCGCCGCCTGCGTGAAGAGTCCGATCCCTCATTGCGTGAAGCTGCTCAGCGAAGACTGTGACGGCATCACCGGCGACTATCTCAACAATCGTGCAATTTTCGTAGGCTCGCTCTTTTCGACCAAGGGCCCGACCGCCGCGACGAACCTGGTGCGTCAGCAGGCCGCGGCGCTCGGGATCGAGCAAATCAACATGGCGGGCGGCATTCCGACAGGCAGCACTTCCGCCAATGGGCGGCCGTTGGTGATGGTCTCCTGCGACGAATCGACGAATCTGATTCGCGCTGCCACGCACCTCGTCAACGATCTGCACGTGCCCGCCATCGTCGGCCCGAACACCAGCCAAGACACGCTCGACGTATCGACCAATGTGACCGTGCCAGGCGGTACCGTGGTGATGAGCCCGACCGGCGTCGCTTCCAGTATCGCCTCGTTGAGCGACAACGATCTGACTTGGCTGATGGTGCCTTCGGACGTGCAGCGCGCGCCGCTGATGATCAGCCAAGTCGGCGAACTCGAGAAGCAGCTCAAGGCCGAGCGCACGAAGGAGACCATCGATCTCGGCATCATCTTCCGAAACGATGCGCTCGGCATCGGCACTCGTACCGCGCTCGACGGGCTGAAGGTCAATGGCCAATCTTTGGCCAATAATCCGCACGTGAAAATCGACCCGTACAGCGGTAGCGCTACGGATGCCGACTACCAGGCTTTGGCCAGCAAATATGTCACATTTTTGCCCGACATCATCGTCTTGGCAGGCACCCCGGAAGCCATCAAACTGATGGAATTTTTGGAAAAGGATTGGCCCAAGGACGGGAGCCCGCGGCCTTACTACGTGCTGATCGACTCGTCTAAGGTGAAGGAGTTGCTCACTTTAGCGAACCCCAACGCACACGACCTGCGGCGTCGAGTCCGCGGCACGGGCATTACCCCCGGCCCGGGTGGCCCGGATACCCCAGCAGCAACCTATGACGGCTTCCTAACTGACTTCGCGGTGCGTTATAAGCTCGACAAGGCTCCCGAGATCTCCGGGATTGGACCGGCACACGACGCGGCCTATGCGATTGGCTTGGCTCTAGCCGCCACGCGCTCGCAAGAAGTCTCGGGTGCGAGCGTCGCGCAGGGTCTGCGCAAACTCGCCGGAGGTGCGACCCGGCTCAAGGCCAACGGCATCAACGTTTTGGCTGCCTTCCAGAAGCTTTCGGCCGGAGAAAAAATCACCCTCGTCGGTACTTTCGGCATCCTCGATTGGGACGCGAACGGCGCAGTGCAGGGTGGCACGCTCGAGATGTGGTGCATTGGCGGTTCGAGTGAGACAGCTGCCTGGGGTAACTCCACGCTGTTATTCGACATCAAGACCCAAACGATGAGCGGCAGCTACGTGCCGTGCACTCCTTAAAGCTAAACAAACCGGCAAAATGAGCGTATTTTACTAAGGCTGATGGTAACCCCGGCTAAGCGGACGCACGGCGTAACGAACATGACCTCTCCCACGAGCGGGCTTCAGACACTCGGGGAGCAAGCGATCGACATGCCCTTCGCGCCCGGCGATTTGATCGCCGGGAAGTACGAGGTGCTCAAGCTGATCGGCTCTGGCGGCATGGGTTACGTCGTGTCGGCCATGCACGTGGAGCTCGGTGAAGTCGTCGCGCTCAAATTCCTGCGCCCCGAAGCGCTGCAGATCGAAGAGCTGGTCGAGCGCTTCTCGCGCGAGGCCCGCGCGGCCGCAAAGATCCGCAGCGAGCACGTAGCCCGCGTGTTCGACGTGGGTGTGCTGCCGGACGGCGTCCCCTTCATCGTCATGGAGCACCTCGCCGGACAAGACTTGTCGGATGTGCTGCACGAGCGCGGTCCGCTACCGATCAAGGTGGCGATCGAATACGTGATGCAAGCTTGCGAAGCCCTCGCCGCGGCGCATGCCAGCGGCGTGGTTCATCGTGACATCAAGCCCGAGAATCTGTTTCTCACCAAACACGCCCAGGGTCTGGATTTCATCAAGATCCTCGACTTTGGCATCTCCAAGGTGGCTCTGGCGCCCGGCAAGCGCGGCTTCGTACGCACGATGATGCCGCTCGGCTCGCCGGTGTACATGTCACCCGAGCAAATCCGGTCCTCGGATCAAGTCGACGCCCGCACCGACATCTGGTCGCTCGGCTGCGTCCTGTTCGAGTTGCTCACGGGCACGGTTGCGTTCAACGAGCCCTCATTGATGCAGCTCAGCGCCGCCATTTTGGAACACGACCCCGTTCCGCTGCGCGAGCTTTTGCCGGAGGCGCCCCCCGAGCTCGAAGAGGTCGTGCTTCGCTGCCTAGAAAAAGACGTCGACAGGCGTTACGGCAACATCGCAGAACTGGCGATCGCGCTCTATCCTTTCGCGCCGCGCCGTTCGCGCATCTCGGCCGAGCGTTGCTATCACGCGCTCAAGAACGCCGGACTCGAGTGCCCGGAGTTCGAGGTCGAGATCGAGAGTGTCTTTCCGCCCAGCAATGGTGAAATGGCGCCAGCGAGCGGAGTGTCGGCCCGTAGGTTGACGCGCGGAGCGATGACCGGCCGCGGCACGAAAGCGTCCGACCTTCGCACCAGCTCTCCAGCGACAATCAGCAACGAAGACCGCGAGACCCTGCGTCCCGGACGGGGCTACAAAGTCGCAGGCGTGCTCGCGTTCCTCGCGGCGGCGGCCGTCGGTGCGTTCCTGTTCGTTCAGAACCGCTCGCCAAATTTGCTGGGCGCTCCTGCAGCTGCCG
>DATEPG010000595.1:0-2739 GCA_035273265.1 Polyangiaceae bacterium
TTGGCATCGCGTGTTTGGCCAGCAGCCGATCGATGAGCGACCTACGCGATCTCCTGGAACGGATTGTGCCGGCGCTACAGCAGGCAGGCATTCCGTTCATGGTTGCAGGTTCATTTGCGAGCACTGCTCATGGGTTACCCCGCGCGACCCAGGATCTCGATATCGTCATTGCTCCGACTGGAAAGTCATTGGCCGCGCTACTCGCGCTGTTGGCTCCAGAAATTTACTACGTCGACGCCGACGTGGCCCGCGATGCGTTCCGAACTCACGGGATGTTCAACGTCATCGGTGCCGGTAGCCACGGCAGTGATTCTAGCACGTGCCCTACCGCACTCCCCGATGGGCGTCCTCGTCGTTCCGGGCACGCCGGCGCGGCGTGCCCGACGAACGCCATCGTTATTCGTGAGACGCACCAGGCAGGTGCTGCGGCGCGCCTGAGTCGAGCAGCGACTTCGAAGTCGATACGGACACGCTGCGGATTCCGACCAACTTGAACGCTCGTTCCGCTTGGACTTGAGCGGTCGTTCCGATTCTGAGCGGGTCGTTGAAGCTAGATCCGTCCGCAGGACTCCCAAAAAGAACGTTGGTGCAAGGAGCGCCCGTCCAGGCAAGTCGTCGGCGTCGCTGGACCGAAGAGCCAAGACGCGACGAAAGAAGCGTCGGTTCGGTCTGCTCGTGGACGATTGGAGGACGATTCAGTTGCCGCGGCTTGCCATACTCGAGCCGCCATGCGCGATACCTCGGAGCCGGCCATCGAGCGCGAATACGAGCTCCTGAGCGCGCGGCCTGCGCTGGCGCGAATCACCGCGGCGGTAGAGCTGAGCGCCGAGGGCCTGTGACCATTTTAGCGAGTTGAAAGCAGTGCGTTCGGTCTACCGCTGCTCTTCGAGGCTTTTGCACCGGGTGCTGTACCAGCAACTGGAGTTGAAGCGCCGCACGCGGCTCTACCCAGCCACCGCGTCAGGCAACATTTCGCGGCGGGTTGCAGTGCGTTCAGGCCACTTGGTGCGGTTTCCTCAATGCTCGCGCGGGGCCGCGTCGCCCGTGTTAAACAGCAAAAATGCGCACCTCCACCGAGCTACAAGTCCTGTTGAACGACGATTGGAGACAGAGCTTGCGAGGCAAAGCGTTGCCCGACCTACTGGAAGGTCTCGACCGTTTGCTAAAGCTCGGGGCTCCCAAAGTTCATGAGAGCTTGCGACCAGGGGCAGCACCTTCCGCCACTCGCGCGCTCGCCGACTTAGCAGGGTGTGAGGGCCCGCCCCCGGAGGATCTGCTCACCTGGTTCGCTTGGCGGGACGGGCAACGCGCCGAGCCGCACCGAGCCCTGACGCCAAAAAACGACTATCACGCGCTGCTCTCGGTCGAGCAGAGTCGGGAGCTCATCGCACGATCGCGCGCCAATGGGCAGTACGTTCCGGGCTGGGTACCGCTGGCGGCACGGCGGGACCGCGAAGAAGAGCACGGCTTGGGCGTATTGACCCAAGGTCCACATGCCGGGCAGCTCTGCAAGCACGATCGGCTCGACGCCCCGAGCTATCCGGACGTGGCCAGCTTCGTGCGTGCCATCACACTGAAGTTCCAAGACGTCGTGAGTTTGCCCGAGCCGGGACAATACTGGGTCCACGGTGTGGGCGCCCTCTTGCTCGAGGACAATCGCTATCATCATGCGCTGCCCGGCGGGCTCTGGCCGATCGCCTCCGCCAACTGCCCGGTCACCATCTTCCGCGAAGACTGGGGCGTACGCTCGCCCGAACAGCTGCTCTCAACGTTGGCGCGTCTGGAAGCGCGCCACACCGGCAGCCCGCTAGCCAGTAACGAGCTCGCCTTCAAGCTCGGCGTTGCCAGCTCGCTCGCCGCGCTGGGTCGCGTTGCCGGTTGGCTCAGCGCCGAGGAGGCGTGGACGATGCAGCTGCGCTTCGCCAACACCATCCAGCGGGCGTTCAGCAGCTGGAGAGAGTTCGGCGAAGCCTACATCCAGGGCTTTGGTAACGGCAACGGCGAGGACGCCTATCTGCAGCGGCTGCTGGCAGATCCGACCAGTCCTTTTCACCTGCCGTGGCATACCCCGCTCGACCCGAAGCCTACTCCGGATCCTCCCGTCGACTGCTTCGAGCTAACGCCCGACGACCACGAGCGACTCAATGACTTGCTCGGTCACTTTCGGTCGCCGCGCCTGGTCGACATCAAGCTCGAAGCCGGCTTTTATGTCCTCGAGCAGAAAGTCCGCCAGCCGGTGCGGCTGCGCGGCGAGTCGACCGGGGACACCGTCATTCAGGGCATGCGTTCGGGCGAGGAGGCTCTTTGGGTGGCTTTCGGCGGGTTCGACCTGCAAGACCTCACGATAGAACACGATGTCGGCGAGGTGCCGCGCAAGGAGGACGTTGCTGACGCCGTCACGCTGCAAGGTGCCGTGGTGTTCGCGCGCCGCTGCAAGTTCGTCGGCTCACGAAACGGTTTCACTATCTCGGAGAGCAGTTGGGGCCGGTTGCTCGACTGCGAATTCGTCGGTCGGGGCCATACTGGTCTCTCCGTCGGCGGTGCAGCCGTGGTCTCTGGCGGGACCACGCACGGCCAAGTGTTTGGGTTGTTCGTTTGGGAGGGGGCCCAGTGTTGGGCCAGCGGTCTACGCGCAACCGGCGGCAAGGTTGGGTTCCGGCTCGAAAAGAGCACGGCGTATTTGCTGGACGTCGAGACCGAGGGCGAAAAAGGGGACGGGCTAGTGATAACGGGGTCGTC
>DATEPG010000596.1:0-15791 GCA_035273265.1 Polyangiaceae bacterium
CCGGCACGAGGGGCGCGATGTCCCGGGTCATGCCGTCTGCCCTTCTCAACTGGTACAGCGGCCCCCCGAAAGAGGCGTAGAGCGCACGGACAGTGCTGTGTGCGGCAACGCACGGACCACCGTCGAGCGCATAGATATCGCACGGGCCTTTGCTCGCGGCCATCGGGTCGGTGACGGGCGCTGGGCCGCCGACGCACACGTTGGAAGCGGTCCCGCCGGCCGTGCCCGGAGCGCCCGCTCCGGAAGCGGAGGCACCGGCAGTATTGCCCGCGCCGCCCACGCCAGGGGTGGCCGAAGTAAGCGAGCAGCTCGCGCCATAAATACCGAAGAACAAGCCAAGCGAGATCCCATACCAATCGTTTCGTGTTCGCATCGGGGGATGAATTGTCGGTTCGGTCCACTTTTGTCACGATTATCGCGAGTTTTCGCGATTCAGCGAGCAGCTGCCTTTTAACCGACGGGAACGGCCGACTGCTTACATTGCGTCTATCGATGCTACGGAAACCCAGATACTGCTCTGGTAGGGAAGCTGCTTCAGCGGACCACTTCACGCGAACACTCTCGTGAACGGGCCCGCCTGTGTCGTCGGCATCGATTTCGGTACCGACTCGGTACGCAGCATCGTCGTCGATGCCAGCACTGGAAACGTGCTAGGCGCGTCGGTAAAGTACTACCCGCGGTGGGCCAAGGGGCAATACTGCGATGCGGCCTCCAATCGCTTCCGGCAGCATCCGCTCGACTACCTAGAGAGCATGGAAGCCTCGCTGCTCGAGGCACTGGGACAGGCCGGGGCAGAAGCGACCGCCAGAGTGCGTGGGATCGGCATCGATACGACGGGCTCGACGCCCGCGCTCGCCGACCACTCGGGCACACCGTTGGCGCTGACCGAGGCGTTTTCAGAAAACCCGAACGCCATGTTCGTGCTGTGGAAGGACCACACCGCAGTCGCCGAGGCCGAGCGGGTGAACCGCGTCGCCCGAAGCTGGGGTGGACTCGACTACACGAAATACGTCGGCGGGATCTATTCTTCGGAGTGGTTCTGGGCCAAGGCGATACACATCCTCGAGCAGGATACCGCCGTAGCCGCCGCCACCTTCACGATCGTCGAGCATTGCGACTGGATCCCGGCGGTACTCACCGGCACGACCGACCTTTGGAAGTACAAACGGAGTCGCTGCGCTGCCGGGCACAAGGCGCTCTGGCATCACGAGTTCGGTGGCTATCCGAGCAACGGCTTTCTGGCCTTGCTCAATCCCCTACTACCGGTGCTCAGGGAATCGTTGGGCAAGGACACGTTCACTTCTGACAGACCGTTCGGCAAACTTTCTGCCGATTGGGCGGCCAAGCTTGGCCTTTCACGAGACACAGTAGTGGCGGTCGGCGGGTTCGACGCGCACATGGGCGCGGTGGGCGGCGGCATTGGCCCCAATCAGATACTGAAGGTGATGGGAACGAGCACCTGCGATATCGTCGTCTCGGCGCCCAGCAACGACCCGGAACGGCTAATCTCGGGGATCTGCGGTCAGGTCGACGGCTCGGTAATTCCCGGAATGATTGGCTACGAAGCTGGCCAGTCCGCTTTTGGCGACGTGTACGCCTGGTTCAAAACATTGCTCTCCTGGCCTCTGGAAGCGATTTTGCCCACCCTTTCCGGGATTTCCACGGCCACGAAGAGCGAGCTTGCAAGTCGCATCGCCGAAAGCATCATCCCTGCACTCGAGCAAGCGGCCGCGGCACTCAGCATCGAGCAGACAGCGCCTCTGGCGCTCGATTGGATGAACGGGCGCCGCACGCCCGATGCCAACCAACGACTCAAGGGAGCGATCACTGGCATCAGCCTAGGCAGCGACGCGCCGCGGATCTATCGGAGCTTGGTCGAAGCCACGGCCTTCGGTTCGCGAGCCATCGTGGAGCGCTTTCGAGACCAAGCGGTCCGCATCGATAGCGCAATCGCGATCGGCGGAGTGGCCAAGAAGAGCCCCTTCGTAATGCAGACGGTGGCGGATGTGATGAACCTCGATGTCACCGTCGCCGCTGGCGATCAGACCGTCGCGTTGGGCGCGGCGATGTTTGCCGCTACCGCAGCGGGGGTCCATCAAACTGTCGCCGAAGCTCAGCGAGCGATGTCGTCTGGTATCGAGACCGTCTACCGGCCCGACCCCAAGAGCGCGAAACGCTACGACCGGCTGTACCAAGACTATCAGGCGCTCGGCGCATTCGTCGAGAACGGGCTCGAAAACCAAGCCGCGAGCAAGAAAGTGCAAACATGAGCGCAACGAGCACCCAAGAGATCTGGTTCTTGACTGGCAGTCAGGAATTGTACGGGCAGGAGACTCTCGATCAGGTCGCGGCACATTCGCGAGAAATCGCCGCCTACTTGGATAGCAAGCTCCCGCTGCGCGTGGTGTGGAAGCCAACGCTCGCTGGGCCAGATGCGATTCTCAAGGCGTGCCTGGAGGCCAATTCCACGCCCGAATGCGTTGGCGTGGTCGCTTGGATGCACACGTTCTCGCCGGCCAAGATGTGGATTCGTGGCCTCTCTCAGCTGAGCCGTCCGTTGACGCATCTGCACACGCAGTACAACCGCAGTCTGCCGTGGTCGGAAATCGACATGGACTTCATGAACTTGAACCAGTCCGCGCACGGCGACCGCGAGTTCGGTTTCGTCGCAGCGCGACTTCGGCTCGAGCGCAAGATCGTGGTCGGGCATTGGCAGGACAGCGATGTCGTGGACGAGCTCGAGAGTTGGTCGCGCGTTGCGTGCGCGGCGGCCGAGTCGCGAAAGCTGAAGATCGTGCGCTTCGGCGGAATGAACATGCGGGAGGTTGCTGTGACCGGCGGCGACCGCGTTCAGGCCGAGATCCAGTTTGGCTGGTCGACGAACGGCTACGCCGTGGGTGACCTCGCGGCCCGAATTGCCGAGGTTCGTGACGGGGAGGTCGAAGAGCTCGTCCAAGAATACGAGACCAAGTACCAGTTGGTGCCCGCGCTGCTCCGGACCGGCGCGCGGCGCGAAAACCTGCGCGATGCGGCGCGGCAGGAGATCGGGATTCGCGCTTTCCTCACCGCTGGCGGCTACGGCGCATTCACGACGACCTTCGAGGATCTGTACGGATTGCCCCAACTACCGGGCTTTGCTTGCCAACGCTTGATGGCCGAGGGCTACGGCTTCGGCGCAGAAGGAGACTGGAAGACGGCAGCGCTCGTGCGCTTGATGAAGGTCATGTCCGCCGGTCGCAAGGGCGGCGTGTCCTTCATGGAGGAATACACGTACCACCTCGTCAAAGGCCAAGAGCGGGTGCTCGGGGCGCACATGCTCGAAGTCTGTCCTTCGATCACGGACGGCAAGCCTTCGCTCGAGGTCCACCCACTCGCGATCGGTGGCAAGGAAGCGCCGTGCCGGTTGGTCTTCGATGCGGCACCAGGCCCAGCGGTGGCCGCGTCGCTCGTCGACATGGGCGGGCGGATGAGGCTCATCGTGCAGGAGGTCGACGTGGTCAAAGTCGAACAGCCGATGCCCAAGCTGCCGGTGGCACGTGCGCTTTGGGTACCGCGACCCGACTTCAAGCGCAGCTGTCAGGCCTGGCTCCTAGCGGGCGGCGCGCACCACACTTCGTTCAGTCAGGCTGTGACGAGCGATCAGCTCGAGGACTTGGCCGGCTTACTCGGCGTCGAATACGTACGCATTGGACACGGAACGGATCTGACGGAGCTCAAGAAGGAGCTGCGCTGGAACGATCGCATGGCTCGTTGATGCTCGCGAGCTGCCAATGAAGACGAGCTACGACGAGCTGAAAGAACAGGCTTTTCAGGCAAACCTCGAGATCCCAAGGCGAGGCTTGGCAATCTATACGTTCGGCAACGTTTCGGCGTTCGACGCCGAGCGCGCGGTGTTCGCGATCAAACCGAGCGGCGTCGCCTATGATTGCCTGACCGCGGCCGACATGGTCGTCGTCGACCTCGACGCCAAGCTGGTCGAAGGAAGCCTGCGTCCTTCTTCCGACACCAAGACTCACGCGGCTTTGTATCGCGCCTTTCAGGGGATCGGCGGCATCGTTCATACGCATTCGACCTACGCCACGGCTTGGGCTCAGGCGTGCATGGCGATCCCTCTGTATGGAACGACCCACGCAGACCACCTGGCGGAGGACGTTCCTTGTACGGAGCTGATGACCGCCGAAGCCGTCAGCCAAGATTACGAAGCCGAGACCGGCACTCAGATCATCGATTGCTTTCGCACGCGTGATCCGCGAAAGACTCCGATGGTTCTGGTGGCTGGGCACGGCGTCTTCACTTGGGGCCAGACGGCGGACAAGGCCGTCTACCACGCGGTGGTCCTGGAAGAGCTCGCCAAGATGGCGTCGATCACGCATGCGCTCGATCAAAGCGCGGCGCGACTGCCGGATCACCTCGTGCGTAAGCACTTCGAACGCAAGCACGGCAAGCGCGCCTACTACGGACAATAAGCCCGTCACGGCCGCAGCACTCAGGTTCTAGCCACTCAGCACCCCAGAGGACGGGGCAATCAATCCATGCGACAAGTAGACTTTTTGGGGCTCTTGGCCATCCTGGTAGCGGGCTTCTGCACCACTCCGGCCTTCGCGCAGGCACCGAACGACGACGACGACGACGCGCAGCGCGAGACCGAAGCGCCCAAGGAGGCCGTGAAAGCAGAGGCCAAGGTACCAGAAGCCGTGAAACCTGCGGTGGAAGCGACGCCGCGTCCGGTCGAGCCGGCAGCTGCACCAGTCCCCAAGCCGAAATTCGGCGACACGGACATCACTGGCTATCTTCGAGGCGGCTTCGGGGCAAGCAGTCAGAAAGGCAGGATGACCTGCTTCTCACTCGCGCTCCCCGGATCGCTCGTGTCCAAGTACCGGCTCGGCAACGAGTGCGAGGTGTGGTCCGAAACGCACTTCAGGACCGTCGTATACGCCGGCGACGATGGCACGGTTGCGCACGTGCACTTCATGCCGACCATCTACATCCCGACCACCGGCATTGGCTACTCGCCGAACGGGACGACCTCATCCCCCGCCGCGTTCACGACATCGACCGGCGCCACGATTTCTTTTCCCAACCTGTACGTCGACATGCAAGGCATCCCTTGGCTTGGCAAAGGGACCGTCTGGGCCGGCAATCGCTACTACAAGCGTGAGTCCGTCTACATCAGCGATTTCTTCTATTGGAATCCGTCGGGCGTCGGCGCCGGCATCGAGGACATCCACATCGGTAAAGATCTGCGGCTCAGCTATGCCGCCTTCGCCGTCGACGGAGAGCCGGTCGCCGGCCAATCGCCGGCTCCATCGCTCCCGCCGCAGTCCTCTTTCGGGATCCGAAACGACCTGCAGCTGCGAGGGATCCGCCCCTACGCCAGCGGTGAGTTCCAAATCGGCGTGCAAGTGATCGCGAACTACAGCGACGATCCGGCGACGCACGGCGGCTGGGGCGTCACCCTGCAACACGTGCAGCAGCTGCTCGGAGGCAACAACAAGCTCGCCTTCCAGTACGGCAGGGGCGGCGGGACAGGTTTCGGAACGCTGGCACGCTTCTACTATCCCGATTTCTCGGTTCGCCACGAACTGAAGGAGTCGCGAGTGCGGGTGGTGGACGTCCTCACCGTGCAGCCCACCCCCTGGCTCGGCGCACAGGCAGCCTTCGTGTACCAGCACGACGACCTAGGGACTCCCGGCACTGGCGGGAAAACGGATTGGATCTCCGCAGGCACTCGCATTGGATACGCGTTCACCGAACACGCCAAGCTGCTCGGCGAGGTCGGTCTCGATCACGTGAAAAAGAACAACGGCGCCGATGCGCAGTGGTTGGCCAAATTCACCATTGCGCCTGCAATCACGGTCGGCAAAGCGTTCATGAGCCGCCCGGAGCTACGCCTCTTCTACACCTGGGCGATGTGGAACGAAGCCGCACGCACCGCCAGTATCGATTCGGGCAGGCTCTACACCGCGACCGACAAGCTCAGCGGTGCGACTTACGGCATACAAGCCGAAACTTGGTGGTGAGTTTCATTACCTCCGTTTGCGATGTGTGCAGACCGAGTCGGGGTCTTCGTCAGCACACACGATCGCGAACCCTGCACTGCTCGTCCGCGGCAGCGCACACCGACAACGCTTGATGCCAAGCGCAATTCCGCCGCTCACCGGCCGTATGAAGCTGCGATGATCATGCGCTCACTCGCGTTCGAGGCCGACACCTTCGCACGGCAGGCGAACCGCCGCCACGAGCGGAGGGGCCTGTGACCCGAACGAGACAACAAGCAGCGAGACTGGCCGTGGCATCACTTGCGCTCGGCGTCTCATTGCGCTGCAGCGTGTACAACGACTCTCTGCTCGGAACCGGTGAGTCGAACGTCGCTGGCCGTTCCACGCTCGGCCTATCCGGCTCCTCAGGAGCTCCCGGCGGGGCGAGCGCGGGGCAGGCCGAGGGAGCGGCAGCTGGTGAGGACGACGGTGGGCGCGGCGGAGCAGGCAGCGGCGGGCTCGCGGAAACGGGCGGCTCGACTGAGACGGGCGGAGTGACAGAGAGTGGTGGCTCAGCCGGCAGGGGTGGCGCTGCAATCGGCGTTGGCGGAGGAGGCAGCGGAGGAGGCAATAGCGGCAGCGGAGGAGGCAATAGCGGCAGCGGAGGAGCCCCGATTCAAGCGGCGAATGGCTGCGCCAGGCTTTTCGTGCCCCTCGACGACGCGGCTGACAAAGCGCACTTCGTCATCTCGCTAGCGTCGACCGCGGATCTAAGTGCCGCGACCCTCAGCATGCGTTTGTACGTGCAGGCCGGAGGGGGTGGCTCCCTCTTCAACTACGTTCAAGACAACGGCACGTACCATTTCCTTGGAGTCGCTTCGGCCCAACGCCGTCTGCTCAGCAGCTTCAGCGGTTGGTCCACGCTCACTTGGAACATCGGGGCCGAACCGGAAGCCGCGACGGACATCGACAAGGCGAATATCAGGAATGTCGGGATCGAGATCAACGCGCAGCCGTCTTCGACTTGGTCGAATCCGACGATTGTGTACGTGGATTCGATCACCCTGACGACGCCTACTCGATCCTTCACATTCGATGCATCCGGTTCTGTGAATCCGACTGCCACGACTTCGAATACTGCGGGCGAGACGCTCTGGCAGAACAGCGGGACGCTAGACACCACGGCGACGGGAGTGACGCTCAGTTGGCAAGCCACTTGCCCATGATCAGCTAGGCGGGCCCCGACCCTGGGGGGAAGCGGCGCACGGCGGAGAGGCTGATTCCATTCTCTCGTGCGGCTGAATTGCCGACGGAATGAGGCTTGCTGTCGTACTGCGTTACATGCGCCCCTGTATCCCGGCCTTCTCTTGCTTGGCGAAATGCAGCTCATAACGCGTCAGGGTCCAGCCATTGCGGGTCTGTGTGCGGCAGCCCTGGCGTACAGTGTCACCCCATCGGCCCAGGCCGCCTCGTTGCAGCCGGTGAGCAATTGGGGCAGCGGCGGCCTGCCCTCGGACGTGAGCATGTACGTCTATGTGCCGGACCAGGTGGTCGCCAACCCTCCGGTCTTGACTCTCATTCACTATTGCGGCGGAACCGCCTCAGCCGTGTTTGGTCAGGCGCAAGGGGGCGGCATCGTCAGCGCGGCTGACCAGTACGGCTTCATCATGGTCGTTCCGAGCAGCGGAAGATGCTGGGACGTCGTATCCGACAAGACACGCAAGCGAGATGGCGACGGTGACAGCCACGCCATCCGGCAGATGGTGAAATACGCGGTCGACAAGTACAAGGGCAACCCCGAGCGCGTGTACTCCACTGGGGACTCCTCCGGCGGAATGATGACGGAGCTGCTGCTCGCTATTTACCCCGATGTATTCAAGGCAGGTTCGGCATTCGCCGGGATGCCCGCTGGCTGCCGCGGCGCGAACGAAACGGGTAGCAACGGCGGATATAGCAACGCCTGCGCCGGGGGGTCCGTTTCACACACCGCCCAAGAATGGGGCGACATCGCTCGCAGCCTCTACCCGGGATATACGGGGCGTCGCCCGCGCGTACAGCTCTTTCATGGCGACGCGGACACCACCATCAAGTATCCGAACTTTACCGAAGCGATCAAGGAGTGGGGCAATGTTCTGAGCCTCGGCAGCGAGCCGACTTCGACAGATACGGCGCTGACGCTCGGAACCCACCGAGCAAAACGGCAGACTTGGAAAAATGCGTGCGGCTACGTCGACCTCGACGCTTTCACGTCAGTCGGAGGCGATCATGGCCCCTCCGACGCCTTGTTCGTCGCAAAATACGTGATCCCTTTCTTGGCTCTGGACAAGACGGGCGCGGTCGATCCCGAAGTCGAACAGTGCAACTCCGGCGGAGCTAGCGGCTCGGCAGGCGCGAGTGCGGGGGGAAGCGGCGGCGCTTTGACTGGGAGCGCAGGGACCATGAGCGTCGGCGGGTCCGGCGGCGTTGGTACCGCCAGCGGAGCCGGTGGTGCGAGCGGCGCCAGTTCGGAAACTGGCGGAGGCGCGGGCAGCGCTGGATACCTAGCCAGCGGCGGCAAACCAGCCACGGCCGGCAGTCCAGGAAACGGCTCCAGCGGCGCGAGTATGAGTGCCGGAGCTGCTGGCGTCGGATCGCCTGGCAATTCGCTCATCGAGGATGGCTGCAGCTACAGCCTGACCAAGCCGAGGCACCCGACGACCACCGCTCTTGCGACCCTGGCCGCGGTGCTCGCCCTCGTATCGCGGCGGCGGCCGCGCCTACGCTCATTCATCCAAAAGTGAGGCGATGAATTTCGCCCTCGACGCGAAAGCCGCGACGAGGCTGCGAGGCTCGACCTAGAGGGCAAAAAAAAACCAGGCGCGCCACCGTTACGTGACGCGCCTGGTTTACTTTAATTGCGCTCGGGGCGACTTACTTGCCGTAGCCGGCAGCCTGCGTGTTCTTCAACACTGCTTCGTCAACGGTAGTCGTCGGGTAGCCGGCGACGATCGCGCCTTCGTAGAAGGTACCCCAGGAGATGTTGCTGTTGTCGCCGCCGACGCCCAGCACGATGCCGCCGAGGTTGTCCATGGGCTTTGGCAACCCACCTTCGAAAGCGGTCACGAGCGGTGTGGTCTGTGAAGCGTCGGTCATTCGCAGTGCCCACTTGCTCTCGGAGGTCTTCAGGATCCCGAAAGCGTACTTCACCTTCAGCGACGGGTTATTCGGATTCGGCGGATGGGCATCGTCGAGCGCGCCCCATCCCGGGTCACCCTTCTTCGATCCGCCAGCCCAAACGCCGGCTTCGAAGTCGGCCATGAACCAGGGGCCATTTCCGGCGCCGTTGCCCCAGAAAGCGTTGCCAAAGAACAACGTGTTCATGATGCCGTAGACCGTTGGATTCGTGGTGACGTTGCCGAAGTCCCAGCAGCAACCGGTGCCGACGTGCGTACCATCTGCCAACTCGTAGATCCCCTGCGCCGCAGAGCCGCGCGGCATGTTCTTGCCGACCTTGGCGAGCCGGTAACCCTCGTGGGCCGCCATGTAGAGTGAGTAAACCTTGTGGCCGCCGACCGTCATCATGCCCTTGGTCGCGCTCGACTCATAGTCGTCCTCTCCCCCGGTCGCACCACCTGCCGTGTTGCCCTTCTTGGCCACTGGTAGATGGCTTTCATTGCCGGATTGGTCGTACAAGAGCGAGAACGTGCAGATCGTATTGGCGCAGAACGCGTCATGGGTGGCTGTGTCCGCGAAGCCATCCGCCGTCTGCCCGATGTCTTTGGTCATGCCGCCCGAACCCGTGTTCTTGGCCGAGCTCCCATTTCTGATCTGATACAGCGGCCCGGTATACTTGCTGTTGAGCCGCCGAATCGTGCTGTAGGCGGCAACGCAAGGCGTGCTCCCTGCCGCGTAGATATCGCAAGGGCCTTCCTTAGCGCTGCTGGTCCCCCCACCCGCTCCCGCGGACGAGCCGCCGGCCACACCGGAGCCGCCGGCCGTGCCATTTCCCGCACCGGCCACGCTACCGGCGCCGCCGACACCCGGAGCGCCTGCGCCGCCCGATGCGCCACCCGAGCCCGTGCTGCTCTCGAGTTCTATCGTGCCCGACGTGGGGTATTCCGTGGATAGAGGAGTGACAGAGATCTTGCCGCCAGCGGCGCAGTAGGAGTACGGCGCGTCGGCGAGCGCAACCGCGAGGGTCAGATTATTTCCCTCCGTCTTATAGTTGCCGTTTTCCTGCACGTCAGCGGTGATCAGGCCCATGCTGCCCTTGTGGTTCACGACCACTGCGCAAGTGCACCCACCGCTCGCTGCGGGTTGGCAGTCGGAAGACTCGAAGCCCATACCTCCTGCGAGGGGAGCATTGATTCCTTTGCAATTCACGGTGGTTCCCGAAAGCTGCAGACACCCAGCCGGCAGCTGGATCGTCAAGTTGCCGGTGGTCGTCGTGGCGTCCGTGAACGTGCCACTGGCAATTGCCGAAAACGTCCCACTCACTTTGAGCGTGCCAGAGATCGTGGGATCCTTGCAGGCGTTCGGATCGAGACTGGCCTTGCCGATGTCGAGCTTCCCGTCCACCTTTAGACAGGACGAGCTTGCCGTGTAGGTCCCAACGATGCTCCCGCCACAGGCTGCTACGCTGGCACACGCCCCGCCTCCCTGACCGGTGCTCCCGCCCGTGTTGCCTGTTGAACCGCCATTGGTGCTACCGGCCGCTCCCATTGCGCCCCCGTTGCTGGAGGGACTGCCGGCAGCCCCGGCGGGTGCACCATTAGAGCCGTTGCTGCACGCGCCGCCAAGCAGCCCGAATGCCATCGTCATCGCCAGAGCGGATTGAATCTTCATCAGAAGCGTCTCCTAAAAGGTAACTAGTCGCGGTGAGGTGGCCAGGGGATGGGCACACACAAACGAGCCCGCTGACGGTTCACCGTTGTAATTGCCGCGTGACCGAAAATCCTGTCACGGCAATTGCGGTCCTGAGGATGATTTCCTGCGGATCGCACAGCGCCGCACGCCAGCAAGAGCAGTGTTTCCGTCGACCAAACTGACCCGCTGCTGCGAAATTCAGCTGCGCCGGGCTAGGTCCCGTAAACGTGCCCCTGCCCGTGCCCGGAAAGCAGGAAATTTACGTTTGGAAGTGGGCGAAGATCGCTGCGATCCATCCAACCCTATCGGTCATCCGCCTCCCCCGTTGCCTCTTTCGGGCACGGGCACGGGCACGGGCACGTTTACGGTGCCTGAGCAATTCAGGGACCGAGCCTAGTCTCAAAAATCTTCACGTCGTCGATATACTCGCGGCTCCATTTCACCATTCTGAGGAATTTGCAGCCACGGGCGGGGAGCTACTCGGGGGACCCGCGACAGGTTTTCGCGCGCTGGCTTCCTTCAAGCGGCGCGCCGCCTGCACCATGTGCACGACCTGATCGAGGATGACCGCGACCAGGATGACCGCACCGACGATGATCCAATTCCAGTTCGGGTTCAGCCGCCAGATGCGGCGCATGCCATCCGGATCGGTATACTGAACCTGAAACATATTGATGCCATTGTCGATGACTCGCATGATCGAGGCGCCGATCAAGATACCGAGAATGCTACCCTCGCCGCCGCGCAGGGAGCAGCCTCCGAGCACCGCCGCTGCGATGGCGTACAGCTCATAGGCGACGCCCACCTGTTGCGACATTTGCCCGATGTACGCCGCGTAGCACACGCCGGCGATACCCGCGGTGCCCGACGAGATCACGTACGTCAGTAGCTCGACGCGATTCACATCGATGCCCGAGTAGCGGGCCGCCTCGCGATTGCCACCGATCGCATAAATGTAACGACCCAGCACCGTGTAATGCAGCACATAGGCGCCCAACGCGGCCACTGCGGCAAAAATCAAGAGCGGCCATCCGAGCAACGGATCACGCCCGACGCGCAGCAGACCTCCGCTCGCCAAGCCCAGCAGCGGCGAATCACCCATGCTGATCACGCCGCCGTCGACGATCGTCTGCGCCACACCGCGAAATAGCAGCATACCGCCGAGCGTAACGATGAACGGTTGCAGCTTGAGGCGCGTGATCAATAGCCCTTGGATGAGCCCGACGACCACTGCCGCGCCCAGCGCCACCGAGATCCCAATCCACAATGGATAGCCCAGGCCACCGGTCTGCGTGGAGGAGAGCCGAGCGATGATCACGCCGGTCAGCCCAACCACGGAGCCAATCGACAAGTCGATGCCGCCCGTGATGATCACGAATGCGATTCCCACGGCGAAGATGCCGAGCATCGAGATCTGCCGCGTGGTGTTGACCACGTTCGAAGCGCCCAAGAAATCCGAGTTCGACGTCCACAGCGCGATGCACATCAGCACCAGCGCCAGCAACATGCCTAGCTCGCGCCTCATGACAGCGGCACTTCGGCTTCGCCGGCGCGTCGGTCGCCCGGGTCCCGACCCGTCATCAAACCAGCAATTGCCAGTTGTGTGAGCTCATGGCGCTCGAGCACGCCCTTGAGTCGCCGTTCGTGCATCACCACTACCCGATCGCTCATGCCAATCGTTTCCTCCAGATCAGAGCTAACCATCAAGATCGTGATCCCCTGCTCGGCAAGGTCTGCCATGTGCCGATAAATCTCGGCCTTTGCACCCACGTCGATGCCGCGTGTCGGCTCGTCGAGAATCAGCACTTTGGGTGCCATGGCGAGCCACTTGGCCAGCACGACCTTTTGCTGATTTCCGCCCGACAGGTTGACGACCGCCTGCTGGACCGAGGGGGTCTTGGTGCGCAGACGCTTGACGCCATGCTCCGCGACTTGCTGCTCGGTCTTACGATTGAGCCAGCCCAGCGGGGCGTAGCTCGAAACGTTGGGCAGCGACGTATTTTCGGCCACGGACATCGGCAAGACCAAGCCGTGGCGCTTGCGATCTTCCGGAGCAAGGTACACCCCGGCGTCGATTGCGTCGCGCGGCCGAGCCGGACGGTACGCCTCGCCGTTCAGCTTCATCTCGCCCGACAACGCCGGCGTGACGCCGAAAATGGCCTCCATCAGCTCGGTGCGGCCGGCACCGATCAACCCGGCAAAGCCCAAAATCTCACCCTTACGCGCGCTGAAGCTGGCCCGGGCGGGCGCGCCGGGAACCGCCAGGTCGCGAACCTCGAGCATGATTTCAGTCGAGGTTCGAGCGCGCTTTTCCGGGAAGTACTCGGCGCTGAGCTCGCGACCGACCATCATGGCCACGACCTGATCGTGACTGGCGACTGCTCGCTCGAGGTCGCCGACGTAGCGGCCATCGCGCAGGACCGTGATGCGATCGGCGAGGTCCATCACCTCTTGCATGCGGTGCGAGATGTAGATGATGCCGATGCCATCCTGCTTGAGTCGTCGAATGATTTCGAACAGCTGCTCGGACTCGGCGCTGGCCAGCGAGGACGTGGGCTCGTCCATGATGATGATGCGCGCTTGGCTAGACAGCGCTTTGGCGATTTCCACCATCTGCATCTGGCCAGCGGTCAAGCGCGAGACGGGCGTGGTCACCGGTAGCGCGAGGCCGACGCGCGCAATTAGTTCAGCGGCACGCTGGTTCAGCTTCGCGCGATGGAGCGGGGCGAGTAGCCCTCCCTTCACGCCCTCGTTGCCGAGGAAGATGTTCGAGGCGATGTCCAGGTTGGGCGCCAACATCAGCTCTTGATGAATCAGCGCGATGCCTCGCGCCTTCGAGTCCTTGACGCTGCCGAGCACCACGGTTTGGCCGCGGATGTCGATCTCTCCCTCGTCGGGCTGCTGCACGCCGCCCAAAACCTTCATCAGCGTGCTCTTGCCCGCGCCATTTTCCCCCATCAGCGCCAGCACTTCCCCTGCGTGGAGAGACAGGGAGACTCCCTGCAAGGCCACCACGCCCGGAAAACGCTTGGTGATGCCGCGCATCTCGAGCAGGAGTGGCGTTTCGCTTTCGGATGCCGCGCTCATGGGCGTGCTGCTCTGCTTTCTGGAAGCGGGCGCTTACTGTACCGACTTTTTCATCGCGCTCAGCTCGGCCTTGAACGCTTCGACATTGCTCTTGTCGATGACGGTCACGCCCGTGTCGATGACGCCGCCCGGCGGCAGCGCCTTTTTGGCCTGCTCCTTCTTGGTCGCCAACTCGTGCATCCACTTGGCCGACAGATAACCGAACTGAAAGGGCTTTTGCACCACGGTCGCGTCGATGGTGCCGTTCTTGATGGCGTCGAGCGTCGCGTCGTCTTCGTCGAACACGGCCGCCTTGATTTTGCCTTGCTTGCCCAGGCCTTCGATGGCGGCCGCGATCGCGGGACCGTTGTAGTTCCACAAGCCGATCACCAAGCTCAGATTTTTGTGTGAGTTGATGATGTCTTCGACGTTGGAACGAGCCTTGGCGCGATCGGTGTTGTCCTCGCGCTTGTCGACGATCTCGATCTTGTGACCCTTGATGGCGGCCTCGATTCCACCCAAGCGCTGCGCGGCATTGTCCGACGAGAGCATGCCGACGAACACCGCTATCTGCCCGCCGTCCGGCAACAGCTTGACGATTCGCTCACCGAGCGCCTGCCCGGCAGCGAAGTTGTTCGTGCCGATGTAGAGCAGGCGTTTGGACTTTTCTGCGTCCGAGTCGAACGTGATCAGGTTGGTCTTTTCTGCCACTTCGTTCAGGATGCGGAGCTGATCCTTGGGCGCAATCACGCTCACGGCGATGCTGTCGTATCCCTGGCTCGCTAGGTTCTGCAGGATCTGATTCTGATCCTCGGGAGTGCCGTTGGGCGGCATCTTCAGGTCGACCTGAACCTTGGCTTCCTTTTCATACTTGCGTAGACCGGCCTCTGCGATTTTCCAAAACTGGCTCGCGTTGTTGGTCACGAAGGCGATCTTGACGACCTTGCCTCCGCTACCCACGCCTGCTTCGGAGGCCGCCGTGGGAGCGCCCTCTTTGCTTGCTTTGTTGCAGCCCTGTAACACCAGCAGCACCAGAGATGCTGCTAGGCACAACACGTTTCGCTTTGCTTGGTTCATTTCACGGTTGGGGCGATAGCGGGCGGCCAGACTGAAGCGCGGTGTAATTGCCGCTTCTGGGCCGACCTTGTTAAAAAATCGACGACGCGAGTGGGGTAAACCGCGCGATCCCGGCGCCGGGGCCGAACTGACACGCCGGACTAGGGCAGGCTGACGATCCTGACCATCACGACGCGATGGCTCGGTCCGTCGGTCGCGGTGGGCGGAGCCGGTAAACGGGCCGAGAGCCTTGGCCGCCCAGAGATCGCGAGCGGATGCGGCGCCCGCCGGTAGTCCGATCTGACTCCGACGTCAGGAGTATCCGTGATTGCCAGTGGTACGCGGCCGAGTGCGTCGCGATAGTCGAACCTCGATCGCTAGAACCCGAGCAGCGCTCGAGCGTCATCCGACATGCTCGAGGCTAGGGGCGTTCCCGAACTGACGCGCTCACGTTACCGACCAACGCAGCACCTTCCCGGGTCCCGATTCTGGTCCCTCCGCAAGCGGAGCTCAGGGTGGGACCAGGGATGGATTCTTTCGGATCAGCGTCGTCGTTCCGGGACCCGCGAGCGAGGCCATGCACTGGAGTTGCGTCCCTCAAAACGTCGAAGTGAGTTTTGGTCATCTGAAGCTGCAACACCTTTCGTAATCTGGAGCTCGAGACCGAGCGAAGCGGTCGACCCAGAGATACGCCTTCACGTACCGACGCGATTCGAGCCTTCGCTAGCGCCGATCATGCGAGCATCCCGGCGATCTGTCCGGTGCCCGTGCCGCTTCCGAAGTTCGGTATCTCGCTGTTCACATCGCGAATTGCGGCAGGGATGAGCGTATTGAACAATTTGTTGT
>DATEPG010000597.1:0-40140 GCA_035273265.1 Polyangiaceae bacterium
ATTTTGAACGCATGAAGTTGGCCTCCGGAGCTGCCATCTTGCAGAGGCCGTTCCATGAAAATCTTTGTTTTCACCCACTCGTGCAGGGTCTTCACGCGGGCTGCCTTGGCCCACTCCGCGCTACGCGCGGTAGTCTGTAAACAGAGAGGGCAAGATGGTGCCCACGCCGGTCGGGACGTGAATTGCCGGCGGTAACCGGCGCGGTCATTTAGTAACCAAGAAGGAACGGAGCGCTGATGGCGGACACGCCAAACGCAGCGCGGGCGGTAGTCGGCCGAGCAGCGGTCGTGACGGGTTGCCTTGGCTCGAAGCTCCGTGTCGCCAACGCTCGGCCCTTCATTGGAGTCGGTCACGCCGGAGATGGGGTCGACTCGCCGCGATCTCGCCAAGGAGATTCACACAACCTAGTCGTCACTACCGGATCGGCGTCATCAGCTAGCTAGCCCTGTTTGTCGCGAATCGGCCCTATCCATGCTGTTGGGACTTCGCTTTGGGCTTCGACTTCGGCTGGGGCTTCGCCGTCGCTTTGGGCTTTGACTTCGGCTTGGGCATCGGCAGTGCGTTGGCGCTCAAACGAATCAATTCGGAGAGCCAATCGCCATCTTCCCACCGGTCACCCTCGATCAGGAAGCAGGGTTTTGCACCCGGATAGGGCACGCCTTCGGTCACCGTCCCGAGGAATCTTCTGCCGGCATCGGTTGACTTGACGAACAGCTGATCGTCGCAAACCAGAGCGACCACTTTTCCGGTCGAGTAAAGCGCAAATTCGCCGAACATTTTGCGCGCGCTCACATCCGGCACGCCCGACATCTGCTCTAGAATGAAGTCGACGATCTGCTGTCTGGTTGCCATCGCCCCTTTCTAGTCCCTCGCGCAGAAGATTACAGCCCCTCGAGTCCCTCGGGCCACACCCAGACGAGCAAGACTGGTGCATGCAAGAGAGGGCGATCTGAACGCGACGCTGAACAGTGTCGCGCAGGCTCTCGCGCGGGCGAAGCGCGCGCTTTTCATCTCCGGCGCCGGCTTGCCGCGTTGACTCCTATGCTGGTTGCCCGCGCTGCCGTGTTGCCTGTGCGGCGCACTCGAACGCGCGCCACTCGTAGTGTTCGGTGAAATTCTACCCGAAGCCAAGGTGTCCACGCTGATCGCCGAGCTTTCGCGAGGCTTCGACATGATAATCAGCATCGGCACGAGCGGATCAGCGACCAGCGATTGACTTGGGTTCGAGGGCCCTAAAGGCTGCTTGCGGCAGAGCCGACGTGAATGCTAGAGGGCGCGGTTCGGAATTCAGGTGGAAGAGGATCAGAAATGCATAACTACCCAGTATCACTCGGGCTCGTTGCTTTGCTCGTGCCGCTCATGGGCTTGGTCGCTTGCGGCGGAGCGGGTTCGTCGGCAGCGTCACCGAGCGCGCAGGCAGGCGACAAGTATCCGATCGTCCTTCATCGCGACCTGGAGCCAGGCAAAACCTACCGCCTTCGAGTCGAGGACGAGTCGACCGAGCACTCGGTAACCAGCATCGCAGGCAAGGTCGTCGACGAGAAGAACACCACGACGCTGTTCAGTCTCGTTGGCTCGCACAAGACGCTCTCTGCCGGCCGCTATCAACCCGGTGAGTACGTGATCGAAGAGCTGACGCGAACGACCAACGGCGACAAGACCGCATTGTTACCCACGGGCAGCAAAGTCTCGGAGAATCTAGTCGGAAAGCAATGGCAATACACGGTCGCAGGCAAACCCGTCTCCGAGCAGGCAACCAAGGCACTGCATGCATTGCTCCAAGACACTGAGGGGGCGTCGAGCGATGATGATATCTTCGGTAGCAAGCTACCGCGCGCGATCGGCGAAAGCTGGCCAGTGGACGTGCACCATCTGCCGCCGCTGGACGAGAGTATCGTCGTGAATCCAGAGGGGGCGTCAGGCTCAACCCGGCTCGTAGCGCTTCGAAAGCTCGACGGAGTGGATTGCCTGGAGCTCCGGGGAGAGCTGTCGGTGCCGAGCATGACGCTCAAAGACCTCCCAGAAGGTGCAAAGTTGCTCTCGGGCGGAGTGAGCGGCAATTTCGTCGGCATGGCGCCCGTGGACACCAACTTGCCGTCGCCGAGCGTAACCCGCACGATCGACGTTAAGCTCAAGATGGAGGTCCCGTCTCCGCGCGGCGCGGTCACCGTAGACATGACGGTCCACAACGAACACTCGCACAAGCGCAACTAGCTGGGCGCCTCGCTGCAATCGAGGCCGCACTGCCTGAATCGTCGGCTTTCCGGTCAGCCCGAACGCGCCCGGCGGTGACAGGGCGCGATTGCCGACCAAGGTCGCAAGCGGGTTCTCCCGGCAGTTTCGCCACAAGCCGCACGACGCAGGTCGGCGCCAAGCGTTTCGTTTAGACGCGCAATGGCTTGTGGGGCGATCGCGAGCCCGCGACGCACCTCGCAGCGAGGCGACGTTCCCGCGCTGGCGCGTTTCGGCATCTGACGCCGAAGGCTGCGCCTGCTGGGAAGGAACGGGTGACCATCAAACATCCTGCTCTCCATCGGTCACGAGCTAAAGTATCGACGGCATGTCGCTCGCCCACACGCTCCACGACCCACTCGAGACGCTGAGCATCCGACCGCTGCACGCGAGCCCGAGCGTTTCGGTTTACGACGTGCGCTGTCGACCTCACGATAGGCAGCGCGGCCCCGAGGAGCGGCCGCTCGCGCATCAGATCGTGTTCCCGCGGCGGGGTGTGTTCGAGTTCGAAGCGCGTGGCGAAAAGCTGATCGCGGACGCAAATCAGGTATTGTTCTTCAACCGGGATCAGGGATACCGCGTCGCGCATCCTGCTGGCACGGGCGACGACTGCACCGTGTTGTCGTTCGACGATCACCCGCTGCGCGATGCGCTCGAGCGCGTCGATCCACGCTGGCTCGACACGAACTGCGGCCGCGCGGCATCATCGACTTCATCGGACGCGCTTTCGCAGCCGTTCCGCTTCGTGCACGGCTTGAATGACGAGCGCATATTCTGGGCGCATGAGTGGCTGCGTCGAATGGCACAGGCGGAACACGTTGTGTCATTGGCAATCGACGAAGCGGCGATGGAGCTACTCGCGGCAGTCTTGCAGGGCGCTTATCGCGTCCGTGGGCTGTCCACGAAAGCGGTTCGCCCGGGCACCCGGGCTGCGCATTCCGAACTCGTGCAGCGCGCGAGTTTGCTACTCGCGGGCGAATTCCGCGAGAACGCTTCCCTCGCGGACGTGGCGCGCGCCGTGCACGCTTCGCCGTTTCACTTGGCGCGGCTCTTTCGCCGCGAGTCGGGTCTCACCATCCACCAGTACCGACACCGCTTGCGTCTGCGAGCGGCACTTCTGCGCATTGCAGACGGCGAAACGGATCTGAGCACCCTCGCGCTCGAGCTTGGATTTTCGAGCCATAGCCACCTGACGGACGCTTTTCGCCTCGCCTTCGGCATGCCGCCCGCAAAATGCCGCCAATCGCTGAACGTCCGGCGCTTTCGTGAAATGAGCAAGGATCTGGAAGTCACGCCGCGGGCGAAGACCTAGGTTCGAGACTGGTCGGACGAGTGTGGGCGTCTCCCGGCAGTCCGACCTTCCCAGAAAGGCAGAAGCTCATGCACCACGGATTCATCGAAACTCTAGCCGCGACCGGGCCACACCCGAGCCTCGGCGCGAACGCAGACACCTACGCCCGCGTGATCGGTAGCTGGACCGGTGAACTCAGCCGATACCAGGATGGCAAGAGGGTCGCGAGCGCGAGCGTCGAAGCCCACTTCAGCTGGGTGCTCGAGGGGCGGGCGGTGCAAGATGTGTGGATCACGCCCGCGCGGGTCGACCGAGAGTCGGGCGCGGACGCTGGCTTCAATTGGTACGGCAGCACCTTGCGCGTCTTCGATCCGTCGGCCAGTGCTTGGAACACGGTCTGGACCGATCCAGTGTCTCAGCTACGCATCGAGCTCGTGGGTCGCCGCGTAGGCGACGAGATCGTGCAAATCGGCACGCGCGGCGGCCGCCCAATCCGCTGGACCTTCTCCGAGCTCGAACCCGACTCGTTCACCTGGCGCGGCCAGATCCTGAACTTCGACGGCGTGAGCTGGGATCTGGAGGTCGAAATGAAATTTCGGCGAGTGAAGGACTGAGCGCTCTTCCGGCCTAGACCGGGGCAGCGCTGGCCGCATCAGCGAGACAGTGCGTAGCCGACTGCGTAGTGAGGATAGAGCGCTACGAGGTGACGCAGGGTGGGTGCAAATTGGATCAGCACCGGACCAAAACCGCTGGAGCTGGCCCGCTTGATCACCTCCGGATCAGACGGCGGCTCGAGGACCCCCAGTGTTTTCTGGGTGCTGACGCTTCGGAGCTGGATACCGCCGCTGCGATGTGCGGTGGCATAGATCTCGTCTGCGGGTGACCAGCCCACGGGCGACTCGGCCAGGTAGGTGCAGAAGCAGTTGTCGTACAGGTTGAAGAATGGGACGTCCAACATGCGAAACTCGACATCGAGACTTTGCGGGTCGAGCCAAGCGAGACCGTCCGCTGCGCCGACCGAAACGAGCCTCTGACCATCGTGCGACAAAGACAGATTGAGATTCGTTCCCTCGCGGTTCAATGGCTGCAAAGATGGGGGGGAAGGCTGGTGGATCGATCGGGGCGTGACTGTCTGGGTCGCCCAGTCGAACAGATACAGGTCAGCTTGTCGCGGGTGAGCGAACAACGTGCGTCGATGTTCGGAGTCGACCAGCGTGTTCCAGTCGTCGCCACTGTAGAGACAGGGCAGGTTGGCGGTCGTAGTGGCGATGCGCGCTCCGCTCCCGGTGTCGTAGACGTCTAGTTTGATCAGCTGGTCTTGCTCGGACAGACACGAGTGGTAGGCGAGCGCGGACCCATCAGCGGAAAACCGAACCATTTGGTTCGAACCGCATTGGAAGCTAAATGCCGTGGTTTCTTGGTCGAAGACAACGCAGTCCTGCTCGAGGTGGCGGACGATCCAGCGACCACTGGCATCGGTCGCGATGAAAGCGCGGTCTTCCTCCGGGACCCCGACCACCCGCCCGGTGGAGCGCTCGAGCGCGGTATTGACGATGTTAATCTGGCCTGCCCCGATGTGAACCAGCTCGTCGGTTCCGGAAAATCGGATCCAGGCTGGCCCCCGACCGTATCCTGTCAGACGGGTTACCCAGAGGGGGGCGGGATTGACAGCTAGACGGCACGCTTCGCCGGTACAAGCGTCTGCGCCGTTGGACGCCCCAGCTTTGCCAGCGATCGGACTCTCACCGCCGCTGCTGGCTCCTGCGGTACTCGTGGCTCCGCTCGCCGAGGCAGCCGAATTTTGGTGTCCGCCAGCGCCGCTCGAGGTCGTGCCACCATCGGGCGTGCCCGGAGGCCCGGGCTCGACCATGCCGCCGGACGCGCTTGGGCCCGCATCTCCAACGCCCATGGAGCCTGCCCCGCCTTCGTTCACGAGTCGAACGTCGGTCGAGCGCCCGCCACACCCTGCCAGCAAAAGGGCCAAAACCCACACGCTCGTTCTCACCCTGGGTCCGACCATCACGCTAGGAGGATAATGCAGGTCCAGGGAGGCCAACAAGATAGATGACCGCGAGCGCTGCGGGTTTCAATCTGATTCCCGACTGCGAATCATTTTCCATCTCTGGCAGCCGCAAGTCGGATTTTTCGCGCCCGCGGTGAAGGTCCGCGAACATGGGCGCTCTAAACGGGAATGCTGCATTACCTCGGCAAACTCGTGCCAGTTCTGGTGTCTCTCGGTGGGGTGGCTGTGCTCGGCTGTTCCAGTGAGGGCTTAGCTTCGAGATCGGTTGCGGAATCCAGCGTGGGCACGGACGCGCAAGCCTTGGTCCCCGACACGGCACTTCAGAGGACGCTGGCGCCAATTCGCGCCCTGGAGACGCCGGGTAGTGTGTATCTGTCGGCCGTCGAGCAAAAGCTCGATGGCGCGGGAACGTTCACACAAATCTTCCACGTCTATCAACCCGACGCGAACTCCGAAGGGATCCGCTTCGAGCTTGCGGCGAAGACGTCCACCGGTGGGATCGACGCCGCGCATCGGTTTCAGTCCGTCACGGTCACGTCGCGCCCTGGTCAAGCGGACCAATCCCAGCTAACTCAGCCGGACGCGAGCGGTCAGCGGATCTATTCGCTCAGCACGTCACGCCAGGGTTGGTACCGCTTTCAGTTCAACTACGCTGCTCCCAATGCGGGGCGCACACTCACCTTCAAAGCGTATGACGCTTCGTCCAACGCGCTGAAGATTGGCTGGAGTGATCCGCCGAGTACCCGGGTCTTGGTCAAGGCCACCGTGGTGGCGCAGCAAGCTTCACAGGTATTTTTGAAGGGCGGCGCGTATCGCAACAGCGACCGAGCCCAATCCGCCTATGCCGACGGCGTGACCCTGGATGGCCGTTTGCTCTATAGGCGCAGCTTCGATCAAGGCAACTTCAACTTCCCACTCGGCTGGCTGAGCGCGGGCCAGCACACGCTGGACTTCTCGCTGCAAGCAAGTGGCTACAATCCCGCGAAGTTCTGGTTCGGCGTGAACGAGAAGAGCTTCGACCCGATCGTGCCGCAGAACGAGTGGAGCCCGGTTCAGTTCTTGTATTACGGCGAACTGCACACGGCCGACTACGACGCTTGGAACGAGGGCGTGGCCTTCGCCCAGGGTTCCGAGATCGTACGCGGCGTGCGCCCCGCGCCCGTGCGGCGCGGGACCAGCTTCGCCGTCGGCCTCGAAGGGGCCGCTCTCAATGGGACGGGCGCGAACGCGGCGCTGCGCGTGTACGCCTATGGCGGAAGTACAGCTCTCAACTGGAACGCGACGCTGACGAGCGGCGGCGATTACGCCGCTGGGATCTACACGACATCCGGCTTTTCGACCCGCTATCGCGAACATTGGCGCGTCAGCGTGCCCGCGAACGCCCCGGTCGGCCGCTATCTGTTGCGCGTGTTCGCGCCGAACGGCACACGCATCGGCAACACCGTCGCATTCTACGTGATTCACAATCCGTACACGCTGGTCGCCAGCGGTACCCTCACGAAACCGACACTGGACACCTACGGCTATGACGAGGATGAAGACGGAGTGAACATGAGCGACGCAGCATTCGGCAGCGACGCCGACGCAAAGCGCGACCACTTCACGGCGATTTACTACGGCGATCCGAGCTCGGGCCAGTTCACACCAGACACCAAGGTCACGGGAGCTTTCCGCAGGACCGACGATCCGCTCCACTTCTCCGTGCTGGACTACGCGATGGCCGCGGGTCAGGGCACGACCAGCGAGTTCGAGACCATGCGCCGCGTGCACCGCTATGTCAGCCAGCAGCGCGCGTACGGCGGCGGCGATCGCGGCGTCGGTGACATCTCGACTTGGATCGTGCCGACCGGCGATCCGCCGGCGGAAGGCTATCGCCTGGAGGATGCTTCGCTCTACAGCTTGCCCGGAAGCGAGTATGCGACACCGAGCCAAGCCGTGTGTTACACGATGGCCGGTATCCTCGCCGCTTACGCGCGCAGCGCTGGCATCCTCGCGCGCAGCGTGACCAGCGCCAACATGCTGGGCGGCTGGGGCGAGCACGCCTTCACCGAAGTATACGTTCCCGATCTGCCACGCCATGGCGGCACCACCACGAGCAGCCCGACGAGCGCGAACAGCGACAGCGATCCTTGGTATGTGTTCGATGCCACCGACCCGGGTGGAAATGGCGGCTTTCCGACGTGGACCAAATACTCGCAGGCGATCGCGCCTAGGTCGCAGTACGGCCGCGCACGCTTCGTGCTCGAAGGCCCGTTCACCGGGCCGGTTTACGCCACGACCAGCCCGCTGAACTGGGATCCTTTCACGGGCGACGCAACCACGAGCAACGTGCTCGCGGTTGGCTCGAGCTACGCTTCTGGTCCGGAATATTGGCTGACGCGCAGCGGAGTGACGGGCTGGCTCGGCTACTGGGAGAAGGACGTGTACCGCATCAACCAGGCGAGCGCCTCCGCCACGCGGGTCACCGTGCGGACGCTGCCGAGCGGGGGCGAATACCTACAGCCAAAGCTTTGCGTCGGCTCCGTCGGCAACACCCCCGTGATGCCCGAGCGCTGCGCCGCTCCGTCCACCAACGTCGCTCTACCCAGCGGTGACGCCTACGTCGTGGTCTTCAGCGACACACAGCCATTGGCGCGGCTTCGAGGCGACTCCGTTCAGTACGTTCTAGAACTGCAATAGCCCAACCGAGCGCGTGAACTCGAGGGACCTCACCTCACGCGCTCACTCGTCCAAGCAGGTTTCGCACCCAGGCGTCGGTGAGCTTTTCCTGCACGGTGTTCTGGCGCAAGCGCGCGGCCAGGTTCTGCCAGTCGACCGAGTCTTGCGGCTGGTCTTGGTTCGAGCAGGAAAAGACGATCGTCTCTTTGCCGGTGATCGGGTCGACGTGCTTCTGCAGGCACTGAGCGCAAATTTCTTTCATCATGCATTGCATGGGCGAATTGATCGACGCGATGGCCACGTGCCCCGGCTGGAAGAACGGCTTCAGCACGCCGTGGCGCGCATTCTTGACTGCGGCCATCATGCGATCACTGCCAATGGCGATGACCCGGCTGCACGAGGGCAGCGGTACTCGAGCCGGACCGAGCTGCCCCTGAGCGAAGGCGAGCATGGCGTCGACCACGTTGCCTCGAAACGCGAAGTCTTGGGGGCGGCGCAGCTCGGGAAGCGGGCCGGTATCGACGCTCCAAATGACTTGATCGGTCGCCGCCTCGATCTCCTCTACCTTGTAGATGTCTTCGCGCTTTCGGTAGGCGGCAAAGTACAGCACCCGGCAATGGTGCTCGCGCAGGGCCCGGGCAATCGAAAATAGCACCGCGTTGCCCAGACCGCCGCCGCACAGCAGCACGGACTCGCCCTCCGGGATTTCGGTAGCAGTGCCCGTAGGTCCCATCAGAGTCACTAGTTCGCCCGGCTCGAGCGTCACGACCTGCCGCGAGCTACCGCCCATCTCCAGCACAATCAGCGAGAGGAGGCCCTGTGCCTTGTCGACCCAAGCGCCGGTGAGCGCCAGGCCCTCCATGGCTAGCCGCGAACTTTTGGCCACGTTTGCGAAGGCTTCGAAGTCCTGCAAGCGAAAGAACTGCCCCGGTTCGAACTTTCGCGCAGCGGCGGGTGCATGCACGATCACATCGACGATCGTTGGCGTCAGGCGGTCGACTCGGACCACCGTGGCCCGAAATTCTCGGTCCAGCTGCGCGCAAAAGGCCTGCCAAGCCGCGTCGCGGCTGGGCTGTGCTGCCGGATCTTGGGTGCGTCGCTCTTCCGCAAAAAGCGCGGTTACGTGGGGCGCGCCATCCTTGGCCGAGGCCATCGCGCGCACCACGGAGCCGGCGTACCCAGGATGATTGTCGCCATAGAAGCTCACCGTACGCCCGCCCTCCAGGTACGAGGTGAAAAAGCCGATCTCGCCCGGATGCGGCAGACGCAATTGCAGCTGGCCGTCATCGCCGTGCACGGCGACGTACGGGCGAAAGCTCTTGGTCTTTGGCTCGACTTGAAAGGTGCCAGGACGCTCGTGCTCGTAAGTGATGTTGGGCTGCGTGCCCGCGGCCACGAACAGGCTGCGCGCAGGTAGGGTGACCCGCTCGCCACTCGGTATCCACGGTCCGTCCTGGACTGCCTGCTGGTGACGCTCGAATTCGACCGCGCGCAGCGCGCCGTGCTCGTCGGGCAGGCAGGCCAGCGGCGCCAAGCGCTCGATGAAACGCACGCCTTCTTCGTGGAATTTGGCGATCTCTTCGTGGTTCAGCCGATAGGCGGGGCTATCTTTGAGCCCGCGACGATACACGAGCGACACGCCGCCCCAGGCCGCGATCAAGGGCGCGAAATCCGGCGCTTCACCGGCGGCTGCGGCGCGCGCACGCTCCCGGCGGATCGCGCGACCGTGTTCGAGGAACTCGGCCAGCAGCTCGCGTTCCTCGGCGTCGAATTCGGAGTGCAGCGCGGCTTCATCACCGCCGCCAGCCAATAGGTCTTCCCAGCGTTGCAGGAATTTTTCCACTTGCACGGGGTAGTACGCTGCCACCTCGGTGGTCGTGTCGATGCCCGTCAGGCCTCCGCCAATCACCAGCGCGGGCAAGCGCACCTGAAGGTTCGCCAGCGAGCGCTTGTTGAACCCACCCGAGAGCTGCAAGGCCATCAGGAAATCGGACGCCTTGCGCACGCCTCGGATCAGGTTATTTTTGACGTCGATGATCGTGGGCTTGCCTGCGCCAGAGGCCAGCGCAATGTGATCGAAGCCCAGAGCAAAAGCGTCCTCGACATCCAGCGTGCCGCCGAAGCGAACACCACCGTAGGCGCGAAACGTCGCGCGTCGCAGCAAGGTCGCGTGGATCGCGGTGAGAAAGTTCTTGTCCCAGCGCACCGTAATGCCGTACTCGGCGACGCCGCCGAAGCCCGCGGCCGAGCGCTCTTCGAGCGGCACGGCCAGATCAGACCAGCGCTCCACCGCACGCGGCGGCCAAGCGTCAGCACCAATCAAATCCGCGGCCAGGGGCTCGACCTTGAGCCCTTCGACACCTACCACGCCGAAACCTTCATTCAGCAAATGCTGGGAAAGCGTGTAGCCAGCGGGCCCGAGGCCGACCACCAGCACGTTGCGTCCGCGGTAAGGCAGCGCGCAGGGCCGCGCCCGGTTGAGCGGATTCCAGCGCGTGAATAGGCCGTAGATCTCGAAGCCGAAGCGTAGACCAAGCACGTCCGTGAGCACGCCAGTCTCCGCTTGCGGAATGTTCACCGGTTCTTGCTTCTGAAAGATGCAGCCCTTCATGCAATCGTTGCAGATGCGGTGGCCGGTGCCCGGTAGCATCGGGTTGTCGATCACGATCATCGCTAGTGCAGCGATCGAATCGCCGTGCTTGCGCAAGACGTGCATCTCGCCGATCTTTTCGCACAGTGGGCAGCCCGCGAGCTCCACGTTGAGCGGGTTACGTTTGAGCGCGTGCTGTTTGTCGCGCATGCCCTTGGAGCAGGAATCCCGCTCGCGTTCGTGGCAATAAACGCAATAATCGGCTTCGCCGCTGACCTCGCGCGGCGACATGCGTAGGTCAGTGAGCGCAAATCCATCCCGTCGCCGCCGATGCCCGCTCGGCCCCTCGGTGATCTCGGGCAGAGCTGCTTCGGGCCGCCGGAGCGGCACCAGATTTTCGTAGTCCACGTTGTGCGGGAAGTGAAACGACACCCAACCCGCTACTTTTGCCCGCGCCGTGGGCACGAAGCGGTGCACCGAGGCCCAGCGCTCGAACGAATCCAGTGCTGCGGCGAGCGCAGGGGAAACGCCCTGCGCATCGCTCTTGGCCGCGTGCTCCTCGGCGAGCAGCTGCGCGAGCACAGCCGAAAAAGTGAGTTCTTCATCATCCGGAACGACCAACTCCGGAAAGCGCGTGGCGCATAAGTTCACGAGCTCGGCGCGCAGCACCGCAGCCTGCTCAGGGGGCAACGACTGCTCGGGATACTTGCTGGCCGCACGCCGCTTGACGAAGTTCTTGAGCTCGAACACGACGGCTTCGCGCGTGGCCCGATCGAGCAAGGCCTGATGCGCCTGCTCCACGTCGAACAGCCGCGCCACGAAGCGCCCGAGCGACCGTGCCGCGGCGATCAAGAGCTCGGACTCCTCCGGTGGTGACAGGGGCGCGCCTGCCCGATAGCCTTCGAAGCGTCGTGCCAGTCCGGCGTCGAGCTGGTTCAGCTCGGCCCTGAATGCAACATCGAGCGCGGCCAGCCGTTCCGGCTCGTACAGGTCGCCGTAGCGAAAGCCGTCCACCCCGAGCGCGAAGTCTCGCTGCTGATCGACTCGAACACTGCCTTTGCCCGCCGCGAATCCGAAACTTCGAATCATCGATACGCTACTCCCTCGAGCACGGTATCACGTCGTGATCTGCGCGACGACCGGGTTGCTTCAACGAAGGGGGCCCGCCCTGCTGATGCCTGAGGTTTGATCGCTTCTCTGGCGGAATTTCTCGGACGTTCGCTGTGTTGAGCGGGCATGACCTACCGAGAGCCGCACACGGAATGGGCTGATCGGACGTTCGGGCACGCCAAGCTTGGGGACGAGCGTCGAGTAGACCGCTTGGTCGCCATGGCCGCGCGGGTTGCCGAGCGACCCGCTGGAGCAGTTACCCAAGTATTCGACACCAGCGCTGGGCGCGAAGGTGCCTTTCGATTGTTGGAGAGCGACGCAGCGTCGCCTGATGCGATTCGCAGGGCAGCTTTCGAGGCGACTGCTCTAGCCTGCCGCAAATCGTCGCGACTCTACGTCGCCATCGATGGTTCGAGCCTTTCTCTCACCGACCGGGCCAACCGCCGGGAGCTCGGAAGAGTAGGTACGCGCCGTCTAGCGCGGGGACTGCACGTTATGAGCGCGCTCGCGATCGACGAGCAAGGAGCTGCTGTCGGGCTGCTGGATCAGCGGTGGTGGGCCCGGGATCAACCGCCGATCCGGCGCAAAGGGAAAGCGCTAAAGTGCATCGGCACGAGATACAAGGACCGAGAAACCCGCCACTGGCTCGACACGTTGACGGATTGCGATGACCGGTTGGCGCAGAGTGCTCCCGACGCACAAGCCTGGTACCAACTGGATCGCGGTGCCGACTGCTGGCCCGTGATCCAGCTCGCGCTTGAACGCGATCTCCTGATCACGATCCGAGCTACTCATGATCGCCGCCTACTCGGCCCTGAAGGACAAAATCTTCGCCTGCGGCATGAGGTAAAGCGGCAACGAGTGCTGGGCCGTTATGAGATAATGGTGCCGCGTCGCGGCCGTGCGCCACGGCGGGCAACCATCGCGCTGCGATCCTGCCGGGTCACCATCCACGCGCGGGTCGGGAGCAAACGCCGCCAAACGTTTACGCTCAACGTGGTGATGGCAGAGGAAACGGGCCGGCGTCAGCAAGATAAGATCTGCTGGGTCTTACTGACGACTCACCCGGTGGCCACACGAGCCGAGGCACACGCCGTCGTTCGCGCCTACGCCCTGCGCTGGCGGATAGAAGACTTTCATCGAGTTTGGAAACGCGGACTCTGTAATGTCGAAAAAAGCCAACTACGCGGCCGGAATGCCATCATCAAGTGGGCTACGATTCTCGCCACCGTGGCCGCTCGTGCACTCCGCCTTGCTCATCTCCTGCGCACAGCGCCAGACGTTCCCGCTACTACGGAGTTTACCAAGTACGAAATCGAAGCTTGCTACATTCTCAGCAAGCAGCGCCGCGATCGGCGCAAGACCGTTTTGCTCGGTGAGCTCTTGAGCATGGTCGCGGAGCTCGGAGGTTTCGCGAACAAATACTCTGGCAAGCCTCCCGGCCCAACAGTCCTCGGTCGCGGGCTTGAGTCCGTCATGGTCATGGCCAAGGGCCTTCAACACATGGAGGAAATGCGATGAATGCTCAGTGCTGATGCAACGGGGGACAGGCCTTGGCGGGAGCGGCTCACGTGAACGACAATCCGAAGCTCGTGACGTGGGGCCCGGCTCAACCAACGAGGAGAGATGCGACCAGCTGACCGAATCCTGACAGCGGTGTGTCAGGTTACCAATCGAACGTCACCGCGTGCGATTGACGGCAGAGAACCGTGAGCCCAAATATCTTTCCCATCAAGGAGGGATCGATGACCACATTCGAAGTCGCCAAGAAGTACGTCGAGCTTTGCCGAGCTCATCAAGATCACATCGCGCTCGAAACGCTATTTTCGCCCGATGCCGTAAGTATCGAAGCCGCACCCATTCCGGGCATGCCGCTCGAGACCAAGGGCCGCACGGCGATCGCCGAGAAGGGCAAGAAGTGGCAGGAGAACCATGAAGTTCACAGCGCGAAGGTCGACGGCCCCTGGCCAAACGGCAATCGCTTCATCGTCCGTTTCAGCTACGACGTGACCAACAAGCCCAGCGGTCGACGCATGCAAATGGACGAAGCCGGCCTGCTCACCGTCGAGAACGACAAGATCGTCCGAGAAGAATTCTTTTACTCGATCGAAGGCTGAGTACACCACAGGGCGAAAGCCCCGCGGGCAGCGCGCGCCATTCTGCCGCGCTTCACGCCTTTCGCTGCTCGAGTGGTCCGCCCACGCGCGCGAAACTAGAGTTCGCATTGGACTCCGGTTTCGCGCGGCACGACAGCTCGACTGCGCAGCGCGTTAAATTTCGCCATCTTCAGCGTGACAGATGCGTGGCCGCGAGTGCGTTGATCGCAAGCGGATAGAGGGGTAACTAATGGGTGGCGCGGTGATGCACTGGCGGGAAACGCCACTGCCCTCAGCGGCTCGCGAACGAGCGTCGGAGCCGCCGATGGCTACCGCCGGGCATTGCAGCACACGCGGCCACGGCGTTAGTGGCATCGATGAGGAGGTTCAACATGGCAAGCAATCGTCGAGGATTGGCGGCACTGGGCATGCGACAGGCAGGACGGACAGCCGGAAGCGCGCTGCTCATCGCCTGGATTTCCGGCTGTTCCAGCGCGGAATCCGCGGACGTCAGCGCGGACGCGGCGGAAGCCGTTGCAACGAGTCACTCGAAGCTATCACTGCCGCTTCCTGCAACGGACTACTTCGGTCTTGCGCGGGACACGCGGCGCTGCGCTTCGCCGCTGTGCGGTGGCTACTGGGTCCAGTCGCTGAATCGCTTGGCGACACGCTGTTCCGATGGCACATTGAAGAGTCGTTGCTACGTGGCGGAGGCGGACTTTCGCGCGATCGGCGGTGAACCGACCATCGAGGGCAACGGCATCGTCGTGCGAGGGCAGCTCGAAAGCAGCGTGTATCCAAGCTTTGGAGAGCTTGGCCGCTTCGTGGCACGAGCCGCGTGGACCCCGGCCTCGATTGACGCAGCCCGGGGCGCATTCTTCCGGGTCGGCGACAACGGGATTCGATGCATTACCGAACCGTGTTTTTCCACGGACGCCGACCTGCTCAATTTGGGCCTGCGGCTCACCGTCTCCGATCTCGACCTGACGCGCGTGGCTGCCGACGAAGCGGAGCTCCAAGCTGGCGCGGCTGCGCTCGCAGCGCGCGACTTGCTCGTCGCCGGCAGCCTTTCCTTGCGTTCTGGCAGTGCAGGCCTCGGCGTAGTGCTGACCGCCTCGCAGTTTTTCCTGCCCGCAGCTGTACGCTGTTACTCGGACGACGACTGTGGCAAGGGCGAACACTGCAACGCCGGCGAAATTTGCCTACCCCCCGGTTGTCGGCCGGGCGCAGTCTGCCCAGCAGTCTGCACCGGCTATTGCGTCGAAACCACGACTGGGTCCTGCAAAAGCGACGCCGATTGCGGCAAGAGTGCCTGGTGTCGCGCTACCGAAAACGGCGCCAGCGAATGCGTTCCATTCGTCAACGACGGCGCAAGTTGCGGAGGTTTTACCTTGCCCTCCCAACTCGAACGCTGCGCTCCGGGCCTAGCCTGCGATACGCCCGAGTTCGTAGCCGACGCCCCCGGAGTGTGTCGCACGTCGTGCAAGTCAACCTCGGACTGTGCCGGCGAGGCTTACTGCGCGACCGATAGCCTCTGCCACGCAGACGCGAGTTGCGACGTCGCTCTGGATTGCCTAGCGCCCGGCAACGACTACCCCCACCCGCTGTGCGTCGGCTTTCCTACTTGTCCACGCTACGAGCTCGCTGCCCAGTGCGGTTGGCGCTGCGGCAACGCGGCCTGCATCGACTTGGCCGGGCACGACTTCGGCCCGTGTGACGCCGTGCTCGGCTGGGGTCGCGTGAATGGGACCTGCACGGCGATTGGGGGCTGCAGCTCGAACCCATTCCAGCTCTTCGCCAGCGAGGCGGAGTGCGCCAGCAGTTGCCCGTGACCGCATAGCTGAGCCGAGCCCAATCGAGTGGTGAGACCGCTGGCTGGGCGCCGGACTCGCGAGCTGTGGGCGAGCTCGCGAGTGTGGCGCCCTCCCCGCACCACTGTAGACGTATGCACCACGAGCGCCTGCGCTCCAGGCAGATGCTAGGCGCGATCTCGGGGCACCCGCTGGCACATTCGGTGCTTCCCGAGGCAGCATGGAAACCAACGAAACAACCGGCGGCGCCTTGGAAAAAGTGGTCGTGCGCTCCGAGGCATTTTTGCGCAGGGCGCCGACGCCCGCAATCTTGGGTGCGGTGGCGGGCCTGCTGGCGCTGGCGTTCGTGGTCCGGCGGGCGAACCAGCGTCGCCGGCGCCTGAGTGGGGAACGCGGGGATTCGGTGCTGGGCGTCATGGCAAGGAGCGCGTTGAGCGCGGCGATCGCCACTATCCCCAAAACGTACTTGCTGCGCCTGGCAAGAAGCGCACTGAAGCACGAGCCCGCTCCGCCGCTCGCGGAAGATTCGCGAGTGCCCTCCGCCAATGAGGAGCCCCAGCGCGTTTGAGCTTTCTGTGCGCGCGGCAAGCCTTGGCACGCGAAGTGCTTTTGTCAGCGGACATGGCCCATCTCACTCGCCTCAGTCGCGGGCAGCTCACCGCTCCCGCCCTTCTCTCGACGATAGCCTTGACCCTCAGCGGCTGCCGGGTCGTGGGCGGCATATTCAAAGCGGGCGTGTGGGTAGGCGTGATCGCCGTAGTGCTGCTGCTCGGCCTACTGCTCTGGGGAGTGAAGGCGATGATGTCTCGCTAAAGGCGACTCGCTGGCTGACCCGGATGGCGAGGTGCTCAGCGCCCCGTTGCCCACAAGCGAGTGCCGCCGACGGCGACGACCGAGCTTGTGAACCCGGTATCCAGCATCTTCGCAGCCGCTACCGCACTTCGAAGGAGGCCGTCACCACCGCGAGCGCGTCCTTCTCGAGCGTGCTCTTGTCGTTGTTGCCCTCACTCGAGACATCACTCGAAAACTTGGGGTTCACCTGCATCACGCCCATGCGCGCCGTGATCAGCTTGCCCAAGTTGGAGCCGGTGTTCTTGGCGATCTGCTCGGCTCGCAGGCGAGCGTCCTTGGAGGCATCGGCCAGCATCTGGATTTTCAGCGGCGCAAGCTTGGTGTACACGTACAGCGGCGCGTCGGACTGAATGTACACACCGCGGTCGAGCAGCTGCGTCGCTTCGCGAGAGAGCTGCTCCACTTTGGCGATATCGGTCGACTCGATCGTGATCTCTTGTCCCGCGTGGTACGCGGCGACCACCTCTTCCTGAATCACGCCTTCGTTCGTGCGTGGATGCACCTCGGTGATCGAGGCCGCCGACACCGTGATTTCGCGGTCGGTCATGCCGCGTGCCTGAATGAAGGCCAGCACCACCGGCACGTCCGCTGCTAGCTTCTTGTAGGCCGCGGTAAGGTCGGCATTCTGGGCTCGCAGGTGCGCGCGCCAGACGACCAAGTCGGAACGAATGCGTCGCGTGGCAGAGCCGGTGACCGTTACCCGTTGCTCCTGATGCTTGATCTCGAACGATTTCACCACGGCCCTGGCAAAGATGGTCGCCGCAGCCACGCCCGCAGCAGCGATCAGCGAGACTCGGATGATTCCCGCACGCGCACGCGCATGCTTGCTCACGGTCACGATCTCGGCTTCGGTCATCGGTCGGGTCGAGGCTAGCACGCGGCGTTTCAGCGCCGGATTTCTGGGCTGTGCGTGCACCTCGCACCCGCCGCTCGATCATTACAATATTGTCATGTTGTATGTCATTGACGGGTAAAGCGCCGTGGCTGAGCTTGGAGCAGTGAAATTTCGTCACAGTGCTCCGGGTTTGTTGATCGCAAGTGCGGTGATCGTGATCGGCTTGATCACGGGTGTTTCGTTGCTGCTCACCTCGCAGATGCTGCGCAACGCCGAGACGGATAGCTTCCGGCTGATGCGCGACGTGCTGGCGAGCACGCTGAAGGCCACTGAAGAGAAGGCGCTGGTGCGCGCAGAGCTGGTGACCGCCATGCCGGCCGTGCGCATGGCCTTCAATCAACGCGATCGCCCCAAGCTACTCCTCGAAACCCAGGACATGTTCAAGGAGCAGGCCGAAAAGTACGGCCTCGATCAGGCGCAGTTTCACGTGCCCCCCGGAGTGTCTTTCCTGCGCTTGCACCACCCGGACAAATTCGGTGACGATCAAACCGGTTACCGCCCCATGCTGACCGAGGTGAATCGTGAAAAGGTCCTGCGCAAAGGCATCGCCATCACCCGCGCTGGACCGGCGATCACCGGCATCGTGCCCATCTTCGACGACACTGGCCGGCACACGGGCAGCTTCGAGATGGGCCTCGAATTTTCGCCCATGCTCGATAAGCTCAAGCAATCTTACGGGCTCGAAGCTGCGGTTTTCATCGACGAAAAGATGCTGCGTGACATCTCGACCGATCTCGGCGGGGACGTCCTGACACCCGAAAAGCGTGTCGGCAAATACATCCGCTTTCATGCCACGCACCCGGTGCTGTTACGCGCGCTGGTCACCGATCGCGATGTCGCCGTGACCGACCCCTCGACCTATGAACGCATCGAATCCGGCACACCCTGGGGTGTTCAGCTCGTGCCGGTGTACAATTACATGAACAAGCAGGTCGGCGTGTATGCGCTGGCCATGGATTTCAGCGTCACACGCGCGGCACAGGGGCGAAGCCGAGTGTGGCAACTCTTGGCTGCGCTATTCGGCGTGGTGTTGACCGCGGGCATGATCCTGATCGTGGTGCGCGGCCTGCTGCTGTCACCGTTGAAAGCACTGAACGATCGCTTGGCCGCGCTTGCCGACGGGGATGCTTCGCAACCTGCCGATCCCATAGAGAGCTACTGCGACGAACTGAAAAGCTTGGCCTCGAGCTACGAGCGCTTGCGCTCGACAGAGGAAAAGTGAAGCGCCGCCGCGTTGGCTCGCGCGCGCCGCGTGCGGTGGGCCTGTTCATCCTGACGGCCTTGTTTTGCGTGGCGCTCGCGCTCTTCCCACACAAGAGCCGCGGTCAGTCGAAATCAGGCGAGCCGCGCGCGGTCGTCGGCCCCGCGTCCGCATTGATGGATCGCGCCCTTCCAGAGTCGCACGAGCCAGCGGCAAGTCCGGCCGCGGCCAGCGCAGCGACCCGGACCCCGACCCCGACCCCGACGCAGGAAGCGCAGGAAGCCGAGGAAGCGACCATTCCGATGGGGCGCGGCCTGCCCGTCGTCGTGCGCATCGCCTTCTTCTTCCTAGAGCTGAAGGAGCTAGACGACACCAAGGGCGAATTCGAGGCCATCACCGATATGCGCCTGCATTGGAGCGATTTGCGACTCGCGTACCCACTGCAAGAATCACCGCGGGGGTACAAAGAGTACCGCGGCGCCGCCGCCGAAAAGCTACTGGCCACGATCTGGAAGCCACACGTCGAACCCACGAACCGTTTGGCGGTGGACGACAGCGTCGGCCGCCGCGTGCGAATATTCCCGAGCGGCGACGTCGAGACCATCGAGCGTCGGTCGGGTCGCTACAAGATCAAGATCGATGCTCAGCGCTTTCCTTTCGATCGCCAGTTCCTCAAGCTCGACTACATCGTCCGCGAAGACACCACCGACGCCGTAGTACTCGACTACGAGAACGACGACGTCGAATGGAGCCGCACCGCAAAAGACGCCGAGCTCGAAGGTTGGCGCCTCGGACTGGTCGATCTCAGTCGCAGCGTCGTCCCCGGATGGAATGGCGATCGCTACTCGCGGGTCTCCGCTTCTTTGTTCGTCGATCGCCTGGCGACCACGGGCATCGCGCCCATCTTCATCCCACTGATCGCCTCGTTGCTGATTCCGCTGCTGGCTATCTGGATGAACAAATCGACCGAGGACGGCTTTGCAATCGAGGCCTTCGAACTCGCGAACATCAGCATCGGTGGGCTGTTTTCCGTGATCGCCCTCAGCTTTGCCATTTACTCTTCGTACGGCATGATCGCCGGGGGCGACAACACGGTCACCCGCCTCTTCGGGCTCAACTATATGACGCTCGCGCTCTCACTCAGCGTCGTGATCGCCTTCTATCGCTTCAACTTCCCGCGGCGTCTCTTCGGCCGCTACGTGGAGGAGCAACTCTTCATCTTCATCTGCTGGGCTCTGCCCATCCTCACGCTCGGCACCAGCATCGCTTTCCTGTTCGTGGCTGCCGCTTAGCCCAAGGCGGTCACGGATCGATAGATTTCGTCATTGCCCCGAGCGCGCCTCCGGCTCGCTGTCGAAAGCGGGCGGCGGCTGCGTTCGAGTCTCTCGGTCGAGCCACCAACGGCGAGCGTCGTCCGGAGTCCAGGGCCCGATGTCCGTGCACGCTTCGAGCTGCCCGAGCAGCGTCATGGCATCTCTCGGGCGATCGGCGGGCGCTTTCTCGAGACAGGCGAGAAGCACGCGCTCGATCGAGGCTGGGATGGGCTTGCCGAGCCGCGTCGACGGCGGGATTACGGCCGAGTGCAGGTGCGCCGCGCAGACCTCGACTACCGTGTTTCCGCTGAAGACGGGAGCGCCAGTCAGTAGATAGTAGCTCAATGCGGCCACTGAATACAAATCACTGCGGCCGTCGAGCGGGTCACCGAGGATCTGTTCCGGGGACATATACAGCGGGGTTCCCAGCAGCTTCCCCTCCAAGGTCAAGGTCTTGTCGCCTCGGTCGAAATCGCGCGCAAGGCCGAAGTCGAGCACTTTGACGAAGTCCGGGATTAGCCCGCGTTCACAGAGAAAGATGTTCGAAGGCTTGATATCGCGATGAATGATGCCGCGCGCGTGCGCCTCGGCCAACGCGCTCACTACTTGGCCGATCAACCGCCGGACACGCGCCGCTGGCTGAGGGCCGTCTCTTTCCACCAATTTTTGCAAGTCGATGCCGTCGAGGAACTCCATGGCGTAGTAGAAGACATTGTCGGGCGTCCGACCGTAGTCGTAGATGGCGACTGTATTGGGGTGAGTGAGCTGGCTCGTGATCTGGACCTCGCGCTCGAAGCGCGCGACGGCGGCCGCACCGGCGCGGTCGGGGGGCAGGAGCTTGAGCGCGGTCGGTCGCCGGAGCAGCGCATGCTGACCGCGGTAGACGACGCCCATACCGCCTTCACCGATGGTGCCCTCCAAGGTGTACTGCCCGAGCTGCCGTGCGCTTTGGACGGCCCGCTGCAGACCGTAGATCACCTGTGAAACGAAGCTCGAGAGCGCGATGGCCAAGAGCGTGTAGAGCAGTGCCCAGGAAAGGAAAGCGACTGGCGTGGTGTGATCGCTCGGGTAAAACTGAGCCACCGCGATGCCTTTTTCGTACGCAATTCGGTACATGACCAGAATCGCGAGGCACACCGGGATCCCAGTCAGGAGGCCGATCAGCATGGTGAGCGGCGCCGCGCTCGGCACCACGGCGGCACGCGCGACGAGGACATAGGTGACCCCGAGCATGCAAATGAGGTCGGGGCGATAGCGGATCAGCGGTACCATCCCGAGCGCCAAGATCCCCAGGAAAATCCCCTGGAACACGGCCGTCGCGAGATCCGCGACGATCAGCCAGCGGGTGGAGCGCTCTTTACGCTTGAGCGCCCACCACAGGCCGGCGAGGGCGAGTGTCATCGGTAAGTGGCTCGCCGTCCGCAATAGGTGATCTGCGCCGAGGATATCTTCGGGCTGGGTCAGGAGCCCGACCAACGTCGCGAGTAGCCAGGCCGCTCCCCAGAATGCCGCTGCAAATCCCAGATAGATCGTCACCCGGCGCTGCAGATAGGCGCGCACTTCACTGGGCGAGCCCGGCACACTGCCCCAACGAAAGAGTGAAACCAGGCTCGGTCGAGTACTTCCGGAGGCTTTGCTCATTTCGATTTTCAAACCGCGCTCGGGCCGTCGTCAGCTATCACGGCGCTCCTTTGCCGCAAAGCCGCGCCTTGACGGCGGCCAATGACAGCCGCTTGCCGAGCTTCTGCGAGCCATCGAACGTTTGCGGGCCTTCCCGCGCTCATCAAGGGCAGATCAGGCCGGCAGGCAAGGAAATCGAACGACATTCCGACCGCTCGGGCAGGTCGCGAGATTCGAAGTCGCCGCGAGCGCGCGCCGCGGACCGGGAAGCCGTTGCGTCCCCCGCGCGATCAACGCGCGGGGGCTCCGCTACTCAATAGGTGCCGAGGTCTTGAGTGGTCCAACTTCCCGAGATGCCCGTGCGATACACGCGCGCAATCGTCCCGGTCGAGGTCAACATCACGATGTTAACGGTATTGTTGGAGGTCAGCACGCAGTCCGGTGACGAACCCGGGACCGCGTTGCCCGCGAGCTCCCACGGCGAAAATGTGACCGCCCCGGTGCTCGGCCAGCCGGGCGTCGAGTGGGAGTAATAGAGCTTTCCGCCAGCGACCGCAGCAATGTGTCGGGTGTAGTCGCTGTTCGCGACATTCGTATAGGAGCACACGGTGGGCGAGTAGCTATAGGTCGTGGAACCGGGTGGCGCTACGAAGGAAACCGGGTACCAGCTGGAGCTAAATCCGTAGGAGAAGTCGTAGTAGGCCAACGCCCCGTTGGAAAACGCCACCATCTGAAAGTGCGATGGGTCATTAGTTTGCTGCATCGCGAGATCGGGTGCAGAGGTCAGCGGGTAGACCGCGGGAGGGGACAGTGGGCTGATTGTTCCGTCGTCTTGACCCCAGACCCAGACTGGATTTCCTGCGGCCCCCGCCATCTGAAACCGAGTGTCGACGACCGCCGGCCAGGTAGCAATCGAAGCGCCAGGGAAGTTGAATGTCGAAGGCGTGTGCGTGGCTAGCTCTCGGACGAAGGCGTTGTAGGAGGTGCCGAAGCCGAATGCGTGCATCAGCGAACCCGTCGGGCTCGCCCCGGTGGCGACGATGTGCAGGTTGGAACTGTTGCTCGTGCAGTCCAAATCCGAGCGGCTATCGAGCTTCTGGGCATCGAGATTGGCGAGCATCGCCCAGGAGCCGGCGCTAGAACCAACCACCCGCCGATAGATACGTTGACCACTGCTGGCGAAGATCTCGACGTTCGAGAGAGTTGGGCTCGTTACGCACGGCCCGTTGATGAACACATTTTTCGTGCAGGCGCCGGTGCCGTCATCGTGATAGCCCGACGAGCAGGAGCCATTCGCCACGCAGGTCCCGGTTCCGCCGTTGTGATAGCCGCTCGAGCAGGCGCCATTCGCGACGCAGGCCCCGTTGCCGCCATCGTGATAGCCGCTCGAGCAGGCGCCATTCGCCACGCACGTTCCGCTGCCGCCATCGTGATAACCCGACGAGCAGGAGCCGTTCGCCACGCAGGTCCCGGTTCCACCGTTGTGATAGCCGCTCGAGCAAGCGCCATTCGCCACGCAGGCTCCGTTTCCGCCATCGTGATAGCCGCTCGAGCAAGCGCCATTCGCGACGCAGGTTCCGCTGCCACCATCGTGATAGCCGCTCGAGCAGGCGCCGTTTGCGACGCACGTGCCGTTGCCGCCGTCGTGGAACCCCGTCGAGCAGACGCCGTTTGCGACGCACGTGCCGTTGCCGCCATCGTGGAACCCCGCCGAGCAGGCGGCGAGCAGACAAGTCCCGTTGCCACCGTCATGGTAGCCGGGAGCGCAGGCACCGTTTGCCACGCAGCTGCCATCCCCGCCGTTGTGAAAGCCGGCCGAACAGGTTCCGTTCGCTACGCAGGTACCTGTCCCGCTCTCGTGATACCCAGCTGAGCAGGTACCAACCGCAACGCAGGTTCCGGCGCCGCCATTGCGGTAGCCAGACGAGCAAACGCCGGCTGCGACGCAGATACCAGCCCCGCCGTTGTGAAAGCCAGTCGAGCAGGTGCCGGTCACAACGCAGGTCCCGCCGCCACCGTTCTGATAGCCGCTCGAACAGGTTCCGTTCGCTACGCAGGTCCCGCTACCGCCGTCCTGATAGCTTGGCGAACACTTGCCGGTGGCCACGCACACTCCGTTGCCACCATCGTGAAAGTTCGTTGCACAAACCCCCGTGGCAACGCAGCTGCCCTTGCCGTCGTCGTGGTAGCCCGCGGAGCAGGCGGTGGTTACGCACGTTCCGTTGCCGCCATCGTGATAGCCCGAGGCGCAGCTGCCGGTGGCAACGCAGCTGCCATCACCGCCGTCGTGATAACCCGACGCGCAACTGCCGTTTGCCACGCAGCTGCCGTCACCGCCGTTGTGAAAGCTCGTCGAGCAACTGCCGTTTGCCACGCAGCTCCCGTCACCACCGTTGTGAAAGCTCGTCGAACAACTGCCCTTTGCTACGCAGGTACCGCCGCCGCCATTGTGAAAGGTCGCCGAACAACTGCCGTTTGCTACGCAGACCCCGCTCCCGCCATCGTGGAAGCCAGATACGCAGCTACCCGCGGTCGCGCAACTTCCGTCGCCGCCATCATGATAGCCGCTAGCGCACGTCCCGGAGGCGACACACTGCCCTTTCCCGTCGTCATGATAGCTTTTCGAGCAAACTCCGTTCGCTACGCACACCCCCACCCCGCCGTCGTGAAAGCCCGACGAGCAAGTGCCGTTCGTGACGCACACTGCGTCACCGCCATCGTGCATGCCGCTAGAGCAGGACGCAGTGACGCAACGACCATCAGGAGCCGCGTGATAGCCCGACGAGCAAGCACCGGTCGCCACGCAGCTACCGTCTCCACCATCATGGAACGCCGTCGCGCACGTGCCGGTGGGAACGCAGCGGCCTTCTCCGTCGTCGTGAAAGCTTGTCGCACAGCTATCGGTAACGATGCATGTGCCGTCACCAGCGTCGTGATACCCACTCGAGCAAATCCCGACGGCAACGCACACTCCATTGCCGCCGTCGTGAGAACCGGCATCGCAGGAAACAGCTGCCACGCAGCTGCCGTCGTCGCGTTGAGCGCCGACACACGGTCCAGCACCGGCTGCTGACCCGCCCGCATCGCCGCCACTCCCCGCATCGCCGGCGTCGGAGATATCACCCGCAGCCGCACCGCCGGCCCCACCACCATTGCCCCTGCCCGACGCTCCGGAACTCGAAGAGTCCCCGCCATTGCCACCAAAGGCTCGGGGGCGCGGCGACGAACAGTGCAGACACAAGAAGGCGGCGAGAAGGAGGCTTACGCTGCGTGCCCCATGCCATGATTGACCACGCACCCCGCTACGACTCACCGACGATAGAGCTCCCATGCCAGCGACCGTAGCTTGAAATGTTCGTCCGTGCAGCTGCAAACATCAGCTCAGACGCTGTTTCGCTGGCAACTGAGACTCCCCCGCAGTCGTTCGCTCCCGCTGACGCAATCGAGCGAGAGGGAGGCGCACCGTGGTGCGCTCGAAGCCGAAGTAGCCGCACCTTGGTGCGGGCTGGCGCACACGAACGGTGTCACCGTCGCCAGCGTGAGCTCGGCCTCAGCGCGACGTACCGATACGCCGAGCAACGCGAATTTCATCGCCGCTGACACTGACACTGACACTGACACTGACACTGACACTGGCGGGCGGCGCGCGCCGGATCGATCCAATAGACGTTGTCTATGAGTACGAGCTCGATGCCCCGTGATCCACGTGTCACCGACGGGATCTTGGGCTACAGCAGCGCAGGCGTTGGCGAGCGTGCAAACCGTGTTACTGGCTGCGCAGTCGATGCCGGTAGCGCTCAAGCGCGCTCCACGCCGGAGTTGACGAGCAACGCTCTGCGCAAAAGACAATTGACTATGGAGCACGACGGGGGTCGGAGCTAACATCATGCTGGACAGTGGCAACGGCCAAGGGCCGGGAGCCACGGAAGTGAGCGGTTGGGCGCAGAGGGACTCGTTCGTCAACTTGCGAGGGAAGCCACCATGTCGTTCAAAGTCAAAGATCTGATGATCAACGTGTTGCCGCAGCCGGGAGCCGGCTCCGATGGCGCAGGGCCTGAAACACTGTGTCTCGATTTGACGCTTTGCGGCGGAGCGACGCTCTGTCGCATGCCAACTCGCTGCGCAGGCGACACTTTCTGCAGAGCACCCACGCTCTGTAGCGATCCGAGCATTTGCAAGGTCCCCACCGACGCCTGCCCGGAGCGCACGCTGTGTCAAATTCCCACGATATGTTCCGATCCTAGCTTCTGTCGAGTTCCGACGGAATGCGAACTACCGACACTCTGTGCGATTCCGACAGCATGCAAAGAGCCGACTCTCTGCAAGCCGATCACGAGTTGTGGACTCGTGACGTTCTGCGCACTCCCGACTCAGTGCGAATTGCCCTCGGTTTGTCAGGTACCCACGCTGTGTCGGACTCCGAGCGTGTGTCTCTTGCCCACCCAATGCGAGACGCCAACCCTCTGTAAAGCACCGACGGAATGCAACGAGCCCACGCTGTGCAGGTTGCCCACCGTGAGTTGCCAGGCGCCGACATTCTGCAAGTTGCCGACGGAGCGCTGCCCGCTCGATACGCACTGTCTCGTGCCGACGCTGTGTCAGGCGCCCACGGCATGCCCGCTCGGAACGGCTTGCGTGGCGCCAACCAACTGCGGAACGTCGACCCTGTGTCAGACGCCCACGGCCTGTCAAACGCCGACCCTGTGTCAAACGCCCACGGCCTGTCAAACGCCGACCCTGTGTCAAACGCCGACCCTGTGTCAAACGCCGACCCTGTGCCAAGCGCCGACCCTGTGCCAAGCGCCCACGGCGTGTCAGACGCCGACCCTGTGTCAAACGCCGACCCTGTGCCAAGCGCCCACGGCGTGTCCGCTGGGGACGGCTTGCGTGGCGCCGACGAACTGCGGAACGCCATCGGTGTGCATCGCGCCGACCGCTTGCTCCACGCCAACCCTGTGTCACGCGGCCACGGCGTGCCCGCTGGGAACGGCGTGCGTGGCGCCGACAAACTGCGGAACACCGTCCTTCTGCTCCGTCCCCACGAATTGCACGCCGGGTACCTGTCGGGATATTACGGTCTGCCCGCTCGATACCATCGTCGCTTGCAAAGTGGGTACGATCACGATCACGATCACTGACCCGACCACACCCCAGGTGATGGTCGCCTGCGGAGCGGCGACGCCGGGCCAGCTCGGCTTGCGGCTCACGACCGATGATCTAGCAACGCTGCGCTCGCAGCTGACACGAGCGCTTGCCGAAGTCGACAAGGTGGAGGCGCTCACGACCGAAAAGCTCGATAGCGTCGATAAGATCGAGGCGCTGGAGCACAAATTGAAGGACGCACTTCAGGATCTCGCCCGTCAAAAGGACGCGCTCCAACAAAAGGGCTGAAGGGGTGGCCTCAATCCGCGAAGATCTGCGGGCGCGAGTGTTTCGCGCCAACCCGTCCTTCTCGCTGATTCCGCTCGCGGAGATCAGCGAGCGGCTACCCGCTGCGCTGCCGCTCTTGGACGGACTCAGGTCAGACCAGGACTGCTTCGGCGTCGCGCTCCCGGTCGCTGACCCGCGGCTCGGCGCCAAAGCGGTTTGTCGCCAAACCGCGGCGCTGCTCGCGTCGCTACGAGTGGCCCAAACGTTGCCGGTAGAGGTGACCCGAATGCCTGGCCTGCGCTTCGATCGGGATCTGGCGGGTCTAGTGAGTGATGGCCTGCTCGAGGTCGAGATCGAGGGCGAGTTCCAGAGCGGGCCGGCGGCTCAAGCGGCGCTCGCCCTGGCCGCGCTGCCGCACTCGGCGGATTCCGCGAGTGCACGGCTCTCGTACGCCGCGCTGCGCTACGCTCAGGCATTGCCAGAGCTCGATATGGCATGGCTAGCGGGACGTCTCTATCATTACAATCAGGTGCCCGAGAGCCCGCGTTGGTGTCGCCAGTTGGCGACGCCAGCGGACGTCCAGAGTCTGCTCGGTCTCCGTAGCGGGCAACTGAGCACGCGCATCCTAGAGCGGGCCTTCATCCCTCGCAATGCACGGCACGGCCCCGACGCCACGGGTTGGCATGTGTGGAGCCTCCGGAGTGGGCCGCGCTCGTCGCCGGCAGAGGGCGAGCTTTTGGGGCCAAAGGGGACCTTCAAGCTCTATCTGAGTCCACGTCCCGAGGCGTTGGCGGAGGCCTTCGCGAAAGCAGTCCCGGTGCTCGCGGAGTTCCAAGTGCTCCAATTCAAAGTCGGACGAGATCGCAGCAACGTACTTCGTCCCGACAAGTTCGTGGCGTACTTCGCGCGACACGCGGACCTGGAGAGCGCAGCGGCAGCCCTGACAGCCGAGCTCGCGGGACTACCCGCTCAGGGTGTGCCGTTCACCGCGGCAGTGGATGCTGAAGGCTTGCTCTCGTGGGGAGTGGACCCGCCGCTCAGCGACCGCATCGCGGGCTGGAATGCACGCGAGAGTTGGCGACTTTGGATCGTCCATCGCCTGGCTCGCGCGTTGATCGTGGCCCGCCACGAATCCGTGGACATCGAGCCATGGCTCCACGCCTTGAATCGCGTGGCCCTCGACGGCATCGACATCGACACTTGGGCTCCAGCCATCGACTTGTGGCAAGCCGATTCGGCCGCATCATCATGACTACCATCAGTGAACAGCTGCTGACACTCCCGGAAGACGTGCTCTTGATCCCGGTGCACGAGCTGGCGCCGGGACTCCGCGCGAGCTTCGAGCACGCAGACGACGACGTGGCGGTCACGCGGCCAGGCGCACGAACCCCCTCTCGTTTGGTTGGAGCGAGCGGCGCTTCGCTACTCCGTGAGTTCCGCACACCGAGCAGGATCATCGACGCAATCCTGCGTTTCAGTCGCGGCGCCGGGGTCGATCCCGAAGTCGCGCTCAACGACGCCTTTCCCTTGTTGGACGCGCTCGTCAGCTCACGCACCTTGGTGGCGGCCGACTCGGAGCAAGCACGGCCGATCGCGGCCACGCTTTCAGCCGGGGACTCGTTCGAGGGATTCACCGTCCGGCGCACGCTGCAGGTGTTCGAGGACTGCGAGGTGCATCAAGCCGAGGCCGCGGACGGCACGCTCATCGCATTGAAATTGGGCCGCCCCGGGTATCCCGCAAGCCTCGCTCACATGATGCAGCGCGAGCAAGCCGTCTTGAAGCATTTGGGCGGGCAGGTCGCACCGGAATTGCTAGCTGCGGGAGAGCACGACGGGCGCCCGTTCCTGGCGCTCTCCTGGTGTCCAGGCGAACCGATCACGGCGCTTGCCAATCGCCTGCGAAGCGTGGGGGGCGCGGACGCATTGCCCAAGCTTCACGCGCTGTGTGTGAGCCTGGTCGCCGCATACGCGAAGCTGCACCGAAGCGGAGTCGTCCACGGCGACGTGCACCCGGACAACGTGCTCGCAGACCCTCACGGAAACCTCCGCGTGATCGACTTCGGCATTGCGCGCTATCTCGATCCGAACAGCATTCACGGGACGGCCGCGCAGGGCGGGGTCCCCTACTTTTTCGATCCGCGAACCGCACTCTTCCTGCTGGATGCCGGCCCCGCCGCTGACGGCGATCCGCGTGACGAGCAGTATCGCGTCGCGGTGCTCGCGTACCTGTTGCTCACTGGGCAGCCCTATTTGCGGTTCGCAGCGGAGCGATCGGCATTCTTGCGCCAAATCGCCGAGCAACCGCCACAATCCTTCGCCAGCGTCGGCTTCGTCGCCTGGCCAGCCGTCGAACAAGTACTCCAACGCGCCCTGGCGAAAGACCGCGAGCTGCGCTTCCCCGACACGGTCGCCTTCCTAGAAGCTCTCCAGCGAGTTCCCGCGCATCCGCCTACAGCTCGAGCCGTGGGTCCCAGCGGTCGAGCCCTGCTCGCTCGCGTGCTCACGGAGGTCGAGCTCGACGCTGCTCTCTTCGCTGCGGGCCCAGTCCAGGCCCCGCGCTGCTCGGTGAACCTCGGCGGCGGGGGCGTCGCGTACTTTCTGTACCGACTCAGCTTGCTGCGAGACGACGCGCGCTTGCTAGCCCACGCCGACGCCTGGTCGCTAAAGAACCTGGAGCGGGCCAATACACAGCCAGGCGCGTTCGAGAATCCCGATCTCGACATGACGCGGAGCGTCTTTTCGGAGTGCTCGTTGCATCACGATCGCCCGGGTCTGCACCTCACCCAGATGTTGATTTCGCAAGCGATGGCGGATCCGGCGACGCTCCGCGCGCAACTTCCCGCGTTCATTCACTGCGCCTCCCGCGCGGCACCGCAACGCGACCTGACCTTGGGCAGCTCGGGAGCCTTGCTGGCAGCGGCCCTGCTGCTCGAGGCGGTGCGCTTCGCAGCCATCGAGCTGAACTCCGCCGTGCGCGAGTTCACCCGAGATCGCCTCGAGACCCTGTGGGCCGAGCTCGAGGCACTGCCTCCGATTCGCGAGGCGCAGGACTTTCCGCTGTTGGGCATCGCACACGGCTGGGCTGGCGCGCTCTACGCGGTCCTTTCGGCGGCGCGTGCGCTCGACTTGCCTCCTCCGTCGAAGCTCGAACAACGACTGCATGAGCTCGCAGAATTCGCCGTCCCGCAGTCTCAGGGAACGGCGTTCTGCGGCAATATTCCGGGCGCAAGGGTAAGCGCCATGCAGCTCGCCCCCGGCTGGTGCGCGGGTGCCGCTGGCCACGCCTTCCTGTGGGCCGAGGCGGCGACCCGCTTTGGCGACGCGCGCTGGCTCTCACTCGCCGAGCAATGCGCGATCTACGCGGTGCATCACCCCGATCGTTACGGAGATCTTTGTTGTGGTCTGGCGGGTCGCGCTCAGGCAGCCTTGCGCTTACACCAACTCAGCGGCGATCCGAGCTGGCTCACGCACGCACGAACGATGGCCGAGACCGCCGCCGAGACGATCGATCGGCATGCACTGCGCGCCGAGAGCCTCTATCGTGGCCGCTACGGGGTCGCGCTGCTCCAGGCAGAGATCGAGCATCCGGAGCTGGCAGCGATGCCTATCTTCGGCTTCGAACACCGCACCTGATCGCCGTGGAAGGGAGAGGTGGGCGATCACAGGGCAAACGCTGCAGCTCCAGCGCGCCCGCAGGTGCAGCGAGCGCGTCCAGCAGAACACAGCGCCCACCCGCGAAGATTGTACGTTTGAGCACGCCAGCACGCGCACCTGCCGCCACTCCGTACCAGAGCAGTGCCGAGTCTGCTGCCGAACGCTTCGTCGCACAACCATACAATACGACTTCTTTCCCGACGGCTAAACGTGGCGATACACGAGCCGGCTCGTCTGGCCTACGCCTGAAGCGAAAGAAGAATCGATGTTCAACTTTAAAACACTGTGCCTGCTGGGAATGAGCTGCTTTGGACTATCCGCCTGCGCCATGGACGCACAAGGCACGATCGATGAGAGCAGCCCCGAAAGTGCGGAGTCCACGCAAGATCCGATCTCCGGAGGAGCGCCTCCTGCTGGCGGCGCGGGAGCGGTGACCCTGGTGACCGATCGTGGCGAGGGCTGCACGGGCGTCGCAATTTCGCCCTATGTGGTCTTGACCGCGGCGCACTGTTTCGATGTCTCGATGGCCGGCAAGAAAGACGGCGCGGTGAAGATGAAGATCTCGTACACCAAGAACGGGACGACCTACCAATGCGTGAACGGAGCAGGCGGCGCCAGCTGCACCAGCGCAAAAACGACGATCGTCAGTCGCTACATGACGAGCAACTACAGTTCGAATACCGGAGCTGACTTCGCGGTGGTGCTCATCCCCGGCGCCGGCCTCAGCACGTTCGTGGACATTGCAGGGCTCAGCCCCGCAGCATTCGAGTCCCTGGTCTACACCGTGTACGGCGCGGGCTCCACCGGAGTGGGCGGCACCAGCGGCACGATGCGAAGGTTCAGCGACTCGATTGATTGGGTCGGCTCCAGTCACTTCTTCACCGAAGCGGCAACCTATCGGCTGTGCAAGGGCGACTCTGGGGGACCGTTCTTCTTCGACAACAAATGGGTACTCGGCGTGTCTTCCAACGCCGAGAGCGTCAATGACCTGTGCGCCAAGAAGGGTGGAAAGATGCGCGCGAAGAAGATCACGATGTCCGACATCAACTTCATCAACCAACTATTGACGAACTGGGACCCCAGCGGCCCACGCTGTCGCCTGGTCGCCGCCGATCGTTATTGGTGCGCCAAATAGGCGGTTCGAGCGGCGCTCAGCCCCTGCTGATCCCGGCGGCGTGAGCGGTCGCGCTGAACGCCGGAAGCGAGCTCGATTCGTCGAATCGAGCTCGCGCCCGGTCTTCGATATTCAGCCGGCAGCGTCAGAACATCAGATTTCCCTGCCCGAGCGTAGGTCCCACGCGCCCGTCTCCGATGCGGTTGGAGTGGAAGAACGGCCCTGTGTCGGCTGCCTCGATCAGTGGTGGAGTATTGAAGGTTAGGTTCCCGAAGCCGTTCGGGAAGCCGATCCCGTTCACGTCTACGTTTGGCGAAGCCAGCCCTTGGGCCCCCAAAGCCCCCGTCCGCAATGGCCAGATTGCCCACGAAACCGACAGTGAGGTTCGAATTGGCCCGGACGATGCCGGTGTCGAAGTTGCGGTTCCTGCGGGTGAGATCGAAATTGGCACCCGCGTTGAAGTGGCAGCTATTACAGCGACCGCGCGCCGGGTCGCGGAACGCCTGGCGTCCGGTCTCCGCGCCCGCGTCGAACAGGCGAACGACCGACAAGTCCAACTCATTCAAGCGGCCCACGCTCAGCTGATACTCGGCCGTGAGATCCGACTCCTGCGCGGAGGGCAATCGAAAATCAGTCCCCGCTACGCGCGCCAGTCGCGTCGGGTCCTCGAACCCGTCCAGATTTTCCAGAATTGCCGCGTCCTCCAGCAGGTCGCTGGTTTCTAGATGGCGAGCGCGGCTTCCTGCTCGAAGACGAACAGCGGATCTTCTGGCCTGCTACCGTGCTGAGCTGCGACGAACGTGGGGCCTATCGTGTAGTTGTTGGCGACCGGATGGCAACTGCCACAGGTTCGCCCATTGCCGCCGAAGGTTTCGTTGAAAACGATGCTGGCTCCAGCGCACACGGTCCGTTTGACCAGACCGGCGAGCATGCGCGGCTCCTGAGCGCAGGCTGCGACCCTTTCGTGACCGTCAGCTCACCGGCGATACTCGCCAGGTCTGGTTCCTGATTCGAGCCTTCGGTGGAACCGCCGCACGCCGATGTTACGCCAGCAACCGCCAGTGCCCAGAATAGATTGATTGATTTGAACATCGACGCGTAAGAACCGTCCAGTATGCATCCGCCGCGGACGACCATACAGGGTGCAGTCGCCGCTTTCCAATTCGAACTCAGAAATTCGCGCGCGCCTGTCGCTTGAGCGCAGCGAACTCGCGACGCGCTCGGGTGTAACACTGTAACAGCTAACTCCATCTTTTGTGGGTCGCCTGTTACAGCGTCATCGAAGGAGAGAGAGAGAAAGCCGCTACGCACGTCGACTGCTGAGCGCTGTTCACGATCACGTCGAGCACTCACGGTGTCTCAAGAGTGTGTCGAGCTCGTGAGCCAGCACCACGCAACGCGGAACACGACGTCACCCTTCTGGTAGATTCAAATTCACTTGCGCATCGAGAGCGCAATCGAATAGGGTCGCGCTCAAATTGGTGGCGCGGGCGGAGTTCCCCGGCGCACAGATGAATTTTGGGAGGATCCAAATGAAGCGAATCGTGCAGATGGCGGTGCTGGTGTCGATGATTTGGGCGGGCGGCGGTTCGGCACAGGCAACAGCGACCGATAACGCGGGAACCGCCACGAATTATACGCCCGCGGTGGTCGATATCGTGAGCACTACAGACACGACTTGGTCGAAATTCCGACTACTGAACAACTACTGCAGCCCTCAGAGCTTGGAATATCAGATCAGCAAGTCACACCCCGTGCACGCGCAGATCTATCAAACCGTGTTGGCGGCCTACCTGGCGAACAAGCCAGTCTTGGTTCGCTATGAATCGGGCGCTAATGGCGTGTGCTGGGTCAAAGCCGTGACCGTCGTCAATAACTGAGAATGCTAAAGAGCGCTCGGGCAGCGCTCCTGTGCAGCGATACAGCTGGGCGCGGTCCATGTGGTCGCGCGCCCACGCTTGGCTGGTGGCGGAAGCGTCGAACGCGGGTACGGACGGTTTGCGGAGGTGGTGAGCGTGGGAAATAGTGGCAATTTCGAACGGCGATCGTCTGAAGGCACGCCTGGTCATCGAGAGCTGCGCGGGCCAAGCCCGGTGCGGGTCGGTTGGTGGCACGCAACACTCGCAGCCGCCCTGCTGGCGGGCTGCGTGACGCAGTCGGAAAGCAACCAAGAATCGCCGGCTGACTACGCGAGCGGTCCATCGCAGAGCTCGAGTCAGGCACTGGCCGCGGGCGATCTGACGGTGAGCGTTCGTCGACTCGGCAGCACGGTCGAGATTGAAGTGAGCGCCAAGCAACCGTTTCCCGATCGAGCGATGCCTCCGATCTTAGTCGTAGCAAACCAGGCCTTCGGGCGCAGCCGAAACCCAGCCAACGGGCGCTTGGACACGCTGATCTTCAGCTTGGAAGCGCGCGAGTTCGACGGGCTGCCGGAAGGCGCAGAGGTCAGCTTGGGCTATCTGCATCCCAAAGCACGCTTAGCCACGAGTGGCGCCGCTTCGTCCGGCATGGGCGCCGCGCGAATGGCGGGGCAAACGCCCACGGCGCAAGTCCGTGCGGATCAGGTCGAACCCAGCAGACGCAGTCTTGGCCGACTCAACAAGAGCAGTTCGAAGGTGCTACCATGAAGACCGTTCACGTCGGCTGTGCGGCTTTGCTCGGCGCCATCCTGGTCGCCACACAACCCGCGATGGCGCAGCAGGATCCGGGAACGCTAGGGCCCTACGCGGTGACCAAAACCTCGTACGGCTCCAACGGTACCAGCATTTCGCTGGGGGAGATCGCGACAACCGAAGTTTTGGCCGAGGTCCATCGTCCCACGAGTCTGACGGCAGGGCCGTTCCCGTTGGTGATCCTGCTGCACGGACGTCACGCAACTTGTTACGAGCTCTCCACCGGGGTCGAAGCCTTGGCTTGGCCGTGCAACCCCGGCACTCAAGCCGCCATACCGAGCTATCGCGGCTACGACTACGTGGCGCAGGTCCTGGCGAGCCACGGTATGATCGTGGCGTCGATCAGCGCGAACGGCATCAACGCCGTCGACAATCAGACCTCGACCTACGGGATGTACGAGCGCGGCGCGTTGATCCAGCATCATCTGGACAAGTGGAAGGCGTTCAACACCGCGTCGACCGCCCCGTTCGGCAGCACCTTCGTCGGCAAGGTGGACCTCACGCGCGTCGGCACCATGGGGCACTCGCGAGGCGGCGAAGGGGTGATCTGGCACTACGAGCACAACATCGCTGCAGGCAGCCCCTACGGCATTCGGGCCGTGCTGCCGGTCGCCCCGGTCAACTTCTTTGGCCACTTCATCAACGACGTTCCCATGGGCGTCATGCTGCCGTACTGCGACGGGGATGTGTACGAATTGCCCGGAGTGGAATTCCTGGATGATGCCCGCTACGCCGCGCCGGGAGACAAGAGTCCCAAGTACACGTTTCTCGCGCAAGGAGCCAACCACAACTACTTCAACCGCTTTTGGACGCCCGACCAGTATCCGTTCGGCTCCGGCGATGACTGGCAGTGGCGTGACTTGGGCGATCCGCACTGTGGCCCCGAGAGCGCTGGCAACGGTCGGCTGACATCCGCCGCGCAGCGCGGGGTGGGCACTGCTTACCTGTCTGCTTTCTTCCGACGGCACTTGCAGGACGCCGTCCAGTTCGATCCGCTGCTCAAGGGTGACGTGCCGCCGCCGGCATCAGCGCAGTCGGCCAAGGTGTACGAAGGCTATTTCCCTGGAGACTTCGACCGTAAAGATTTGAACCGGTTGACCGCAGACTGGAACTTGACCAGCAACACGTTGCTCGAGCCAGTGTCTGCGTCCGGCTTGTCGCTCTATTCTCAGTGCGGGGGTTGGACGCTCACGAGCTGCGGCGCTGGCGGCCGCGAACCGCATCGGGGAAGTCTATTGGTCGCTGAAATCGGCTGGAGCGATACCAACGCGCTCTACGGCAATCAGCTCCCGATCGGACAGCGCGATATCAGCAACTTCGCCACGCTCCAATTCCGAGTGGCGCTCAAGTACACGGACGAGGGCAACCCGGAGGGTTTGCCGCGGACCTTCAGGATCGCGCTTTCCAACGACAACACCACGAGCAACACCGTCGCGGTGGACTGGCACTCGGACGTCCTCTATTACCCGCCCGGCACGCCCTGGAATCGAGCCGCTGTCATGAACACGGCGCGCATCCCTCTAAGCGCGTTTACGGGCGTCGACCTCACCAACGTGACTCGAGTTTTGTTCCTGTTCGAGCATGACCCGACGGGCGCAATTCTCCTGTCGGACCTGGCATTTTCGGACGAGGGCATGACGACCGCAGAAAAGTGGCTGGTCTCCAGTGTGTTCTAGCTCTGCCGCCAGAGCGAACGAAAAGCCTACGACAGTAGTTTTGGCACCTCGGACCGACGGACGGAGACTCAAGATGAATGCACTGGCCAAGGCCTTAGCCTGCTCGATAGCAATCTTAGCTGGCACGCCCCACGCGCACGCCACACCTACCGACAACTCAGGCACGACCACGACGGCAACCGCGAAGGCGCCCGATTTGATCGACACCTTCAGTATCACCGCCTCGCGATTCCGCCTGAGCGGCACTACTTGCGGGAATTCAGCCTACTTCCAAGTGAGCAAGACTCACCCCGCCCACGCGCTGCTGTATCAGGTGTTGATGGCCGCGCACCTCGGTGGCAAACGAGTCACCGTTCGCTACGAACTGATCAGTGGCGTGTGCTGGGCCAAGGCCGTCAACATCGTCGTGCAGTGATGCACGGGCCACTCCGAGCAACCATGAAACGAATCACCGGACTGTTGCTCATGGTCAGCTCGCTGGTGGCCCTGAGCTGCTCCGCCGAGGCAGAGGCCCCTCAATCGCAAGGCGTCGGCGACGACACGGCGCCCGCAAGCTCCACACTGGCTCTCGAGGCGGCCGGGACCTCCATTTCCTCGAAGCGAGACCCGAGCAGGCATTGGCAAGAGTACGCTCAGGCTTACAAGAGAAGTGCAGCCGCGAGCCGAAGCGCGGCCGCGGCCGCAGCGGCCGCGCCGACTGTGCTCGAGAGTAAGGTGCCGACAACGAGCGCTAACTTCTCCAGCGTTCCGGTCTGGGGCGACGCCGAGATCAAGATGCAGTTCAGGGCGCTGCGCGACATCCGGTTCCAGTACGGTTCGGAGTCGCCGTCGTTCGAGCGGCGGTGCTCGTGGTTGTTTCCCGACTACGGCTGTGAAGCTCGAGCCGAGCTCGTCGCCAGTATGGCGGGAGACAACGGCCTGACCAAGCCATACAAGCTCTTCTCGTTCGGCGACCTACAGGTATCGACCGCCAACAGCCCCTACGGAGTAGTGTTCTGGTGGTATCACGTGGCGCCCGTGGTCAAGAGCGCCGCTTCCGGCACTGTCTATGTCTTGGATCCAGCGCTCGAGCCGACTAGGCCGCTGGAGTGGCAGCAATGGCTCCTCCTGCAGGTGGCGGTGCTGGGAGATGTTCAAGTCACCGTGGCGGACTCCAACGCCTACGATCCCTACGAGCCAGTCACGGGCGCCGCCAATCAACGCGCTTTGGCCCTATACAAGCAGGCCAGCGTACACCTGAATGACGAATACAATCGGCAGCTCGAGCTGTATCGCGAGCCGGACGAAGTGTTGGGCAACAATCCGCCCTGGCCCAAGGAAAAGTCCTACTACTTCGGCGAGCCGTTCATCATGGTGCCGGCTTGCAGAACCTGCAGCGGCACGGACGCTCTGTCGCTTCGCTGCGCGCTGGATTGCCCCTGAGCGTCTCGAGTACTCGATTGTCGCGATAAGCTCGTGGAGTGCTGGGCCGGCCCGTCGCCAACGCGCCGCCCTCCACTACTGCTCAACGGTCTCGATGCGGCGGACGGCTCCCGCTCTCAGCCAAGCAGCAAGGCCCCCAAGCAAGCCAAGCAGGCTTAGACAAAGCGCGCGCCAACGCCAGCGCCAATCCGTGCTGCTTGCCCCGAGCCAAGGGCGCGGCGCAAGCGTCCATGGCTCAGCCACACTCGCAAAGGCCAAGAACGCTTCACCAACGGGCAGCAGACCGAACCCGTAACGCCGCCGGCCGCCGTTCTCGGACGGGAAACCAATGGCTTCGGCCGCGCCGCGCAAGGCGAGCGCCTCGGCCTCGTCTCCGTTCTCGCGCGCCGCGGCGATGCCGACCACGGTTGCAGGACCGCTGACCCCGAATACGAGCGGGCCCGAATCGACGTCTGAACTCCCGTCTATCCCCGCCGGGTACTCGCTCACGCTCGGCAGCACGCTCAACAGCCGCCGCGAAAAATGCTGGCGAAAGAGCCCGTATTGCTCGCGCGCAAAGGCCGGGTCCACGTCGGGTAGAAACGCGCTCATCAACGCGGAGGACGAGCCCCGCGCCCCAGGTAGCCCCGCGGCATGCGGCAAGAGCCCGGTGTGCCGGTCGAGCAAGGGCCGCGCCGCCGTCACCCAATCGCTCGCCGAAGAACGGTAGCCGTCCCCCAACCATTTGGCGCACAGACTCAAGCCAGCAACGCCGACCACCGAGTCCGCGGGCCACGCCTGGCCGGGGTACGAGTCGACGAACGGCCCCTGCTCTCGAAAGGCGACCGCTAGACGCTCACAAGAACGCAGCAGCTCGCCGAAGAGCGCGCCCGAGCGATCGGGCTCGGGCGTGAGCAACACGCAGCCGCCTCGGATCCAGTGCGTCCACGCTTCGTAAAACATGCCGTTGGGCAGCCCGCCCGCCGGCCCGAACATCCTTCGTGAAGCCGGCGCTTCGAGCAGAGCCAGAGAACGCTGGCACTCCCCCTGCGCTCTCGCGTGCTCAGCAGCGTCCCACGCCCGCCGACCTACGTTTACCCATGCTGCACCGTACAGCGCGAGCATGAACACGCGACCTTCTGGAAAGAGCCGCTGCATCTCGTCCGCCCGCTGCTCGAGCCCATCCCCCAAATGCGCAAGCTGGGCTCGCGCCAAGCGCGGCACGCGACCCGCGTCGACCCGCTCACTGGAAACCAGCGACGAGACGAGCTCGAGCGCACAGAACGCCAGGAGGTATTGCCCGACGATGCGCGCACCCCGACGGACCCAGCTCATTGTCGCGTGCGCTCGCGCATTTAGCGTAACTTCGGGGACCGGGGTTGAGACTCAATCAGGGGCGGCGATTCGCCGCCATGCGCCGATTCTATAGCCCGTGTCGGCGCGCGGCGAGCTCGATTTTAGTGGCCAACCCCTAGCTAGAGATCGAATCTCCCGGCGGCTTCAGGCTGATAGACGATGCTTTCGACTCTCAGTCGCTGCTCACCACGAGGCGTTTGCCACGTCAGACGGGCGCCCTGACGGCTTCCCAGTAACGCAGTCCCTAGAGGAGCGAGCACGGAAACGCGTCCCGACTCGATGCCCGCCAGCGAAGGAAAGACGAGCGTCAAAGAACTCCGTTCCCCAGTGTCGAGATCCACGACCTCGACTTCCGAGTTCATGGTCACGATCGTCGCCGGCACTTCGTCCGGTTTCACCACGACCGCGCGTTCCAGCTCACGCTCCAATCGCGTCAGCGTGGCCGGTAATTTCAGATGAAAACGAACACGTTCGAACAGAGCGTCCAGGCGGCGCCGGTCAAAATCGGTCAGAGTGAGTGGATTGCTCGGTGACATTTCTTCCTCCTCGAGTCGTGGCTGGCAAAAGGCCGACGACGATTGTGCCGCGCTGGCAACGATCTTGGCGCAGCAAGTGCTGATTCAAAAAGGGCACGTGTACGCCCGGGCGTGCACGCTGCGTGCGGCATGAATACTGGGAGCGGCGTATCTGACGAGAGGAGTTCGCCGCTCCGTCAGGAGCGTGCGGCAGTTCTCATCGACAACAGTCGGATCGAAGCCCCGCACCTTCGGTGTGGATGCGACGTGATGCGACTCCCAAATGACATCCCAAGTACCTAGCACGCCCAGGCGTGCACGCCAGCGATGTCGGCCATCAGTCCGTTCCAACGCGTCGATCACGACGGATTTCCGGTGCGACTCGAACTACAGACGTTCGCTCACACCGCTGTTCGGGCGTGTTCTGGACAAGCGTACACGCGACGCGCAACTCAGTTCGCCATCAGTGATGCGAGCCGCCGCTGCAGGTGGCCCTTCAGCGCGTCATCAGTGGTGAGACCAACGGCGATGGTCAGCGCTTCAACGGCGGGCGCGATGTCGCCCGCGAGCGCGAGCAAGTGGCCCTTTGCGGCCCAGTAGGGCTGATAGGAGCGCATGCGTTTGTCGGCTTCGAGCGGCGTGAGATCGGCGAGGGCAGCGCGAGCGCCGACGACCTCGGCGCGGGCGACA
>DATEPG010000598.1:0-3001 GCA_035273265.1 Polyangiaceae bacterium
AATCGCGTCCCACTTAGTGGGCGTGCCGTTCGTGCCGAAGGCTTTGTTCACGCTCAATCTCTTGTTCTATCCGCTGCTTTGGATCTTGAACCTCGTGCGCTTGGCGCGCTACCGCGCACAGGTCGTGGCGGACTTTTCCCATCACGGGCGGGCAGTGGGGTTCTTCACCGTGGTGGCAGCGACGTGCGTGTTGGGCTCGCAGTTTCTGCTTCTTGCCGCGGCGCCCGAGATCGCATTTGGGTTCTGGGTAGTCGGCATCGCGCTCTACTTCCTGCTCACCTATTCGGTGTTCACCACGCTGATGGTGAAGGAGGAAAAACCCAGCCTCGCCGAGGGCATCAACGGCGGTTGGTTGGTCTCGGTCGTCGCTGCACAATCGGTAGCGGTTTTGGGCGCGCTGTTGGCTCCGTCGATCGCGCATACCCAGGGAGTGTTATTGTTTTGCCTGGTGATGTGGCTGGGCGGCGGAATGCTGTACCTGTGGATCATCTCCCTGATCTTCTACCGCTACACGTTCTTCACGCTTGCCCCGTCCGACCTAGCTCCGCCGTACTGGATCAACATGGGCGCGATGGCGATCTCTACGCTGGCTGGATCTGCGCTGGTGGCCGCGGCGGGCCGCTCGCCCGTGCTCGCTCAAACGCTCCCTTTCGTGCGCGGTCTCACGCTGATGTGGTGGGCCACCGCAACCTGGTGGATCCCGATGCTCATCGTGCTGGCCGGCTGGCGTCACCTGTATCGCAAGTTTCCCTTTCGCTACGACCCGCTGTATTGGGGCGCCGTCTTCCCGCTCGGCATGTACGCGGCTGCTACGGTGCGACTGTCACGCGCGATTGACGCACCCTACCGGTTTCAGATCCCTCGCTGGTTCGTCTTCGTTGCGCTCAGCGCTTGGCTGCTCGCGTTCGTGGGCATGCTGCGGCGCGTGAGCAGCCTGCTCATCGCCAACTTGGCAGTGACGCCTCGAGCGTAACCATCTCTGCTCTCGAGGCCAGCAATAGGCCCGCTTGGGCCGCTGGTCGTGTCCGGAAACACCGACGACATTCGTGTGCCATGTTGCGTCCGCTATGTCGGAAGCTGCAAGATGAACCAGTTCGTCGCTACCATGCCCGACGCGTACGCTCGTCTCTACGGCGCTCGTGAGGCGACCGAGCACGCAGCGATCGTGTCTCGGCGTGGCGCCGGGCTGGTCCACGCCGAGCTCTGGCAGTCGGCAGACGGCCCGCTACTCTGCCTGGTCGCCGAGGATCGACCAGGACTCCTCGCGCTCGTGACCGACGCGCTACTCGCGCAAGGGATGGCCATCCAGAGCGCGCGCGCCTTCTGCCGCGAAGTGGGCCAGAATCGAGCCGAGGCCGTCGACTTTCTGGAACTGCGCGCGCTCGGTGGTTCCGACGGTGTTGCGGCTCAGCTCGCTGGCGACGTGCTGCAGGCGCTCGTTCAGTCTCTGAGCGAGCTCATCGCGGACGACATGGCTCGACGCACCGCCCCAAGCATCTCCAGCGCGTCACACTTCGAACCCCAGCCGACCACGCGCGTCTACTTCGAACGTCAATCGCTGGCAGAGGGGAGCTTGCTGTTGGTGGTCGATGCTCTCGATTCCGTCGGCTTGCTGCACGCGGTCAGCAGCGCGCTCCACGCGAAAGGCATGCGCATCGTAGCTTGCGAGATCCGCACGGTCGAAGGCCGTGCTCGCGATCGTTTCGAAGTCGAGCCGAGCGTGCCGCGCTCACTCAACGACGGCGAGCTCTGTGACGTGCAACTGGCAGTGCTCGATGCGTTGCTGCCACGTCGCTGAGACCCGCCTCAACTGAAGCGGGTCACGAATCTTTGCAGGATGTTGCAGAACTGCATCGGTTCTTCGAGCTCCGGACAGTGTCCGGCTGAGGCGAGCGAGATCAGCTCGGCGTGGGGCGCGAGCGAAAGAACCGAATACTTGTCGGTTCGCTGGTGGGTTCGATCCGAATCACCCCAAAGTGCCACAGTCGGCACGCGAAGCACCGGCAGCTCCGGCTGAGCGTTCGCGAAGTACGCCTGCGTGAGCGATGCGAGCCCCCACGCTGCGCCGGCGTCGAACGCCGCAACAGCCGTGTCGGCAAAAGGCTCGGCGCGTCCGGGGGCGAGCGCTTTGGCAAACCAGCGCGTAGCGATACGCTTGCGGAACAAACGGACCAACACTTGTCCGACGTATGGCGTTGCGACGACACGCTTGCCGCCGAAATCGATGCGTCGGGCCCAGCGCCGTCCTTCATCCCACGAAGGCGCTTGGATCAACATGACCCGCCGAACCAGATCCGCTCGCGATGCTGCGATCAGCGGCGCCAGATAGGCACCCACACAAGTGAAGGCGAGGGTGCACTGCCCGCCCCAACGGTCGCAACGAAACGCCGGTCGAGCCATGTCGCGTCCATTGCTTGCCTTCTAGTGTCATCGAGAACACTTGAGGGTCAGAGTCCGGTCACGCTTGGTCACACGCTGAAGCGCCGCCTTGCCGATGCGGCGACGCGAACACGACTCGAACGGAGCGAGCATCCGCGCTACCCAACCGTGGCGCGCCCGAGCCCCGATGGGCCGGCCAGGTGGTCGTTTTTCGCCCCCAAAAAGAGCTCGAAGCAGCGGCGAAAAAAAGTCTTAGAAAGTCTTTGACAGGAGGCGCTGATGAGGACTAAACACCGCCCCCCGCTCGGAAGGAAAGTTCTTCCCCTCGGTCCTTGAAAACTGAATCCTATTACCCGCGATGAAAATCGTCGTGGGTCCTCGTAATAAGTCACGAGGCTCGCTTCTCCGTTTCGGAGGGGCAGCCGAGTGAGTATTCGAAACTAAGAGAGCATAATGGTAGCGCAGTGGCTTCGGTCGCCGCGTTCACCGAAAGATTCAAACTGGAGAGTTTGATCTTGGCTCAGAACGAACGTTAGCGGCGCGCCTAACACATGCAAGTCGCGCGAGAAAGGGCTTCGGCCCCAGTAAAGCGGCGCACGGGTGAGTAACACGTAGGTCATCT
>DATEPG010000599.1:0-3928 GCA_035273265.1 Polyangiaceae bacterium
GGACGGTCATGACCAAATTCATTTTCGCGGTGGCGCTGCTGGTCGGAGCGTGCGGCGGTTCGGACGGCGACGACGGGCCAACGCTCGACGGGCTATGGCAGCTGGAAACCAGCAACGGCTGCGTCGCGACGTTCAACTTCAAGGGTAACAAGTGGACTGACAACGCAATCTGTGAGCTGGAGAGCGGCAACTACGGCGTAGAGATCGAGTCGGGCGCGCTTGGCAGGACGAGCGACACGCTCGACTTCGTGCCCCAGGAGTCGAGCTGTCCAGCGCACGCGCATACGTCTTCGGCCGGATACAGCTTCCCGGCTGGACAGCTCGCCCTGCGCTTTTCGAATGCGACACTGGTTTTCAACAAGGTCAGCGGAGGCGGTAAGTTGCCGGACGGGGCAGTCATCGCAAACGGTTGTTGGGACTTCAGCCAGTCGCCCGCGCGTTTCACGCCGGGGCCGGTCGAGCAACTGTAACTGGCTCACGTGCCATGCCAGCGGGAGGCGTGCTTCGTCGAGGCTAATTCGCAGCTCACGGTGCGAGCAGGAGTCGGTGGATCATGGGCGGTCCGGGAAATGCGCGCCTGACGTCCGGAACGAGGGCGATCTGCGCGCGAGGATGGCGCCAATGCATGCCGAGCGAGGGACTGCTCTCCTCTGGTCGGTCGCTGGCTTCTCGTTCACTTCGACCGACTTTGCCGGTCGGGCGGCTTCGGTATCCACAGGCGGTTCACTGGCCTGGACAGCTTTCACGAACACGGGGCCCGTTGCGATGTCGGAAGGTCTGCGCAAACCGAACGCCATCTGCCCCGAGGCTAGCATGCGCAACGCGGACAAACAATGTCCTATTGCACCAGACGAGCGCTGAAAGCGCTTTGCTACACGCGGAACTTCTGCGCGGCTTGGTGGAAGCTGATTCGACCAGCACGGCGCCGCACCTCCGCACGGATTCGAGCCTTCGTCTCCTCCGCTTCGAGCCGAGCATGCTCTGCCGAACCGGGCACCGGAACCGGCTTCTTGGCAGGGGTCGGGCCGTACCCGAGCGCGACGGAGGCGCCGAGAACCACCGCCGCCACACGGTCGCAATGGCCGCGGGACGTTCGTGGCATCTCGATTCGCTCGACTCCGCTGGGAGCGAGCAATCCGCGAACGCTGCGAAACTCCCGAATTAGGTCAGGGTCGTTCGGAATCTTCAGGCTCCCGTCGAGCATCGCGAGGCGAACACTGCGGAAGCGCGCCAGCTTGCTCTTGTTGCTGTCTCCGCCCGTCCACGGGACGACCAGCAGCGACAGTCCGGCGTTTTCGGCCAGCTCCGAGAAGGAATGGCCCTCGTGCTGGTCGGTGTAGACGATTCGCCAATAGTCCGGCTGAGGGTCGAACACGGAGCACACTTCGTCCCGGACGCGTTCGGCCATTCCGTAGGGCGAACGGTCGGGTTTCCACGCGCCCACGGCCCGCACGCGGGTGATTCGGCGGGGCCGCCCTGTTGCGCCGACAAGCGGACCGGGCTCGCTGGTGACCACGGACCAGCCGAACAAGTCCGGCGAGCTGTCCCCGTCGAACGCGGGGTCGATGCTGATGATGCGCCGTACCCCGAGCGGGATGTTACCGGCGGGCTCGTCGTCGATGGCCTTGTCGATGGCCGCACCGAACCAGTTCTCCTCGACCGATTCGCTCGGCTCGGCGCCGTACTCCCTGCGCCACGTGCGCTCGTCCGGCTCGAGCTCCCGGGTGTCTGCCTCGGAAAGGTGCGGGTTGATCTCCCAGGTCGCTCCGCGTGCAACGAATTGGCCGGGCGTGTCGCCCAAGTCGAACTGGCGCGCGTGGTAGTCGTTGACCGAGAGCGGCGACGAAACCAGGCAAATCTTGGCGTCGGGAAGCGTGGCAAGCGCTGGCGCCAGGCGGCCGACGACCTGCTCAGCAGGGTTTGCCCCGAGGTCATCGTCTGACCAGCTCGAGACCTCATCGAGCCACGCAAAGGCGACTGTATCGCCCACGTTGGCCTTGTTGTTGGCCGTGACGACATTGAAGATTGCGGGCCGCTCGATGAGCTCGACTGATTCGCCGCGCTCCGCGTACTTCTCCCCCAGCGCGTCCAGGATGGCTTTGACCCCGCGCAGGCGCTTGGCTGCTTCGTCCCGCCGGACGCTGAGGAAGGCGAACACCAGCGGCGGCGTTCCGTGCAGGTGCGGGTGCTCTCCCCAAAGCATCTCCGCCACCGCGAGCCGCGGCGCAATGCAGGTCGAGGCGAAGACACGGCGGCCTTTCCGCACGACGAGTCGGCGCTTTCCCGCCATGTAGAAGCGGCTAATGGTCTCGCGCCACCAGGGAGGCATTGCCGGGAACCCTGCGCCCGATAGTGCTTCTTCAAGCGCCCAGAGCTTTCGGAGGAACGTAGGCACATCGCGGCGCTTGGCGGAGCCGAGGGTCATCCGACCATCCATCCGTATTGAACCCCGAGCCAGGTGAAGATCCTCAGCCCGTACGCCGAATTCAGGACGCTGGAGGCAGCTCCGTCAATCAGCGGGTTGACAATCAGTGCGCCGACGTAGAACGAGCTCGGCAGGACGGTCAGCGGGTTCGTGTTGGCGGTAACGTTCTTGACGGCGACCCGTCGACCCGTGTCGTCGGCAGTGGGCACCGGCATCGCGACGTTGAATCCGCCCGCGGTGGGGTCGCAAAGAAGGAGCTGTCCAAACATGACCAGAGCCCCCTTGTCGCGTGCCGTGGAAGGCGGGCTTCCGATTTGCCACCTGCTCAGGTCAAACGCTTGGCTGGACAGGCTCAAGACGGCCCGGCCGACATTGCTCTCCAGGGCGCAGAGCTCACGGGCGAGCATGTTCGGGCTACTGGTCGTAAATTGCGAGGATGACCTGAAGAATGCAGGCCTGGGGGCGGGCTTAGGGAGTGGTCGACGGAGGTTCATTCTGGCCACCCGCCGTCCCAATGTCCGCCCGAAACGGGGCGCCATCCGGTCTCGGTGTTGGTGAAGGAGTAAGCGCCGATCGCGGTGAGAGGCTGCTTCGAGCCCGAGCCGTTCAGCCTAGCGCTGACGCCTTCGCAGGTGACATGCACCGAGCCCTGCGCGCTTCTCTTGATCAGAACTATCCGGCCCTCGCCGACCAGTGCCAGCTCTGACAGCGGTGTGAGCTCGATTGCGGCATCGCCGACGGAGGTATCGACTGAAACCTGCTCGCCGTCCGAAGCCGGAAACGAGACCACGCGGTCCGGCAGGGCGCTCACGGTCCTTGGGTGTAGCCGACGGTGCTGCGGGTACGATGGCTGTACGGGCATGTAATCTCCGTTGAGTCTCAGGACGGGTAGGCCCTGGGTTGATGTTCGTTGGGGACCGCAGGGGCGTTTCATGTGCTTGCTCCGCCCGCTTTGGCCTCAATGGCCGCGAGCACCGAGTTCTTGCCCTTCGGACGGGACTTCGCTTCGAGCACGGTGAGCTCACGAGCTCCCAGCAGGTTCTGCCTGACCTCCACCCCCAACTTGGCCCCGGCCGCTGCGTCTCCCTCGGCGTACGCCGCTCGGCTGCCTGCCATCGCAAGAGCGGCCTGCTGAACCAGCGCCGCAGCGTTCTGCGGGCACACACCACCGCCGCATTCGCGTGCCAGGCGTTCGACCTCCGACTCGGCGAACTGGTTGGCGTCTTCGAGGTACGGGCGAAGCGCCTCGGGGGTCGCACCGCGAAGCCCGAGCCCGGTGAGCGCTCGGAGCTGGCACGCCTTGGCGGCTCGCGCGAGCCCACCGCGACGGCCCAGCTCGGAAGCAAGCGAGCGGTCCGCTATGCGCCCGTTCGCGCGACCGAGGCGGCCAGCTTCAGCCGATTGCGTCTGCTTGGTTGGCGCTGGTACGCCGATCGGCTGCTCGTCGAACGGCAGGACCTCGATGTGCTGCGAGCCTGCGCCTTTGCCGTGGCCTCTTCGGAG
>DATEPG010000600.1:0-20660 GCA_035273265.1 Polyangiaceae bacterium
GGCAAGGGCAAGGCGCTCACCGTGGCCACCTTCGCGGCGTTGCAGGCGGCGATCGATGGCTACTCCGGCGCTGGCGGCTTGGTCCTCGAATACACTGGCAAATTCGCCTTCTCATCGATCGCGGACCCGTGTCAGCAGCACACGCTTCCGGCGCAGACGATCCAAATCAAGAACAAGAGCGACATCACTATCTTGGGTGGGGCAGGCTCGAGCGCGAACTTCGGCTTTCACATCGCAGCGGCCGCGAGCAACGTGATCATTCGCAACATGACGATTGGTCTTCTGCCGGGAGGTAGTGACTCTGACATCATTTCGATCGAAGGCATGAGCGGCGGCGTGCCCAAAAATATTTGGATCGACCACAACGAGTTGTTTTCGTCGCTCGCGGTATGCGCGGGCGCGGGCGACACGGCCTTCGATGGCATGCTCGACATCAAGAAGGGCGGCGACCTGATCACAGTTTCGTACAACTACCTGCACGACCACCACAAAGTGAGCCTGAATGGCTACACGGATGGAGACGACGCTGCTCGCCACATCACGTTTCATCACAATCTGTTCGAAAGTATCGGTTCGCGCGTGCCCCTTCAGCGTCACGGCTACGCGCACGTGGTAAATAATCTGTTCTCCAAGGTTCTGGCTTCCGGCATCAACGTGCGCATGGGCGGCTACGCTTTGATCGAAGCCAACTATTTCGAGAACGTCAAAAATCCCGTCACTTCGCGCGATAGCTCGGCGGTCGGCTTTTGGGATCTGCGGAACAACAACCTGGCTAGCGCGGCGGACGTGGCGCAGGCGAACCGCTTCGGCATCACCTGGGACGACGGCAACTCCGGCACCGTCAACGCGACCGCCTGGACGACCACTGCAGCCTTTCCGATCGCCTTGCCCTACACCCTGACCGCCCAACCGGCAGAGTGCGTGCACGACGGTCTGCGCGCCGCGGCGGGTGCCAACAAGCAGCTCGCGACGCTCGAGTGCAAGTGAAGCAGCGGACAGGGGCGAAAGTGCGGAACGATTGAACTTGGTCGAGGGGTGGCTAAACTGGTTCTATGAAGCCGTTGGTTCATCCGGCACTGGAAGACATCACCGTGGAGGGGATCCTGCACGCGCTGTCGGATCCTACCCGGGTCGCGATCTTCTCCAAGATCGCGGACTCGAGTGGCTCGGCCAACTGCTCGGCTTTTCTCAACGTGGGCGAGAAGGTGATCCCCAAGTCCACGCTGTCCCAGCATTTCAAAGTGCTGCGCGACGCGGGGCTCGTGCGCTCTGAACGCGTGGGCGTCGAGATGCAAAATCTGTCGCGCTGCGCCGAGATTTCGACGCGCTTCCCGGGCTTGATCGCCGCAATCGTCGCGGCGCTGAAGGTGCAAGCCGGAGCGCGCGCTGGCGCGCGTCCGAACTCGAAAACGGGCCGACGCGCACGCTGATGAGCGGGGGCGCGGATCAAGTGCTGGCCGCTGCAGCACGAGCGCTCGACGCGGGCGATGTGCTCTCCGCGTTGAAGCGGGTTGCGCTGCGCGACGATGCTCCGGCGCTCGCGCTACGGGGAGTTGCACTGTCGCGCCTGGGCAAGCGCGAGCGCGCCCGCCAGCTGCTGCAGCGCGCGGCGAAGGCGTTCGGCGCGGCCGCGCCGCTGAGCCGCGCGCGTTGCTTGTTGGCGGACGCCGAGCTTGCGCTCGCCTTGCGCGATTTGCGGGGGGTGGAGGCCGCACTTGCCCAGGCCAGCCGCGAACTCCGTGCCCTGGGCGACCCGCTCAACGCGCTGCACGCCGATTGCCTGGCCGCGCGCGGCCTGTTGCTGCGTGGCCGATTGAGTGAGGCCACGCGAGCGCTGCACGCGCTGGACACGCGCCGAGCATCGCCACCGCTGCTCGCCGAAATCCACCTGGCCTGGCTAGAACTTCACCTGCGCACATCCAACGCGAGCGCGGCTCGTGCGGCGCTGAGAGAAGCCGAGCGCGCCGCGCACCTGGCCCGCATCCCGGCGATCTCGCAGGAAGTACGAACCGCACGTGCGTTGCTCGAGGCGCCAGCAGGACGCTTGATTCGAGCAGGGAAGGAGCAGCTGCTCGGCCTTTCACAGGTCGAGCGCGTTCAGCGGACAGCGCGCGGTCTGCTGGTCGATGCCCGTGCATGGTCGGTATCGGCCGGGAGCGTGCGGATCACGCTGGAGGGGCGTGCAGTGCTATTCGGACTAGCACGCGTGCTCGCGGAGGCCTGGCCCGCCCCCGTCGCGCGGCGCGAGCTGCTCGGGCGGGTGTTTGCGGTGACGCGCGCCAATGACTCTCATCGCGCGCGGCTGCGCGTCGAGATTGCTCGCTTGCGCCGTGCCCTTCGGCCGATCGCCACGATCGTCGCGACTCCCGATGGCTTTCGACTCGACCCCTCGGGAGATTGCGACGCCGAAGTCGGCGTGCTGCTCCCGGTATCGGAGAGCGAGCACGCTCGGCTGCTGACCTTGCTGGGTGATGGCGAAGCATGGTCCAGCTCGGCGCTGGCGGTGGCTCTCGGCGTCAATCAGCGCACCGTTCAGCGCAGCCTGCTGGCCCTGGCGGCAGCGGGCCGCGCACGCCCCACGGGCGGCGCACGCGCCAGACGCTGGCTTTTGGCTCCGCCGAGCGAATTCGCGACACCGTTGTTGCTCCCCGGCGCGCTGAGTTTGGTCTAAGCTTTCGTGCGAAGATGACTCGCACCGCGGTCGACATCGAGTGTGAATACGGACCGTTTTCGGAGCCAGGGCCGGTGCACGGCGTCACCTTCGACGGTGAGAAGGTGTGGCTGGCCAGGGGCGACAAGCTGCAAGCGATCGATCCGGAAAGCGGCCAGCTGGTTCGCACGCTAGAGGTCGCCTGCGACGCAGGCAGCGCATTCGACGGACAATACCTGTATCAACTCGACAAAGGTCGCATCCGAAAGCTCGATCCGCGCACCGGCCAGGTCGTCTCTACGATCCCCGCTCCGGAGCTCGTGGGCGCTTCGGGCATGGCCTGGGCGGAAGGGTCACTGTGGGTCGGCCAGTTCGCGGACCGGAAGATCCTCGAGCTCGACCCCGAAACGGGCAAGGTGTTGAGCGAGGTCGTGTCCGATCGCTTCATCACCGGCGTCAGCTTTCTCGACGGCGAGCTGTGGCATGCCACGCAGGACAACGGGCGCAGCGAGCTGCGGCGCGTCGACCGAAAGACCAACCAGGTCAAGGAGCAGCTTGAGCTTCCCGCGGGGGTCGTCGTCTCAGGCTTGGAAGCGGACGGTCACGGTCGTTTCTTCTGCGGTGGCGGCAAAAGCGGCAAGCTCCGGGTGGTCAAGCGACCGACCACGACCGGCCGGGCGAGTCGGGGCGCGTAGGTCGGCCGCACCGCCCGCCCCTCCAAAGCCGGGGTGCGCTTGGAACCTCGGCGGAAAAATCCGGCGGGCGCCCTAGGTTTTTGGGCCGAGTTCCGTTTGCACGATGGCTTGGTGCGAATAGTTGGGGTGTACTGAGTAGCTCGCCCTCGATCATGCGCCTAGCTATCGTCGCAGCCTCCTCGTACGAGGAGAACGGTCAAGTCTCCCCGATCCCGAACGCGGAGCTGGATGTCGAGCTATTCGGGAGCAGGCTGGCCGAAACGGACGCCGGCTTCGCGGTGCATGCGTTCCCAGCGCAGCGCGGCCTCGCGGATGCCATGGAGTCGTTGATCGCTGGCCTGGGTGAACGACCCGAGGCACTGATCTTCTACTTCTGGGGTTACGCGCTGCAGTCCAAGGAGCATGGACCGACGCTGCTGCTCGACGGTCCCAAACTTTCGTCATTCACCTTGGCGCGCTTGCGTCGCCTGCTGGCCGACTCTGCAGACGTCTCGTTGGTCGTGCTCGACACCACCCTCGCCGAAGGCTCGATCGGCGAACCACTCGATGCAGTGCGAGCGATGGGCCGCGCGCTGAGCCACGGAGAGTCCACAGTCTCCAGCTTGATCTCCGCGCGCTTGCCAGAGCAGCGCGTGGCGCAAGGCCCGCCACCGTTCACCGGCCTCTTGCAAATGATCCTGGACGCGCAGACGGGCAGCGCCAACGCGCTCACGCCGGAGACGTTGTTTCGGGCCATGCAGTCGGAAGAGGTGATGTTTGCGGACATCCCGGCTGCCGGCTGTTTCCTGGGCGAGCGCGACTTCGAGCTGGTACCGCCGGCGCGGCCGCTGACCGTCAGGCCGCCGAGCGTCAGGCCGCCGAGCGTCAGGCCGCCGAGCTTCCCTCCGCCGCCGGGTAGCCGCCCGCCGAGTTTTCCCCCGCCGCCGGCTGTGAGGCCCGCGAGTCTGCAACCGCCAGGTCTACCGTCGCCGGGCTTCCCGCCGCCGCCGCTTGCAAGGTCCGCGAGTCTGCAACCGCCGGGGCTGCCGTCGCCGCATCTGCCAGTACCGCCCAGCGTGCGGCCACCGAGTGTGAGGTCACCGAGTCTGCAACCACCGGGTCTGCCCTCGCCGCACTTGCCAGCACCGCCGAATGTGCTGCCATCGAGTGTGAGGCCACCGAGTCTGCAGCCGCCGGGCTCGCCCTCGCCGCATTTGCCTCCACCTCCGGCAATCCGAGCACCGAGTACTCGGCCGCCGAGCGTCGCGCCTGAAACCCCCCGCCACGAAGAGCAGGACGAGCTGACCGCGCCGCGCGTGCCGGTCGGCAAGCGCAGCATACCTCCGCCTCCGCCGCCGATCCGAAGGTCAGTTCCGCCAAGCGTCTCGCCGATCGCCGCGCCCGCGCCCGGTCCCCAGGTTTTAGCCCCGCCCACTTCGAGCGCGGCCGAGCACTGCCGATGGCTGCTCGCCGAGTTCGAACGAGTGGGCGATCGCGACGGCGCGTATCGCGCGGCCGAGTGCCTCGAGGCGCTGGGTGAAGCCGATCTCCACGAAGCCCTGCTGGCCGCCAATCACCGTCCGGACGGTCTGCAAGCCGTGCGCGGCTCGCTGACCTTCACTGATTGGCAGGAACGGCTGTGCGTGGGCTGCAATGATCTGCAGACCGAAGCCATCTTGCGCTCGCTCGCGCCAGCGCTCAGCCGTGTTGGCTTTCAGCACGCGCGCCGGCTGCGCCGTGAACCGGTCCTGGCTGAAGAGAATCGCCAAGATCCGGAGCGCAGCACCACGATGCTGGCCAAGACGCTGCACTGGACCTCGCGCTTGTTGTGCGTGCCGGCGGCGGAGCTTTACCTGGTGCCCGAAGGCATGGATTCGCTCGGCCTGGTGCCAGGTCCCGATCGCCCATTGCTCACCTGCGGGCGTGCGCTCGGTAGCGGTTTCAGTCTCCAGGAGCTGGTCTGCGTGTGGGGCCGCGAGCTGTCGTTCGCGCGTTCGGAGCAGGCTGCGCTGTGTTATTTCCCGAACGCGCTCGAGCTGTCTCAGCTGCTCTCGGCGGCGCTCGCCGTGGGTGGTGCGGTGGGCCTACGCGCCATCGACGACGACGCCAAGCGGCTGGCCAGCGGTCTGAAGCGTGAAGTGCGAGGTGCAGCGCTGGCTGCGCTCGAGCTGGCTTCCGGGACCTACCCAGTTCGAGAAGTGTCTGCTCGGGCTCAGGCTTTCATTCGTTCGGCCGAGTTCGTCTCGGGACGGGTCGCGCTCGTGGCTTGTGGCAATCTGGCCCTAGCCCTGGCGGTGGATCAGCGCTTTCCGCGCCGCTTCCTGACGCGGGCCGACGAACGCCGCGCGGACCTGCTTCGCTTCATGGTCAGCCCTGAGCTGGGCCAGATCCGCGCGACGCTCGGCGTGGCTGTCGTTTAGCGCTGCGCACGCAGAACGGCAGCGCTGCAAAAGGCGCTGAGCGTTCGCCTCACCGCGCCATCAAAACCCTGGAATTTAAAGCAATTTCCCGATTGCCTCGAGAAACGTTTCGGAATCGCCATCCCGCTGCTTGACGGGACGAGGGTAGTAATTTTGATTTTCACGGGGTCCATCGCTCGGGCTCGTTGTAAAACGAGGGCGAGATGGACCTCCCTATCGCCGTCGGCCAGGTGGTCGCGCAAAAATATCGCGTCGATCGCTTCATCGGCCAGGGCGGTATGGGTGTGGTCGTCGCGGGCTTTCATCTCGAGCTCGATCAACCGGTCGCGATCAAATTCTTGGTCTCCGAGTCGGGCCTAGAGAGCGAGGGGGCCGAGCGCTTTCGGCGCGAAGCGCGCGCGGCCGCCAAGATCCACAGCGAGCACGTGGCACGCGTGTTCGACATTGGCCTGCTCGACGCCCGAGTGCCGTACATGGTGATGGAGCTGCTGAACGGCATGGATCTCGAGCACGAGATCGAACGACGCGGGGCACTGCCCGTCGCGGAGGCCGCGGGTTACCTACTGCAGGCCATCGACGCAGTGGCCGAGGCGCATTCGGTCGGGATCGTGCACCGCGACCTCAAGCCCACCAATCTGTTTCTCGCGCAGCGCCCGGACGGCTCGCGCATCATCAAAGTGCTCGATTTCGGGATCTCGAAGTCGCTCGGTTCAGGCCGCCAACTCGAGGTCGCTCTGACGCGAACGGCGGCCTTCGTCGGCTCTCCTTTGTATATGTCGCCCGAGCAAATGCGGTCTGCTCGCGACGTGGACGCGCGCGCGGACGTGTGGGCGCTGGGCGCGATCTTGTACGTGATGGTGACCGGTCAGCTGCCGCATCCCGGCAACTCATTGCCAGAAGTTTGCCTGGCCGTGATGAACACGAAGCCGCGTCCGCTGAAGGACTTCGTCCCGGACGTTCCGGACACGCTCGAACCCATCTTGATGAAGTGCCTGGCAAAGGAACGCGAGCAGCGTTACGCGTCCGTGGCAGAGCTTGCTGAACAATTGTTGCCATTCGCTCCCGAATGGCACTTGGTGGTCGAGCGAGCGACGCGCTTGCTCGGCGGGTCCCACACGGCGTCTTATCCACGCTCGATCGCTCGATCGTCGAATCCTCCCGTCGGTTCGAGCGCTTCCACGCAGAGGATTTCGGCACCTCAAATGAACGACCCATCGACGCCGCCCAGCGCTACCGAGGCCCCCTGGTCCAAAACAGGGCCAAAAGGCGGGAAGAATCGGCGTGCGCCGCTGATCATCGCCGGCTTGCTCGGGCTCGTGACCGTGCTCGGTTCGCTGATCTACGTGCTTCGCCAGAAGCCGGAAGCAGTCGCGATTGCGGCGCTGCCGTCGGCGGTGCCGAGCAGTGCATCGAGCACTCCGCTCGCTGCCGTCGTCTCCGAGGTGCACGCCGCGGTGCCGGCCGCGTCGGCCGTGCGGGAAGTGACTCCGCCGCCCAGCAGCAGCGTTGCTGCTCCGCTGCCGGCGCCGGCCAAGCCTGCCCCGCGCGCGATCGAGCAGGCCCCCGGCGGACCGCGCTACACTTACTTCGGTGGCCGCCGCTAGCGCAATTGCCGACGCGTGTGCCACGTGGCTCGTGCCGGCGACTACGGTCTGTCCCTGAAATTCAGGTCCCCCCGTAATCGTGCCCGTGCCCGGAAGGTGGGAAATGGCTCTCCATTGGATGGCGCGTGCGCTCCATGGGGGAGTCGATGGTTCGGCTCCAATTGGACGATCGGAAGTGGGCGAAGATCGTTGCGATCCATCCGACCCTATCGATCATCCGCCTCCCCGTTGCCTCTTTTCGGGCACGGGCACGGGCACGTTTACGGGTGCCCGAGCAATTCAGCGACAGCCCCTAGTTTTGGTCAATGGACTCATGACTATCCATTCGGAAACATTGCTGTTGTATGCTCCGCGCATGGTGCGAAGGATGGCTCGGTTTGGGTGCGTCGCTGCGTGCCTACTCGGCATGCTTGCTGCGGCGCGTGCCGCTGAGGCGCAGATCAGCGCGGAGGAAAAGGCCACGGCAGAGGCAGTCTTCGAGGAGGGGATGCGTCTGATCAAGCAAGGCAATTTCAGCGAGGCATGCCCCAAATTCGAGATCAGTCAGCGGGTCGAGCCCGCGGTGGGCACGATGCTTTACCTGGCCGAGTGCTACGAGAAGACCAACCGCACCGCGAGCAGCTGGGCCATGTTTCGAGAGGCCGCCTCCCTGGCTGAGACGTCCGGCCAGACCGAGCGCATGAAGACCGCCCAGGCTCGAGCCGCCAAGCTCGAGCCGCGCTTGGCTTGGCTCACGATTGACGTGGCCAAAGAGGCGCACGTGCCCGGCTTGCAGATCCGAAAAAATGGCGTGCTCGTCTCGGCTGAGCTCTCTGGCACCGCCACCCCGGTCGATCCCGGCGAGGTGGTCGTAGATGCCAGTGCGCCTGGTTACTTGCCGTTCTCGACCAAAGCCAAGGTGGCGGCGAAGGGGCGTGTCGTGGTGGCCGTCCCAGCTCTGCAAGCGGCGCCCGAAGCCACACCAGCGGCCGTGGCAACCGCGCAGCCGCTCCCGCACGACGAGCGCGTGCCGCCCGCTGCCGTCAACTCGACGCCATCAGGCGCAGCGCCACTGCCCGCGGCGTCAGCGGCGTCCGGAACGGCGGAGCGGCCATCGATCGTTCCCTGGCTGGTCGGTGGCGCTGGCGTCGTGGCGCTCGGGGTCGGTACCGTCTTCGGGCTCAAGGCCATCTCCAACGCCGACGACGCGCGGAAGAACTGCCCGAACGGTCTGTGCAACGACGAATCCGGTACGACCGCGGCCAGTGACGCGCAAACTCAGGCCACGATCTCGAACGTTTCGTTCGTGCTCGGCGCGGCGGCGGTGGCAACGGGCGTGGTCTTGTACTTTACGCTACCCACCAAGCACGGCACGCAGGTGGGCATGCTCCCAATGGCGGACCAATCGAGTCTGGGTTTGACTCTGCGCGGAAAGCTCGAGCTATGAGCCGGAATCACTTGCGCCTGCGCCGCTCGCTCGTGGCTGCATTGCTGGTCGCCACAGCTGTGTTCAGTGGCGCGCTCGGCTGCCAATCGATCGCCGACATCCCGGAGGTGAGCTACTCGCCGCTCTGTCACGACTATTGCGAGCTCGAGTTCAAGGTATGCCCGGGCCTCGTTGGCCAATACCCCGACCAACGCACCTGCCTCGAGACCTGCACCGTGCTCGACCAGAATGCCAACGGCTCGCGGTTGATCACGGGAAATACCATTCCCTGCCGGATGAAGTTTCTGGACACGGCTCCCAAGCTGCAAGAGTCGCCGCCCGACTTGCAACAGGCGTGCAGCCGAGGCGGTCCGGGGGGCGGGGACACCTGCACCATGTCCGACGCGCCCGATTGCGAAGGTTATTGCGCGATCTATCGCAGCGCGTGCAAGGGTGATTCGACGAATCCATTCGTCAGCCTCGGCCTCGGCAATGACAACGCGGGCACACAGAGTGAGTGCATCGCCAAGTGCAAGGGCATCCCGCCCACGCCCAGCAGCGGCTACACTGCAGAGGCTGGCGTCAATTCAGGCGACACGCTCGCCTGCCGTCTGTACTACGCCACCGCCGCTGTGGGCCATCCGGCACAGAATTGCGATTACGCCGGCATCCGTCCGTCGGTCGCTTGTCGGGACGAGACGCCAAATCCTAGCTGCGCCAATTTTTGTTTGGCGCTGGACACTGCCTGCACGGGGGAGCTCGCGGTCTACGAGAGCCGCGACCAATGTGTGAAGGTCTGCACCGCCACCGAGCCTGGCACCAAAGACAGCATCGAGACCGAGGACACGGTCGCTTGTCGTACCGCGCACGCCTTCAACGCGCTGCTCGTCAAAGCCAGCGATCACTGTCCCCACACCGGCCCGCTCGGCGCCAATGTGTGCGGTGCCGGCGGCAATTGTCAGGCATTTTGCGCTTTGGCAAAGGTCGCCTGCCCCACGATCTACGCCGAAAAGTACGAGCGCGACGTCGATTGCACGGAGGCTTGCTCGACCCTCGAGGGAGCCAAAGATGGCGGGTATAGCGTCGCGCAAGGCAGGAAGGGTGGCGCCACCGTACAATGCCGTGGGCTCGCGGTCAGTCGAGTGCTCGAATTGCCGGCCGCCCAGCGCGACGCGAATGCCTGCGCCCCAGTGTTCGGCGGCGACCCGTGCGGCGGCTGAGCGGAACGCGCCCGGCCGCGTGTCTCGGCGGAACGCGCCGCCGAAGGCAACGACGCGCATGCTGCGCCTCGTGACCATCAAAAAAATCGCGGCTGCTCGGTTGCTCGATTTTTGTTGAGGGTCACGAACTACGTCGCGCTTCGTCCCAGCCTTCGGCGGCTGGTTGCGGCTCCTGGCGCAGCCAGTCGTCAGCGCGCACCTCGGCGGGGCCTTTCGCTCGATTGCTGAGCGGCTCAGGCGCTGGCGCGCGTGCGGCTCTGGCGCGAAGCGTCCTCGGCAAACTGGGCGAGCATCTGCTCGGTGGTGGCAAAGTCGACGCAGGCGTCGGTGATGCTTTGTCCGTACACCAGCTCGGACTTGTCGCCCGTGAGCTCCTGCTTGCCGGCCACGATGTTGCTCTCGATCATCACACCCAGCAGGTGGTCCGAACCAGCCCGGATCTGCGCGCCGATTTCAGCCAGCACCTCGGGCTGTTTGAGGTGGTTTTTGCCGCTGTTGTCGTGACTGCAATCGACCAGCATGCGCGCGTTGGTCTTGGCTTGACGCAGGGCGAGCGCCGCAGCGTTGACTTGAGTCGGGCTGTAGTTTGGTCCCGAATTGCCGCCGCGCAGCACCAAATGCGTGTGCGGGTTGCCGCTCGTGCGCACCACGCCCACGTGCCCGTGGGGATCGACGCCCAGAAAGCTGTGCGCGCGGGAGGCCGCGATGATGGCGTTGATGGCGACGCCCAGGCCGCCGTCGGTGCCGTTCTTGAAGCCGACGGGCATGGACAGACCCGAGGCCATCTCGCGGTGAGTCTGGCTCTCGGTCGTGCGCGCGCCGATTGCGGTCCACGACACGAGATCGGCAATGTACTGCGGGATGATCGGATCGAGCATTTCGGTGGCGGCTGGCATGCCGAGTTCTGCCAAGTTCAAGAGCAAGCGTCGCGCGCTGCGGATGCCGGACGGGATGTCGTTGCTGCCGTCCAAGCGCGGATCGTTGATCAGCCCCTTCCAGCCGACCGTGGTCCGCGGTTTCTCGAAGTAGACGCGCATCACGATCAAGAGCTCCTGCGCGTAGCGACGCTTCAATTCCAGCAGCCGTCCGGCGTAGTCGATGGCCGCATCCGGATCGTGAATCGAGCATGGCCCGACGATCACCAACGGCCGAGCGTCCTCACCGTGGAGAACCGCTTGGATCTCTTGCCGCGCGCTGAATACGACGCTTGCCGCGCGCTCGGACAGCGGTAACTCAGCCGTGACTTCGTTGGGGCTCTTGAGCAATGTCGTATCCACGATTCGGAGGTCTTTGGTTTCGAGCATGGGGGCCTGGGAGGGAGGGATTGGCTGAGGTTTCTGGCTTTCAGAGCACAAAAGCGAAAAACCCCGGGGCGCCGCGGCGACCAGGGGTTTCTTTGCATTCTCTTGGCTGTTTTCAGTAGAGAAAGCGAGGCCCTGACGCCGCGTTGTCCGCAGGCCAATAGCCAAACCAAAACTGAAAACGAGCAGAGCGCATCGGGAGTGTTCTAACTGTAGAGGACAGTTCGGCTTCGCGCAAGCTCTGCCGCGTCCTTCGGCAATTGTACTAGCTCGTTCTAACTCGTTCTAGCCGCCGATTCCAGCGCTCGAGTCCCGGATGCCGGATGGACGGGGCAGGGAGAGTCAGGCAGTCTGTAAACACAAGATGCTAGGGAGAGTGCTATCGGGGCTGTGTTTGAGCTTGGCTGCAATTGGTTGTGGTGCGGGGGCAAGTGAGCCCTCCGCAACGGCGGGGGCAGCGTCGCTCGCGGGCGCTGGCGCGCTTCCGAGCGCCGGGGGAGCCGCGGGCACGTCGGCGAACGCGGGCGGAAACACGGGCTCCCTCGCTGGAAGCGCAGGCTCGAGTGGCGCGCGCGCTAGCGGCGGTTCAACGGCGAGCGATCCGTTTTGGACCGCGAGCCCTGCGCTTCCGAAGATCAGCAAGGAGAAGCAGGTCGTCGTATTCAGCGAGACGCGCTGGGCTTTGGTCATCCCGCGCTATGGGGATTCGCTCCGACAAGCGACCTTCCTCACGAGGAATGCCGGCGTCACCTGGACCGAGTTGAGCACTGGCTTTCGTAACGAGCAATACGTCGACCATTTCCGATTCCTGGGCAAGGGTCCGAACGGCGAGCTGTATGGGAAATGGTCACATCCCGACCCCTGTGACGAGTGCGCTGCCTTGGGCGCTCCGGGCGCTCCGGGCGACACGACGCTCCTGAGATACGATTGGGACGCCGCTCGATTCGAGGTCGTTGATGCGATGCCGGCCGACGTCATCTGGAGGTACAACAGCGGAGGGAATGGAACCTTGGTCAGCAACGGCTCTGGCATGTGGTTCTATACGGACGCGACGGGCAGCCGAAGCAGTCAACTGTGGCGCTTCGAGGGGCCGGGGCAGTGGCTTTCAATTCCGACGCCGGCGGTCGCGCAAATGCTGGCAACGCCGCAGGGCACGCTTTATTGCATGGGTCCGGATGATTTGGCCCAGCGCCTCGACGGCGCCGAGTTCGAAGCCATTGCGATGCCGGAGCTCACCTCGGTTTGGGGGATCGGCGCTGACCCGCAGGGCCGCTTATACGCTTCATTCACCGATCGGGCCGGCGTGGCCTCGATCGTTCGGCACGAGGCAAACAGTTGGCTCGATGTTTCTCCGATCCCGGCCTCGAATTCGTTCCAGCCCTGGACCTTCGCGATCTCCGAGGAGGGCATCATGATCGCTGCCACGAGCGTCAATGACACGAAGCGCATTCGCAGCTTCATCTCCAAAGACCTCGGGACCACCTGGATCGAGCGCTCACCGCTGTTGATCACCCCGCAAAATCCCTTCGAATTCGGCTTCGGCGCGCAGAGTCGGCCCTATTTCGTCTCTGGTTACGCTGAGATGCCCGGCCAAGAAGCGGTCTGGTACGGACCGCCAGCGAGCGATTTTTAGCAAGGCGCGCGCTCGCGACCGCAGAGGCGTGCCGCGAAATCGAGCCCCGAAACATTGGGCAGCTTCCCGGCCCGAGCGCTCGTCCACGTCCCGATTTCGGACAGCGCGGCGGGTTTCGGGCCGGAGTCAGCGTCGATATCGTGCGTGATTAGTGCCTGATCCGAGCTCGGCCGGCCACTCACGCGGCATGGAACCGGTTCCTGTGGGCGGAGAGTTTTGCACAGGTAGCGAACTTGGCGAACTTCGTGGACCCAGGCCGTGTCTTGCGTCACACTCCCCTGGAACTAGTTCCACAACCCCCGGTGAACACCTATGCAGCATGACGTCCAAGGGAAGGTCGATAGCCGCGCGATGCGCGAGGTCAACCGCTCGATCGTCCTCGACATCATTCGTCGTGGCGGCCGAGTCTCGCGCACGGATCTAGCGCGCCGGTCGACGCTGACCAAACCGACCGTCTCTGCAATCGTCGAAGATTTGCTAGCTCGCGGGATCGTGCAAGAGGTCGGCTATGGCAAGACCGTAGCCAGCGGCGGTCGCCGCGCACGGCTCTTGGAGTTCAACGACGCCTCCGCGGCGTATCTGGGGATCTGCTTCGGGGTCGACACCACCACCGTCGGCCTAGCGGATGCTCGCGGCGAAATTCGCGTTCGGCGCGAGGTGCCTACGCTGCACGGTGATCCGGAAGCCACCGTGGCCGCCGCCGCCGCGCTCGCTGAAGAAGTGTGTGAAGCCGCTGGTTTCCCGCGTGACCGTTTGCAGGGCGTCGGTGTCACCGTGCCTGGCTTGGTCAAGGTGGAAAGCGGTCTCGTGGCGACTGCGCCGAACCTTCATTGGACCGAGGTACCAATTCGAGACATGTTGGTTGCCTCCTTGGGCGTGCCGGTGGTGGTCAACAACGTGACCAGCGCCAGCGCCATCGCCGAAAGCCGAGCGGGCGTCGCCAAGGGCGTGCGCTCTTTCGTTTGGGCGTATGTCGACAGCGGCGTCGGCGCCGGAATCGTGATCGACGGCCATGTGTTCTCGGGTACGCAGGGCTTCAGCGGAGAGATTGGCCACTGCGCGGTGGTCGCGGGCGGCCCACTCTGCTCCTGCGGCATGCGCGGATGTTTGGAGACGCTGGTCTCCGGCCCGGCCATCGTGCGGGCCGCCGAGGCCGCTCTCGCCAGCGGCGAGCAAACGTCGCTGCGCTCCGTCACCCCGCTGGATCAGACAGCGGTGGCCAACGCCGCGCGTGCTGGTGACGCAGTGGCGCTGCGTATCTTCGCTGCGGTCGGCGAGCACTTGGGCGTCGGCGTCTCGTATCTCGTCAACATCCTCGATCCACAACTGATCGTACTCGGTGGCGGCGTGATGGAAGCGGGCGATCTCTTGCTCGAAGGCACGCGCAGCTCGATTGCTCACCACTCGCTCAAGGGTTCACGGATCCCCGTGGTCGTCAGCGCCCTGGGTGATGACGCCGGCCTGATCGGCGCCGTGTTTGCCGCCATGGACCAGTCCGTGCGGTCGTATCGCGTCGTCGCCACTGGCGAGCGCGTGGCGGCCGACTGAGCGTGCTCCGGGCGCAAAGCTCGCGGCGTTGTCGCGAGATCTGCGCTGCGTAGCGGAGTTCGCGCTCGCCAGCCGAGCCAAGGCGCGCTATTGGGCTCGCCCGTGAAGTGGCTAGCCGGCAGGTATCGCGAATTGCTCCTGGCGCTCTTGCTGGTGGGCGGCAGCGCGCTGTTCGGCAGCTTCGTCGACAATATCTACCCAGTCGGTGAGTGGCTGTTTTGGCGCTACGCCTGCTACTGGCTGTGCTCGCTGGTAGTGGCCTGCGCTTGCTTCGGCATGGGCGCGCGCACGCTGCGCCTGTTGGGCGTGCGTGGCTTGGCGACGCTCGAGCTCTTGAGCATCGCCTTCGCCATTGGGTTGTTCGAGTTCGAACTGGCGATGTTCTTGACCGGCCTGCTGCACCTGTATCGCACAGCCCTGTTCTTCGTGCTGCCCTTGCTCTCGATCACGCTGAACGTGAACGAGCTGCACGCGCTGTGGTGCCGGCTCGCGCAGCGTCGACGCTTGCTCGCGCGAAAGGCGCGCCCGCTCGGCGCGGTCGGCTTGCTCGCGGTGGCGTTCGGCTTCGTCGGCCTGCTCGCCGTCTATTTTCTGATCCTGTCGCCCGAGAACGTGCAGTTCGACTCGCGTTGGAAGCACTTGGCCCTGGCCGAGGACTACGTGGCCTACGGCGGCGTGCGCCGGCTCTCCGAAGGCTGGGTCTTCGACTCTCGGCCGCATTTCACCAGCTACTTGTTTTCTTGGGCATTTCTGCTGCCCAAGAGCCGACTGTTCGATCGCATGGTGCTGTGCGCGCACCTCGAGTTCGTGACCTTCCTGATCACCACCTTGATCGGTCTGCCGGCTTTGGTGCGGCGTTTGGTGCCGCGTGCCGATCCGCGTGCGGTGTGGGCGGTGCGCTTTCTATTTCCCGGGGTGCTGCTGTACGACAGCAGCTTGGCGGTGGGCGCGGATCACTTTGGCGCCATGTACGGCGTGCCCGTATGTTTGCTCACGCTGTTTGCTTGGCGCACGCTGTCAGCTCGCTGGTGCGCGTTGCTCGGGCTCTTGTTGGGGGCCGCGGCCATGGTCAAAGAGACCACGGCCATGTTGCTCGCGCCGGTCCCGATCATGGCGCTGGCCGTGCGCGTCCTGTGGCTGAGCGCGAAGCGGCCCGTTCCGGGCGGCCCTTCGCGGCTTTCGGTCTGGCGCGGGCCGCTGATTGCTGCCGGTGTCGGCATTTTGTGCAGCTCGCCGCTGTGGCTGACCAATTGGATCTCGCATGGTGATCCGGTCTACCCGGTGCTGAATCGCTTCTTGAACGTGCGGCCTTGGACCAGCGAGTCCGCCTATCGGCTCAAGTGGGCTTACGAGGAAGCGAATATGTGGCAACCGCCCCACAATTTCGCCGGCTTCCTGACTTCACTGAAGGCGCTGTTCACGTTCTCGTTCGTGCCCAACGATTGGGGCAAGCTGCACGGGCGCACGCCTGTTTTCGGGTCGCTGTTCACCCTGCTTTTGCCGTGCCTGATCTTGTGTCGGGGACGCCTCAGGCTGTGGGGGCTGGTGGGATGGGTGCATTTTTCGATCCTGTGCTGGTACTGGGTCCATCACCAAGATCGCTACCTGCAAGGCATCCTGCCGCTGATGGCATCGGCCACTGCAGCGCTGCTGATCCTCGCTTGGCGCACGGGTGTGATCGCCAGCGTTGCGCTCAGTCTGCTCGTCGCGCTGCAGGTAGTGTGGGGCGGGGACGTGTATTTCTTCCAAACGCACTCGATGTCCAAGTCGCCGTTGAAGAAGAGCATCGATTTGCTCTCGTCCGGTTTCGAGCGCAACTACGAGAAGCGCTTCGCCGTTCAGGGACAATTTCAAGCCGTGGCGCGGCAGCTACCGAAGAACGCGCGCGTGCTCGTCCACGACGAGAACAACCACTTGGGCTTGGAAGCGCAGTCGATCATGGATCGCTTCCCCTTCGAATACGGCATCAGCTACGGTTTGCAGGAGTCACCTCGCGCCGTGTACGAACTGTACCGCTCGCTTGGTGCCACGCACCTGTTGTGGGCGCCGCGCAGCAAAGGCACCGATTCGCTGGCCGGCGATATCATGTTCTACGATTTTGCGCTGCGGCGAGCGCAGAGCCTCGGGTCGCCAGGTGGCCTGCGTCTAGCGCAGATGCCCGACAAGCCGCCGAGCGAGCCGTTCAACGACACGGTCGCCTTGTTCTCCTGCCCGGGCTCTTATCCAACCGGGCTTTACCCGGTCTCGAGCCTACGGGTGCCGGTGTACGGGCCGCGCCAACGCGATTTCCCGAGCGAACCCCCGCGTCCGATGCCGCCGGACTGGACCGAGTCTTTGGCCGGCGTGGCCGAGATTGCCGCGACCGAAGACAAGTGTTTTCAGAACGAGGCCGAGCTGACTCAGCTCGGGTTCGCCAAAGTCGTTACTCGCACTCGCCCGCCGTCCACGCGCGGTCAGCTGTACTCGATCTGGTTCAAGTAGTGGCGCTGCGCGCTATTCGTACAAGTCGATCGGCAGGTTGAGGATCACGGACAGCTCGGCCAGCGCGCGCCGATTCTCGTCGAAGAACTCGGGATCTCCCAGGTCCGCGGGCGTCACCCGATCGCGATAGTGGCGCAGGATCCAAGCGCGAACGGCCTCGTACAGCGCGTCATCGAGCACGACGCGCGCGGGGATGGCGAGGACTTCGTCTTCGGTCAATGGGACGCGCAGACGCAAACACGCCGGGCCACCACCGTTCTTCATCGAACCGTTCACGTCCACGTAGTGCACGGCGCGCACCGCGTTTTGCTCGGCGAGCACGCGCTCCAGGAACGCGCGCGCCGTCGGTGTGGCTCGGCTCTCTTCGGGAGCGATGATCGCCATGCCGCCCTCCGGCAAGCTGACCAGCTGCGAGTTGAAGGGGTAGGCATGCACCGCGTCCGCTACGGGCAATTCGTCGCTCGTCGCCAGGACCAGTTGGAATTCATCGCCCAGCCGAGTGCGCAGCTCGGAGAGTGGCGGTCCCCCCGCGAAGGCCAGCTCGTGGACCAGCAGCAGCTGTTCGTTGGCCACGCACAGCACGTCGCTGTGAAACGCCCCAAGATCGATGCCCTCCGGCGATTGTTGCAGAAGCAGCAGCTGATCTTCGCGCAGGCCATGCAAGCGCGCGCAGGCCTCGCTCGCCTCGCGGGTTTGCCGCGCTGGAAAGGCGCTGGGCGCAGCGCTCGCGTCAGCGGCGCGGCCCCAGCCAAATAAGTGCAGCACGCCCTGACTGGTCGCCAGGCGCGAGTGATTGGCAGCACCTTCATCCGCGAATAGCGCGCTGGCGGGCAGCGGGTCGTGCACGACGAAACGCTCGCTGTCCGCGAAGATGGCGCGCAGCGTGGCGGTGGTGCTCTCCGCCTCCAGGCTGCGGTGGAACATCGAGCTCAGGTTGGCGGGCGTGAAATGCACGCGACCGTCGGCGGTATCGCTCGACGGCGCGACCGTGGCCGCATTCGCCGCCCACATCGAGGACGAGCTGCCGGTCAGCGCGAGGAGCTCCGGCGCGACACGCAGCGCCCGCGGCAGTACGTCCCGGCTCGCACCGGCAAAGCCCAGGCGGCGGAGTGCCCGCAAATTGGGTCTGAGCGGCGGCGGCAAGAGCGCCTGGGCAACGCCCAGCTTGGCCAAGAGGCGCGCCTTCTCGAGCCCTTGGAGCGCCGCGTTGCGAGGGTCACCGGCTTGCCCGCGGCTGAGCGCGCTCGCCAGATTCCCGTAGCTGAGCCCGGCGTAGTGGTGGGTTGGGCCGACGAGGCCGTCGAAGTTGTACTCGCGCATGCCTCCCCTCAAAGTAGCCTCGGACCGGGTTGTTGACGAGCACCCCCGGGCGATCCCAGGCTGCGCGCCGTGAGTTCACGGCCCTGGTCGGCATGGTTTGCGCAGCGCGCCTCGGAGCTTTCCCGGATCCCGGTCCTGGCCGCGCGCGTGCTGCCCGCCGTTCGGCGCGCCAAAGCCTCGCGCACCGCTCCCTTCATCGCCTGGCTGGAGGCCCATTCGGCCCGCACGCCAGACGCGCTATTCTGCGAGCTGGGCGACGAACGCGTGAGCTTTGCGCAGGCCCGAAGCCACGCTCGACGCTACGCGCGGGTCCTGATCGATGCCGGCGTTCAGCCGGGCGACGTGGTGGCGTTGATCGGCGGTAATTCGCCCGCATACCTCGAGCTGCTCCTGGCGATCAGCTACGCGGGTGCCGCCGGCGCGTTGATCAACCCCGAACTGCGCGGCGAGCCGCTGGCCCATGCGCTGCGCGCGGCGCGCCCGCGCTTGTCGTTGGTCGAGAGCGTGGTGCAACGCGCCTGGTCCGAGCCGGAGCTGTCCGCGCTCACTGGCCGCGTGCTGACGTTCGATCACGGCGAGCTCGATACACTCGCCGCCCAGGCCGTCGAGCTCGCCGAGCCGCGAGCCGATGCTCAGGGCGACTTCGTATTGATTTTCACTTCCGGCACGACGGGGCTGCCCAAATCGTGCCGCGTCAGCCATGAGCGCGCGCGGGCCGCGGCCACCATCTTCGGCAGCGTTGCCTTCGAATTTCGCGCAGGCGACAAGCTGTATTGCGCCTTGCCGTTGCACCATTCCAGCGCTCTCTTGATCGGCGTCGGCGCGGCGCTGGTCGCCGGCGTGCCCATCGCTTTGCGACGAAAGTTCAGCGCTCGCGAGTTTGCCAGTGATCTCGCGCGTTACGGTGCGACGGCCACGCTGTACATCGGCGACGTGTGTCGCGCGTTGGTGCGCTCGGCGCCGACCGAGGCCGAGCGTGGGCTCGAGCTGCGCGTGGCCGTCGGCAACGGACTCGAGTCGCAAGTTTGGATCGAGTTTCAGCGTCGCTTCGGCCGGCCGCAGATCCGCGAGTTCTATGCCTCCACCGAGGCGCCAGCGGCGATCCTCAACCTCACGGGCACCGTTGGCTCGCTCGGCCATGTGCCCTTCGAGCGCCGGCGCGGCTTTCGCTTGGCCCGTCTCGACGCCGAGCAACGCTCGCTGGCGCGGGGCGCTGATGGCTGGGCGAGCGAGTGCGCCGCGGACGAGCCCGGGGAGCTGCTCTTGCGCGTGTTTCCCAGCGCTGCCGATCCGCACGGCGCTTTTCGCGGCTACACCGATCACGAGGCCTCCGCGCTGCGCATCGCGCACGACGTGTTCGAGGCGGGAGACGCTTACTTCCGTTCGGGCGACGTGCTGCGCCGTGACGGCCGCGGCTACTTCTACTTCGTCGATCGCTTGGGCGATGCATTTCGCTGGAAGGGCGAGAACGTCTCGGCGCTCGAGGTCGAACGGGTGCTGGATGCGGGCTTGGGTTTTCCCGGAGTCGCGGTCTTCGGCGTGGCGGTTCCCGGCTACCCAGGACGCGCTGGCTTTGCAGAGGTCGTCTCGGATGGGCCATTCGACGTCGCGCGTATCGCTCGCGCGGCGCTTGCGTTGCCGGTTCACGCGCGGCCTTGCTTCGTGCGTCCGGTGCCGTCGCTGGAGCACACGAGTTCCTTCAAGATCAAGAAACGTTCGCTCGATTTAACGAATGCGCCGCCGGGTGCGTCCATGTGGGTGCGACAGAACGACAGCTATGTGGTGCTCACGCGAGAGTTGTGGGACGCTGTCTGCCGTGGCCAGGCACGCTTGTGAACCGCCGCGGTTTTCAGCGGCGGTCCTGCGTTTCGCGCTGCTCGTGAGCGTGCTCCTGGCGTCAGCTTGTGGCAAGCACGACCAGCCCAAGAACAACGACCCCTACGCACATCGGCCGAAGCTCACTCCGCTCCAGGCCAGCAGTTGGTTGGTCGAGTTGGACGTCCCCAGTTTCGGCAAGGCGGCGCTGGCAGTTCCGCTCGGAGCTCGATCGCCGCGCTCGATCGTGATCGCCCTTCACGGCTCGGCAGATCGCCCAGAGTGGGCGTGCTCTGCGCTGCGCAGCATTGCGGGTCCTGCTCCGTTCGTGCTCTGTCCGCGCGGCGTGGCGCGTGCTGATTTCAACGCATCCGATCCGCGCTACACGTTCGGTACGGCCGATGACAGCGCACGTGAGCTGCGCGCTGCGTTGGCCGAGCTCAAGCGGCGCTTCGGTGTGTACGTGGCGGCGGGCCCCGTCGTCTTTTGCAGCCGGATGTGGCAGCTCTGGTCGATCCCTTCGATCCCGGCCGCTACAACAAGAACATGACCGTCGCCGAGAACCTGCTGTTCGGCACCGCGGTCGGTC
>DATEPG010000601.1:0-4531 GCA_035273265.1 Polyangiaceae bacterium
CCTCGAGCCGATCGGCGAGCCGTCGTGATCGAAATAGCGCACGTACCATTCGCCATCCCAGGCGTACTCGTTGACGAGCCCGCGCATGTGCTCGTAGTCCGCGCGGTAGCGATCGGCCTGCGCGTGGTCGCCGCGGAACTCGAACAGCTCGATCAGATCCAGCAGGGCTTTCCCGTACTGGTTGGCGACGAACAGAGATTCGGCGCCCGTCTTGAGGTTGACGGTGTCGTTCCAATCGGCGAAGCCGAGCAGCGGCAAGCCGTGGCGTCCGACGTTCGTCTTGGTGAATTCGACCGCGCGCTGCAGGTGGTTCAGCACCGTGCCTTGCTCGCGCGGCGCGCCGTGCTTGTCTTTCTCGTAGTACGGCAGCACGCGCTCGAGGAAGCGGAGATCGCCCGTTTCTTTGAGGTACGCGCAGACGGCGAACACGATCCACAGCTGGTCGTCTCCGTAGAAGTTGGGTCGATCCTCGTGCTCGCGGGAATCGCCCTCGTTGGCGACCATGGTCGAGGCGTAGAACTGGTGCATCGCCGAGCCGTCGATCTTCATCACGCTCAGCAGCTTTTCGATCAGCTCGCGGGCCTCGTCCGGGATGGCGCTCATGACGCCCATGACGTCTTGGGAGCTGTCGCGGAAGCCGATGCCGCGGCCACCAAAGCCCAGCTGGTACAGCGACAGATCCCGCGACCAATTCTTGGTCATGTAGCACTGCCGCGGATTGTGCACGTTCAGCATGCTGTTCATGCTGGCGTCCGGCGTGTTCACTTGCACGCGACCGAGGTAGCTGTCCCACTCGACGCTCATGGCCGCGCGCGCCGAGGCCACCGCCTCGTGGCTGCGATACTTTTCGAACAAGGCCCGCGCCGCCGCCAGGCTCTCCGTGCGCGTGCCCTCTTGCTGGGTGAGCAAGGTGACGAAGCGCTTGGTCTCCCCAGGGGCTAGCTTTCCGAGCGGCAGCATCAGCGCGCCGATGTTGTCCCCGCGTAGGGCCAAGCTGTTCGAGAGCTCCTTTTGCTCGAGGCTCAGCGGTCGCTGAAAGGTGCCGTACTCGTTGTCGCCCAAAAACACGCGGCGATCCGTCTCGAACGAGCTGACCGGGACGTTGGCCGTAAAGTACGTCTGGCGCTGATCGCGATTCATGAACGCGAACTGAGACAGGATCTTGCGCCCGTCGCCGTCGTCGTGCGCCTCGCTCTGCATCGTCTGCGGCACCCAATCCGCGTTGATGAACTGCTTGAGCGCGTCGAAGTGCGTGTACTCGAGCAAGGGCACCGCGTCGATCTCGACCGGCTCGCTGCTGCGGTTGGTGATGCTGATCTCTTGCACCAAGATCGCTTCGCCCGTGGGCACGAACACGCTGAGCTCGCTCTCGATGCCGTGGAACTCGGTCCGGAAGTGGCTGTAGCCGAGGCCCACCCGGCACTCGTAGCGGTCGTAGGCGTCCAGCGTGGGCACGAACAGCGGCGAGAAAATTTGCGAGCCTTGGCTGGAGCGCTTGCGCAGGTAGAGCGTCTGCCCCTTGAACTGCGACCCTGGCAGCTGCGGGATGTACTTGGTGATGCGGTTGAGCGCGGGATCCCCCTTGCACAACAACAGGCCGCCCGTGTGGTCGACGAAGCCACCGAAGGCGAGCGTGCCAACGTAGTTGATCCATTTGACCGGCGTGCGCGGGTTGGTAATCACGTACTCGCGGGTCTGATCGTCGAAGTAACCGTACTTCATGTAGCCGAGGGTCCTTGCAGCGGAGCTAGGTATGGAACTAGTTCCGTATTCTGGCATCGGCCGGGACCTTGGTAAAGGCGGTTATTCGAGGGGACCTGTGGCAAAGCGCAGGAACCGGTTCCAGCAGCGAGCGAACTTTCGAGGAGGCGCGCACGGCGTCTCGCGATGGCACACGGGGCGTCCGCCCAATAACCTACGCGCTGTGGGCCTCGGGCGCGACGCCGGCCATGAAGGCGCGTTCGACCGCCGCGTAATCGACCTCGACGTCGAGCCGCGCGAGCACGGAGTAGAAGCCGAACTGCAGGCGATTCATGAACACCATGCCTTCGGGCAGCGGCACGAAATTGCCACTCTTTTTGAACATGACTTGTTTCATCTCGCCGATCTCGGCCACCAACTTGCGCACGAACTCGCGCGTGATTCGGTAAGGTGACGCGAATAGCGGTTCGAAGCAGCGGCGCGAGTAGGCGATCGCCAGTTCTTCGTATAGGCCGCCACGGGTCTCCATGATCACCCGCACCTGCTCAGCGAAGGTGCGTTCGTCCTTTTCGACCGCTGCACGGTGTAACCGGCGCGCCGGCCCCATGCGTCCGCCGTGGATCGGCTGCACGCAGCCGAAGTCGAGGAAAGCGATGCGACCGTCCGGTTGGAAGATGTAGTTACCGGGGTGCGGGTCGGCATTGAACATGCCGCCCACCAGATTGCCCTTGAACACGAAGCGCCAGAGCGCTTGGGCGTAGGCGCGGCGTTCGGCTTCGCCGAGAGTTGCCGCCTCGTCCAGGCCGAAGCCGGTGACGAACTCGCTCGTGAGTACGCGCGTGCTGGAGCGATCAGCGATCACTTGGGGCACGAAGATTTGGGGATCGCCGCTAAAAATCTGAGCGAATTCGCCCTGCCGCCGAGCTTCCAAGCGGTAGTCGAGCTCTTCTCGGAAGCGCGTCTTGATCTCGTTCAGAATGCCGCGTGAGTTGACGCCTTTGCCGACCACCGTGCCGATCACCGATTCGAGCATGCCGACGTTTTCGAGATCGCTCTCGACTGCCTGGGCGATCCCCGAATGCTGCACCTTGACGGCGACCACGCGGCCGTCCGAAAGCCGCGCGCGATGCACCTGGCCGATCGAGGCGCTGGCCACGGGCTCGTCCTCCCAATCACGAAAGAGCTCGGAGATGGGCCGACCGAGCTCGCGTTCGACCAATGCTCGAATCTCCGCGCTGCTGGAGGTGGGGGCCTGATCGCGCAGCTTTCGCAGCGCAACCTCATACGCCTCACGTTGGCCCTCCGGCACGATGCCGTCCACGTAGCTTGCCATTTGACCCACCTTGGCGGCCACGCCACGCAAGGTGCCGAGGACCTCGGCGGCGCGTTCGGCGGCCCCTTCGCCGGTCTTGGACAAGAGCAGGCTGGCGCTGGTTCGTGCGCTCAAGCCGGCGAGGCGAACGAAGCGCCCCACGCGGCCTTCCGGTATTTTTCGATCGTCTGCCAAGCGCTGCGGAAGATGGCACCGACCGCCGCCGCGCGTAAGGCGGTGTGGGCAGATTGAGCGAAATAGCCAGGATCGGGCCAGATCTACGAGCGGGCTCGCTCGCCGATCGCTGTGGATGTATGGTTCGAGTCGGTATGCTGCGTCAGTTCGGCTCGAGCTTGGTCCGTCGGCAGCTGCTCGCCGCGTGCCTGCGCGGCTCGCTCTCGGCATTGCCGGCCCTGGCAGTGGTGCTTGGCTCGGAGCCCGCGGCCGCGCAAGACAAGAAAGAGCTGTCCAAGGCACGAGCGCAATTTCAGCGCGCGATCGAGCTGGAGCAAGCGGGGAACTACAGCACCGCGCTCGAGCAGTTTCGCGACGTCGGGCAAGTGCGCATGACGCCTCAAGTGCGTTTTCACATCGCTTCGTGTGAAGAAAAGCTAGGCCGGCTGGTGACCGCGCTGGGCGGCTATCAGCTGGCATTCGCCGACGCCGATAGCGTCGGGGGGGATTTCAAAGCGGAGGTCGAGGCCGCGGTGACTCGCCTCGAGGCGAGCATCCCCAAGCTCGTGATTGTTCGAGGTACGGGCGCCGAGGCGGCCGAAATCCAACTGGATGGCGTGGCGCTCGGCGCCAGCTCGGTGGGCGTCCCCGTGCCGCTCGATCCGGGCCCGCACTCGATTTCAGCCAAGGCGCCCGGCGCGTTGCCGTTCAGCCAAACGGTGACCATCGCCGAGAACGAGCAAAAGAGCGTGGATGTCGCGCTCACGCCCGAGCCGCAAGAACCGCGACCCAGCCTGGCTGCGAGCGCGGCTCCGCCGGTCGAGCAGACCAATCCGCGCTCGATCCCGTACGTGATCGGCGGAGTCGGTATCGCCAGTCTGATCGGCTCAGGCGTGCTGTTTGGTCTGCGTCAGAGCACGCTCAGTGATCTCGAAGATCAGTGCGGACCAAACCACGATGCTTGCCCGAGCTCCGCGGCCGGGGATTACTCGAACCTCAAGCTTTACAACGTGACGTCTCAGATCGCGCTCGGCGTGGGCATTGCCTGCGTGGGAACTGCGGTGACGATGCTCGTGCTGCAGCGCAAGCATGCCGCGCCCGCGACGTCCGGCATGATGCTCGTGCCGGGCGCGCCGAGCAGCCTGGCCGGTTTGTCTTGGGCGGGTCGCTTCTAGGCTCGGCGTCGCGCGGAGCCCTTAAAATCCCGGCTCGATGCGCCACTTGGACGCGCCGGGCTTGGGCTTCGCCGAGGCCGCGGGCTGGGCTGGTCCCGGGCTCGGCGGGGGCTTGGGCGTGGCCACCGCACGCGTCGGGATCGGCGCGGGCTGCGCAGACGGACCCGGC
>DATEPG010000602.1:0-4285 GCA_035273265.1 Polyangiaceae bacterium
CCCGCTGCTGGGCCTCCGCAGGGACCCCCTTGGCAGGGACCCCCTCCGGCCGGAGCTCGGCCTCCACCGGCGGCAGCCGGGCCGTCTAGACCGCCAGCCCCTCGTCCCAAGAAGAAGAGGGAATTCATCCCGCCACCGCAATTGCAAGAAGACCCGCCTGCGGGCCCGTCTGGGGAGTGACATTCTCGCTCGAGCTCGGTGCTCGCTCGCTGCGCCCGACGACCTCGCCGAGTAGAGTATGAATGCACGAACCAGGCTGCGCTTCCCCGGATTTCCAAGACACCCCACGAGGAGGGTATCCTCGAGGCACGGTCATGGAAGCAAAGACCAAGAAGAAGCGAAAGAAGCATCCTGAAGAGTTCAAGCGCGAGGCAGTTCGACTGCTCGAAAGTCGAGGCGAGCGCAGCGTCGCCGACGTAGCCGCTGGGCTCGGCGTGGCAGAAAACCTGCTGCATGCTTGGAAGAAGAAAGTTCGGCAGCGCGGCGGACCAGGTACGGAGGGAGCGTGGTGGTGAGACCGCCGAGGAGCAACTGAAGCGCTTGCGCCGCGAGTCACATCAACAATCTGTCCGGAATTTCCGGGGAACTCCAGGCGGTTTGAGGGTTGGCGGCAGCAAGGTGAAACTCCAGCTTGCAATCAGGGTCGCTGGCATCTTTTCGCGCGGCGATCCGGACTTGATCGCAACGCCGAGGGCTGCAATGTCACGACGTACGTGCTGGGCGAAGCGGCAGAGGCGAACGAACAATTCAGCTATGCCTTTCGTGCCGTGGAAGGGTTGTGCGCATCGCACCCCGCCGCAAGCTCGCTCTGCCGCCCAGCGTGCGGCGATCCTTGCCAAGCGCTCCCACCGCTAGCGCCAGCGCACAGTGCAGGCTGCCCGATTCGGGGGATAACGAGCGGTGACCGTTCGTGGTGCGTCGCGCTCATCACCCTCGCATTCGCGCTCGGTCGGTTTCGCGGACGAACAGTGCGCGATTTGCAGCTGAAGTGAAAAGCAGGCAAGGCGATCGCTCGCCTTGCCTGCTTGAGAACTTAGATATCGACTGACGCTCCGAAAATCTTGGTGTTGCCGAAGGCACCTTGCGGCGGAATCGAGCAGAAGATACTAAGCGCGTATTTTTGACCTGAATTGAGCACCAGGCCCGTTATCTGTTTGGCGCTAGGGTTTCCAGTCCAACCAACGCCGGGCGCTTGACTGTTACTGCTAGCGAGGTGAACTGCAATTGCCCAACAAGTCAATGTCGACGACGAGGGAACATCAGCATACACGTTGACAATCGGAGCGCTTCCGCTACCCACGACAATCCCCAGGTCCGCAACGGCGTTGTGAGCGCTCACGGTATCGTCATTGGTCACGTAGCGACCCAAGGTGCGATTGATGAATGGCGCTTCGGAAGGAGCATTCGCCATGAAGGCAGCGCTCGATGCACCCGCGATAAGCGCTGCTTGAGCAACGCCGGCACTACCCAAAAGTCCAGCGATCGTCACCGCCCCAACAACAGCTTTCAACATTTGCTTCATTTGTCCTCCTATGATTGCTCACGCTCGTGGCGTGACGGGAACTCTCAAGCAAACGGTGTGCCGCCGACGGGACGGGGCACGACTCAGAGCGCTCGGAAGTGGTGCGCTCACGTTCAACGAGGCTTCTAGAGTCTCGCGAGTCGTAGTGCCGTGAATTTTGGAACTTCCACGCGCTGAACACCGGACACACATCTCCCGAACTGACGTTGTCCGGTCGCAGCGTGCAGCCGCGAACAGGAAAGCGGCCTCTGCCTACCTGATGCTATCGGCGCCCAGAATGGCTCGGCAGCGCTCGCGGACAACGCTTGCTCGGCGCCTATTTCCGGACCGAGGAGATTTGGATTATTGATGATCACGCGACACTTCGCGCTGCGTCGTAGCCTTCGGCGACGCGGTCGACATCACTTCCTTGTCTTCGCCATGCGACGCCTCGCGCGACCGAGCCACTTGATCAGAACACCCCCGAACTGGCCGGTGTAGCTCGGGGTATTGTCCGCGCGCCGGGACCGAACAGTCCGCAGACCATTCGAACTGTCCGGACTCCGATCGCTCTGCTCCTCCCAATCCTTCACGGGCGTGCTTCTGCCCGGCAAACGCAGCCCTTTCTGATGCGCCTCTCGTCGACCAACACGGCATGGTGGCGAAATGGGCGCGGCACGTCCCTTGCTCAGCTGAGAGGTTTGGTAATTACACGCTTCTTAGGAAGCGGAATCAGCAGAGGAATTCATGGGAATTGATTTTCGTTTCAGCGCCATTGTCGCGGCTGGGTTTCTGTTTTCGGCGGGCGCTCATGCCACGACTCGATTGGGGTTCCTGCCAATGCCGGGGGTTGTGGCGATTGAGATCGGCGTGGGCGCAAGTGATCGTCCTTTCGTTGTTACCCCAGCGGGCCGCTTGGCTTGGCTGGATAAGACCACGAACTGCGGCGGCGGCATCTGCGTTGAGAGTCGCGAGTGGAGGAACACGATTGGCCCCGCGGGCTCGGTCAAGCATCTCTCGGTAGATCTTTACGGATATGCGTGGACCATCGCCGCGAACAACGACCTGTACCAAGGCACGACCGTCGGGGGTAACCTGCCTATCGTGAGCGTGCGCACCGGGATCTCACAGTGCACGAAGAGCTTCGCGATGTCCTTCCTCGCCTACCCGCACCACTTGGACGCTCCCTTTCCTGCGAATGTCGTGGCGCCGGTCGGTCCCTACTACTCCGATCCCAGCTACTTCATCTCATGCAACGCTGGGGATACGACCATGCTGGCCGATTCCTTGCAGCTTTACCAAGAGACTCCGCAGCGATTTACTCACACTGGGACATTCGAAGTGTACTCGGGCGTGTCAGCGGTCACGCTCTTCACGGTCGACGGCTCGAAAACTCAGATCCCTTGGATGACCCACTACACCGGTGCTAGCAGCGGCAATAAACTCTACGCATTCTACGACGGCTCCGCACACGGAGCTCCCTTTCCGCAACGCCGAGTCGCGGGCAGAACGGTCAATTATTCGATTACCTCCGCGACGGACCACTGGGCAGCGGCGGACAACTGCGTTTGGCGTTGGGATGGGGATGCTTACGCTAACGGGCGCTGGACCGAGGTGGCTTGCTCGACCGATTCCGTGATGAAGATCAAGCAGATCGCATACGCTTCCCAAATTCCCGACACGTATTTCGGAGCGATTGGCCCAAGCAATCTCTGGGTGCTCGGCACCAACGGGCAGGTCTACTTCCTGGGCGAAGAGCCGGGAGGCTGAGCGACACGGCGCCCCGCAACGACCTCCGGTATCGAGGAGGTCCGTTGCAGGCCGAGTGTCCTAATCTGATCTTCCAGCTCCAGCAAGAGGACGGCTCGCGCGACCGCGTTGTCGATGGCCTCACGGATCCCGAGGAGGTCTCGGGCCAGCCCTCGAAGCCGTCATCGAGCGCACGCACCAGGGCTGGGACGCGCCAAGTGGAGTGCGAGTCTGGATTTCGATGCAGCACAGTTGAAGACCGCCTTGGAGTTGTGAGCACCTACGCTTCGTGAACGGACGCTGCCAGGACCGCTAGCAGCGAGAGTCGCCCGCTTGACTGTCTCAATTTGGTTCGAGGCTCAGGCGTTTTGCATTGGACGGTGCCCGGCTGCCGACAGAAGCCGCAACGTCACCTGCGCATCTGGGTCTGGCTCGGCCAGCACTACCAGGTCGCCGCCCACGCTGGCCTTTTCGGCGCGTGCCGACATCGCCCAACGCCAGCGCTTTGGCTCGCTGCCGCTGCAACTCAAATATGACGCGGAAAGTGGCACTCTTCGACTCGTCGGCTGCCGCGCAAGGCCAGTCAGATTCCGAGTTGCGCGCCTGCGGCTGCTCGGGTAATGCAGCAAATATGTCGCATTCGATCCAGGGGCCGGCTTGGGGACGTACTCGAAATTCGCGCAAGCGCTCGGTTCTGGTTCGCGTGCGGCCGAGCGCACTCGCCTGGGTCGTGGGAGTCGCGCTGGTGGCCTTGTCGGCCTGCGGCTCGCCGCGTCGTGACTTCAACAAGGCGGACGGTGGGGCGGCGGGCGAGCCCGCGTCCAGCGGAGCAGGCGGCATGACGCGCCCTGAAGGCGGCCGCTCCGGCGGCGGCGCAGGGGGTAGCGGCCCGAGCATGGCCGATGCAGGCGCGGCGGGCGACGTTGGCGCGGCGGGCGCGGCCGGCGAACCACAGGACGTGACCCCAATCGAGAACGGAGTGTGCGAGGACACGGAATACTACGATGGCGCGGCGTGCACGCCGCTCACCGTGTG
>DATEPG010000603.1:0-9323 GCA_035273265.1 Polyangiaceae bacterium
CAACAAGGACCTCGAGCGGATGGAGTACGACGACCCAAGCAAGGTCCTGCAATCGGTGCCCGGCGTGTACGCGCGCGATGAAGACGGCTTCGGCTTGCGGCCGAATATCGGCCTGCGCGGGACCAACTCCGATCGCAGCAAGAAGGTAGCGCTGATGGAAGACGGCGTGCCGTTTGGGCCGGCACCGTACTCCGCGCCCGCAGCCTACTATTTCCCGCTGATGACGCGCATGACCCAGGTGCGCGTGATCAAAGGTCCGGCTGCCGTGGTGTACGGGCCGCAAACGATCGGCGGTGCCATCGATCTCATTACGCGACCTATCCCGGGCAAGCTCTCTGGTGGGCTCGACATCGCAGCCGGCAACTTCGGCTATGCCAAGATCGACGGCTACTACGGGGGAAGTGACGATCACAACGGCGTGCTCTTGACCGGTAGCCACGTGCAGAGCAACGGCTTCAAGGAGCTGCGAAGCGACGCCAATACCGGGTTTTATCGCAACGAATTCATGCTCAAAGCGCAGCATGTGTTCGATCCGCACTCGGAGTACCGCCAAGAGCTCAAGCTCAAGCTCACCTACTCCGAGGAGGTCTCGAACGAGACTTACCTAGGGCTGAGCGACGCTGATTTTCGTGAGAACCCGCTGCAACGCTATCCGGTGAGCGCGCTCGACCAGATGAAGAACCACCGCACTTCTGCGGTGCTCACGCACGTGATGCACCCCGTGCGCGGCATGACCGTGACCACCAACGCCTATCGGCACGACTACCATCGCACCTGGCGCAAGGTGAATCGCTTTCGTGGCGCAAACTTGTTCGAGGTGTTGAGCGACGCGGAGAGCTCACAGAACGCCGTCTATCGCGCCATCTTGGCCGGCGAAGCCGACACCGCGAACGCGAACGAAGTCTTGATGATTGGCCCGAACGCGCGCGAGTTCGTGTCGCAGGGCATCGATTCGCGAGCTACTCTCGCCGGCAAGACGGGGCCGCTGTCGCACCGCGTCGAGTATGGCATGCGCTTTCACTACGACAGCATCGAGCGCCGTCACAGCGAGGACGGCTTCGTCGTCACCAGCGGCAATCTGACGCCCGAGGGCACGCCCACGACCGTGACCGCCCTCAACCAGGCGTCGACCGCGGCCTTCTCGGTGCACGCGATCGACGCCGTGACTTATCGCAAGCTGACCGTCACGCCCGGCATTCGCATGGAGCTGATGCGTTCGACGTTCGACGACAAGATCGGCGGCACGCCGACCACGACGCACAACACGGCGCACGCGCTCTTGCCTGGGCTCGGCGTGTACCAGGAGCTCGTTCCGTACTTCGGCCTGCTGGGCGGCGTGTATCGCGGCTTCAGTCCACCCGCGCCCGGCAGCGCGGGCGTCAGCCCGGAGCTCAGCGTCAACTACGAGGCCGGCATGCGCTACGCTTCGCCCAGCCTGCGCGCGGAGTTGATCGGCTACTACAACGACTACTCGAACTTGACCGACATTTGTACGCTCTCCAGCGGCTGCGTCGACGAGAACCTGGACCGGCAATTCGACGCGGGCAAGGCGCGCATCTACGGGCTGGAAGCGTTCGTGCAGAGTGAACCGTCGATCGGGCCGGTCAAGTTCCCGCTCTCCGCTGCCTACACGTTGACCCGCACCGAGTTCCAAAACAGCTTTGCCTCGGAAGATCCCGTGTTCGGTAACGTGACGAAGGGCGACGAGATCCCGTACATTCCGCGTCACCAAATCAATGGCATGCTCGCCGCGGAGTACGGTCCCGCGAGCGTGTACGGCAACGCAACCTACATCGCACGCATGCGTGAGACCGCGGGCAGCGCCCCGGTCGATCAGGTGCTCGCCACGGACACCCAGTTCGTCGTCGATATCGGCGCCAAGTACCGCATTTTGCGCTGGCTCGATCTGTACGGCAACGTGCGCAACCTATTCAACGAACACGACCTGGTTTCACGCCGCCCGTACGGCGCGCGACCCAACGCGCCGCGCATGATTCAAATCGGTCTGAAGCTGAAGCTCTGAACTTTGCCACCCGTCCGGCGGGAGCGCGTACTCCGCTCCCTCTCCCACTCCGCGACCACGACGTACGTCGACGACGTCTGGATCGGGTAGGCGAAGCGTCGAGCAGCGAGAGTTCGGCGTTGGCCGAACTCTCGCGCGACTCAGCTAGATCAGTACGTGACCACGGTGCGGATCGACTCACCGGAGTGCATCAGATCGAAGGCGTCGTTGATGCGCTCGTGGGGCAGGGTGTGGGTGATCAGCTGGTCGATCCGAATCTTGCCTTCCATGTACCAGTCGACGATTTTGGGCACGTCCGTGCGGCCGCGCGCGCCGCCGAAGGCTGAGCCCTTCCAGACACGACCGGTGACGAGCTGGAACGGGCGGGTTTTAATTTCGGTGCCAGCGGCAGCCACACCGATGATTACCGAGACGCCCCAGCCCTTGTGGCAGCACTCGAGCGCTTGGCGCATCAGATCGACGTTGCCCACGCACTCGAAGCTGTAGTCGGCGCCGCCGCCCGTCAGGTTGATCAAGTGCGGCACGAGCTCCGCGCCCAACTCCTGCGGATTGACGAAGTGGGTCATGCCGAATTCTTCGGCGATCGCGCGGCGTGCGGGGTTCAGATCGACGCCGATGATCTGATTGGCGCCGACCAGGCGCGCGCCTTGAATCACGTTCAGGCCGATGCCGCCCAAGCCGAACACGACGACGTTCGAGCCAGGCTCGACTTTAGCGGTGTGGATCACCGCGCCCATGCCGGTCGTGACGCCGCAGCCGATGTAGCAAACCTTGTCGAACGGAGCATCCTCCCGGATCTTGGCCAGAGCGATCTCCGGTAGCACGGTGTAGTTGGCGAAGGTCGAGCAGCCCATGTAGTGATACAGGGCCTCGCCGCCGCGGCGGAAGCGGCTCGAACCGTCTGGCATCAGACCTCTGCCTTGCGTCGCGCGAATTGCCTGACACAGGTTGGTCTTGGGATTCAAACAGTACTCGCACTCGCGGCACTCCGGCGTGTACAGCGGGATCACGTGATCGCCCTTCTTCAGGCTCTTCACGCCCGGGCCGATGTCGACCACCACGCCCGCGCCTTCGTGGCCCAAGATGCTCGGGAAAATGCCCTCCGAATCTTGCCCGGACAAGGTGTAAGCGTCGGTGTGGCACACGCCCGTTGCGCGGATTTCGACCAACACCTCTCCGGCGCGGGGACCGTCGAGCTGCACGGTCTCGAGACTCAGTTTGGTTTGGGGGCCATTGGCTACTGCCGCGCGAACGTCCATCGATTGCCTCGCTTGCTGAATATTGGGTCGATACCGTGAGGGGGCCGAGCGTAGCACCGTGCCGGGCTCGAGTGAGGGGGCGATCGCGATCCCGCATCGCAGCTCGCGTGCGGCTCCGTTCCCGCACTTGGCCGCCGAAGGCAATGCCAGCCTGCGACGCGCTGGGTGACCATCGAAAAACTAGGGCTTGACCGCGAGCGCCCAGGATTCACGCACGTGCAGCGGATGCTGGTGGGCGAGCTTGTCGACGACTTGGAAGCCTGCGTCGCTGAAGAATCGCTCGGCTGCGCCCCAGTCGCTGAACTTATTTTGCTCGATGCGATGCGCGTCGATGAACGCTCGCGAGCGTCCGTAGCCAACCGTGGGCGCGGACCCGCCGGGATTTTTCAGATAGACGTCCGCGGTCAGCCAGCGGCCGCCGCGCGCGCTCAGGGCCACGTGCACGTTGGCCGCCAGCCGCGCCTTCTCGCGTTGGTTCAGGTACACGAGCAAGCCCTCGTTGGCGATCGCCAACGGCCCGTCGGGCATCGCTGCGACGGTACTTTGGAAGGCCTCGCTGTCCAATGCGTCCAGCGCCTGAATGCGCAGCGTTCCCGCGAGCGGTCCCGGGTGAAGCTGAGTGACGAGTTCGGCTTTGAGCGCTGCTAGCGCGGGCAGGTCGGTGTCCACGTAGTGCGTGGCGCTGGTGCGCGTCAGTTCCAAGCCGCGGAACGAGAGTCCAGAGCCAATTTCCAGTACGTTCGGACAGGCTGCCTGCTCGAGCAAGCGATCCAAACTGCGGTAGCGATTTTCGAAGTGTCGCAATCGGCGACGGGCATTCTCGGCGGTCATGGCGTGCGCCAGCTCGTCTGGAACCCTACCGTCGTTCCAGAGTAGGGTCGCCGCTTCCTTGGCGAAAGCAATCGACGATCCGGACTTCATCAGGAGCAGCGACAGCGCCGAAGGACTGATCGTCGAGTAGTCGCGGGGCGCGTCGGTCGAGCGTGAGATCATCGGTGCTTCGCGCGGAATCCTATGGCGTCGCGCTGGCTGGGACGCATACCCGGTCCGCACGGCAGACTTGGCCCTCGCCGCACGCTGGGTTGCACAGCGGGCGACAAACGCCCGCTTCGCAGGCGTAACCGGGCGAGCAGATCGGGGTACAGTCCGCAGCGACTGGCGTTGCTGCCGGCTGCGGGCGGGGAGCCGTCGCGATCGGCGTCCCTGCCAGGCGATAGCTGAGCCCTTCGATCTTGAACTCGCGGTGGACGCAGTCATGGCCGCTGTACGGCTCGACCACCTTGGTCACCTGGACGAAGTTTGCCCCGCGCTGGGCGGCGGACTCTTTGAGCAGCGCGGTCGCGCCCGCTCGCGTGCCGGTGTCGCCGCCAAACTTGCAACCCTCCCCATCCGTCACGGCGATCGACCCGAGCGCCGTCGCCCCGGCGGGTGGCTCACGGTCCTCGACGAGCACCTGCTGTGCTTGAGGACTGAGCGGACGCACGGCTGCTTCGTTGTTGCACGCAGCGAGCGTCAGCAGCGCGGCGCTGGCGAGCATTTCGAACGGTGGACGTATGGTCACGGCTTGGCCGCATGGAACACGGCTTCTGCCTGCCCTTGCAACAGAATGCGGACTAGCGGTCAGCGAACCCGCACGTTTTTCCGGCGCGCAGAGCGGGCCGAGTGGCTTCAGTGACTCAAAAGCTGCCGCCAAAGTTGAGCGCATGAAATTGGCCGGACTCGGAGCGCGTACCCAGGCCGAGGCTGAGCGTACGACCCCCAGCCAATTGCTTCACTAGGTCGAGGCGGCCCGCGAGGCTGATTCGCTTCGCTGGCCCGCCCAACGCGGTGGGTTGCCGGTAAAAGCCCGCGCTTTGTACTAGCCACAGGCGCTTGCGCAGCGGTACTGCGTAGCTGAGCGCGGCGCCCGACCCGGAATCCACCGCGCAGCCCGCCATGGCGAAGCGGTGCAACACCAGCTGCGGAGCCAAGCGCAAGAAGCTGTGGCGTTGCACCGCGAAGCCGTTCACCGAGTTGCCGCTGGCATCGCCGCGCGAGTCACAACCTGCAAACGCGCTGCCCTGCGCGAACAGCCCACCATTGAGCGTGAGCCACAACGGTGCGAAGATAACCTCTACCCGCGGTCCGCGTTCATCGCCCAGGTGCTCGCCAGCTTGCGCGCTGACGACGGGAGCTGCCAGTTGCGCGCGAGCCGTCGCCGAAAACCCGGCTAGCACTGCAATGGCTGAGGCCATCACCGCTATTTTGAACCAGCCGCGCATCCTTAGATCTGACGCGCTGCGGCGCGAAGTCAAGATATCACGGCGCTACCAGGTCAAAAACTTCCGCCGAAATGCAGTGCATTGAACACGCCGGCGCCCGAGCGCGTACCCAAGCCGACACTCAGCGTGCGCCCCCATGCCAGCTGCTTCACCACATCGACCCGTGCTGCAGTGCTGACGAGTGCTGGCGTTCCACCGCCGGGTGAGGGCAGTCCGTACCAGCCTGCGCTCGCTACCAGCCACAGACTCTTGCGCAGGGGAACGCTATAGGTGAGCCCGCCACCCATGCCTGCATCGACGGCGCAGCCTGCCAGGGAGAAGCCGTGCAAGACCAGCTGCGGCGTGAGGCGCAAGAAGGTGTAACGCTGCAGCGCGAAGCCGTTCACCGAGTTGCCGCTCGCATCCGAGCGCGCCTCACAACCCGAAAAAGCGCTGGCCTGTGAGAACAGCCCACCGGTAAGCGTGAGCCGCAGCGGCGCGAAGGCGCTCGCGGCCGTGAGTCCGTTGCGGCTCGCGAACAGATCGTCCCCCCGCACGGGCGTCACGATCGGTACCAGCGGGGCAGCTGTCGATTGTGCTCGGGCAGCGGCCGGAAGTACGAGCAGCGCGGCGACCGTGCCCGCCGCGCTCGCGACTCGCACCAACCCAGCCAACCCACGCGCGCGTGACTGCCCAAGATGTCGACCGCCCATGGCCGAAATTCTGACCCGCTGCCGCTCGAAGTCAAGACTGGGTCCGCGGCCTGCGGCCAAGCAGGCTTGGCGAGCCCCTTCTGCCATCGCCCGCGCGAGCCGAGCGAACGCCGATCAGGAGTGGTGCATGGACAGAAATTGCCAGATCGCGCCGAACGCTGCCCGTCCCGTACCGGCGAAATGACGGCCACCGCGCACGGTCCAGAGCTCGACGCTGCGGGACGAGCAACCGCCGGCGCGTTGTACACGCGTCTCCGAGCCGGGCAACCGCGAGTCGAGATCGCGATCGGGGGCCTCTAGCACCGTGCTGGAGCAGCCGAAGCGCTTGGCCCAATCTCGAAACCCCTGCTGTGCGCCCGGAAACTGCGAAAGCTCCGGCGAGTCGAACACGCTGCCGCCCGCATAGCGGACGATTTCATCGGCGTCCCCATGCACCTTCAATAGCGCAAGCGATTTGGTCGGCGTACACGCCTGATCGCTGGGCGGTGCAGCGCCTGCCAGGCTCGCCGCGGCGCTGATTCGGTCGCCGAGTGCGCAGGCGAGGCGTTCGGTCATGAAGCCGCCGTTGGAGTGCCCGATCAGATAGATGCGGGTCGAATCCACTTCCGGCCGAGCACGCCAAGTATCAATCAGCTGACCGAGTCGCGCGACGTCGTCGACCCGCTGGCGATCGAAATTGCAACACGCACTGCCGGCATTCCAAAATTGGCGTTTTTGGCGATCGACGCTGCCATCCGGCGCAAGCACGAAGGCACGCTCTCGTGCGCCGAATTCCGCCAGACCCAGTGCTTCGAAAGCGGCTGCTCCAGACGCGCCGAGCCCGTGCAAATAAATCAGCAGCGGTCGCTGCTCGCCCGGTGCAACGCTCGGTCGATAAATCTGAGAAGCAGGGATGGTGAGCTGCCCGGCGCTCGTCGCAGTCGTTGCCGGGATGGCGGGGACGTTCGCGGTTTCCGCCGCTGGTGTAGCGTTCACTCCGGCGTTCGGGGACGCCCTTCGATCGCAAGCGCAAAGAGCGAGCAACAACGTCGAAAGCACGCGCACCCCCCGTAGGGTAGCCGAGCCAAGCGCCGCGCAAAGCAATTTCTCGAGCGCCTCGGGATCAGCGGCTGCAAACGGCGAGCACTTGCTTCAGATCGGTGTGTCCCGCGATCACTTTTTGCACGCCATCTTGCAGTAGCGTGGTCATCCCAGTGCGCGCGGCATGCGCACGAATGTCGTCGATCGCTGACTTTTTCTGGATGGCCACCTTCAGCGCATCATCGGTGACTAGGAGCTCGTGCAAAGCGACGCGACCACGATACCCGCTGTTGCCGCAGGCATTGCAGCCTTTGCTACGCCACAATTTGAGGCCGAACGAGTGTTCGTCTTCGAGCACACGTGCAAATGCCTGTTCCCCGTAGGCGCGCCCGAGTTCGCGCAGCTCGTTGCTGTCTGGCGTGTATTGCTCGCGACACTGCTTGCACAGCCCGCGCGCCAAGCGCTGCGCCAATACGCCGAGCAGCGCGTCCGCGAAGCTGAACGGGTCGAGTCCCATGTCGACCAGGCGAGTGACGGTTTCGGGCGCGCTGTTGGTGTGCAAGGTAGAGAACACCAGATGGCCGGTGAGTGATGCTTCCACTGCGGTGCTGGCGGTCTCTAAATCACGCATTTCGCCGACCATGATCACGTCTGGATCGGCGCGCAAGAATGCCCGCATCGCGTGCGCGAAGGTGAAGCCAATCTTGCTGTTGACCTGAACTTGCCGAAGCCCCGCCTGGGTGATTTCCACTGGATCTTCGGCGGTCCAAATCTTCATGTCGACGGTGTTGATGAAGCCGAGCGCAGAATGCAGCGTCGTGGTCTTGCCCGACCCGGTCGGTCCCACACACAAGATCAAGCCGTAAGGTTTGGCGACGATCTGCTTCAGCTTGCTCAAATTCGACTCGCTGAGGCCCATGCTTTCGAGTGGCATCGGCTTGGAGGCGGCCAAGATGCGCAGCACGATGTCTTCGTTGTTGTTCACCGTGGGGATCGTGGCGACCCGCAGCTCGATTTGCTTCTCCGCCACCCGGAAGCGGATTTTCCCGTCTTGCGGTTTGCGCCGCTCGGCGATGTCCAAGAGGGCCATGATCTTGAAGCGCGCCACCAGCGGTAGCCGATAATTGGACGGGATTTCCTGGTAGGCCACGCATTCGCCGTCCACCCGGAAGCGAACCGTGACCGTGCGTTCTTTGCCGTTCGGTTCGATGTGAATGTCCGACGCGCCTCGTCGATAGGCGTCGATCACGATCTGGTTGGCCAGCTTGATGATCGAGTTGTCCGACTCTTTGACGCCGCCGGATTCGTTCTGCTCGGTTTCAGTGACCGATTGGATGTCGTCGGCTGCCAAGCCCTTGAGGATGGAGTCCATCTCGTTGGCAGTCTTTTTTGCGTCGAGCTGGTCGAGATAGGTCGGAACGTAGCGCTCGAGCTGACTCGGCGTGGCGACCACCTCGCACACCTGCTTGCGCGAGTGCTGACGGACCGCATCGATGGCATCGATCGCCAGCGGATCGCTCATCGCCACGGTAATGCTCTTCAGATCCGAATCGAGCGGTAAAATGCGATTCTTTTCGATGAAATCGCGCGGCAACTCCTCGAGCGCGGATAGGTTGACCTCGCACGTGTCCAGATCGACGAACGGGATTTGAAACTTCCGAGCCAGCGTGCTCGAGAGATCGACCTCCGAGACCAGATTCATCTCCACCAGAATCTGACCGATGCGTTTGCCGCCGCGCTTACGCTGCTCCTGAAGCGCGAACTCGATGTCCGCGGCGTTTGCCAAGCCGGCCTCGATCAAGACTTCGCCGATCCGTGTGCCTTTGCGCTTTTGCAGCTGTGTGGCTTGCTCGATCGCGCTCGAATCCACGCGCTTGTGCTCGATCAAGATTTGCCCGATCGGCGTGCGCTTTTCGCCCTTCTGCGCGGCGAGGCCCTGCTCGACGGCGTCGGCCTTGACGCGCCCGTCTCGCACCAGCATCTCGCCGAGCGGCTCGTTCAGCTCGCGCAGCTTGATACCATGGTTGTAGAAGAAGAGCTCCTTGTACGGACTGGGAGCGTCGGCCGG
>DATEPG010000604.1:0-4556 GCA_035273265.1 Polyangiaceae bacterium
GATCCCAAGCGCGGCGCGCCGATCAACGAGCCAGAGACCGCCCGCGCGCGCACCGACTTGATGCATTCGCTGGGCGCGCGCCTGGAGCACACGAGCTCGCTGGCAGACGCCATGGCCACGCTCTTCGCTCAGCAGCTCGCCAGCGACTATTACACGAAATATCCAGCAGTCGTGGGCAGCATCCCGACCCGCGAAGTCGCCGCCCAAGCCGCCCGTCTGACACCACAGCGCCTACTCGTCGTGATCGTCGGCGACCGCGCTCAGATCGAACCTGGCCTCAAGCAACGCGGCTACCTGTTCGAGAACGCGGACCCACGCTTGCTCGAGTGAGCTCGCGAAAGGCCATGAGCAAACACGGGGGGCGATCGCGCTCCAGCATTGCAGCTCGAACGGGGCGCGCAATTCCGCTCGCGTCAAAACCCGGCGCTCGAGTATTTCAGTGCTTCCGCTCGACGGGTAGGTCGTCGAGACGGACTGCGTGGGGCTGGCTGGCAGGTGCGCCATTCGGCGTGGGCGGCGTCGACGTGGGCACCGATTGAGCGTTACCGAGCGCGGGGGGCGCTTCAGTGCCGGCCGATGGCGACTCGAGACGCGTGTCGGTGGCCAAGAAGGCCACGATCCCACCGAGCACGAAGGCCGCCAGCCCGAGCGCGCCCCACAGATAGAGAGCCCTGCGGCCGTGCGCTTCCTTCTGCTTTTGGCGACGCACGATCTTTTGGCGCATTTCGTCCAATGCGCGGCGATCGCGGATGACCAGTGTCGCCTCGGCGCTGGACCTGCGCGGGGGCTGGCTGTCGCGTCGCGCGGGATGTTCCGTAATCACCACGCTGCGCGATTCTTCGGCGACGTTGGCGCGCGGCTGCAGCGCGTGAGCGGCGGTCTGTTGGGAGATGATCGCGTCATCGCCCAGCTCCTCCAGCTCGTGCAGCTGTTCGAGCTCACCGGGCTCGGGCTGATGCTCGGGGGAACGCGCTGGAGGCCTCGTCGCGGACACGGGCGACTTATACCGAGAACGCCGGATCCGCGCCAGAGCGCCCAAGACCGCGCCCTAGGGGCGCCGAGAATGCGGGAAAACGGCGGAGGAGGCCCCACATTCCCTTACAAATCGCCTCCCGGAACGGGGCGGACGGAAAACGCGAACGGGGCGCTTCGTGCTAAGTTGCAACGCTTGTGTTCGCCGAGATTTCGATCCTGGTCGTGGACGACGATGCCGTTAGTCGGCATGTCGTCGAGCAGGCGCTGACTGAAGCCGGGCTGAACCCGATCGTAACGTCGAGCGGCGAGCAGGCGCTCGAGTGGCTCGAAACGCACACCCCGACCGTGGTGCTCTTGGACCTGATGATGCCCGCACCCGATGGCTTCACCGTCCTCGGCCGCATGCGGCGAAATCCGCGCCTCGCCGATACGCCGGTGGTCGTGCTGACTGGCCTCGACGCCGATCAGGAGATTTCGCGAGTCTTTGCCTCGGGAGCGGACGACTACGTGCACAAGCCATTCCGCCCGGCCGAGCTCGTGGCGCGCATCCGCGGCCAAATGCGGGTGCGGGAATACCTCGATCGCTTGAACCAGCGCGAACGCGATCAGGAGACCGTGCTCGAGCTCACCCAAACATTGGCGTCCACGCTCGACATTCGCGACATTTTATTTACCGTCGTGCAGCGCGTGGCGGCCTTCGCCAAGGTGGACCGCTGCAGCATCGTGCTCTTCGGCGAGTCGGGCAACGTGGGCTACGTGCTGGCCACGAGCGACGACGCAATGCTTCGCGATTTGCCGATCGATCTGGCAAAATACCCTGAGATTCGCGAAGTATTGACGACTGGGCGGGCGCTGGTCATCCGCGACGGCACCGAACACCCGTTGCTTCGGGTCGTGCGCCAAGACGGACCGAACATCGGCTTCAACTCCTTTGCCCTCTTGCCTATTTTGCACGAGCACGGCGCAATGGGCGTGCTCTTCTTGCGCTCGAAGGGCAAATCCGCCTTCGACGACTACGAGCTGTCGTTGGTCACCACGTTGACCAATGCCATGGCCATCGCGCTGCGCAATGCGCGCATCTTGCAATCACTACGCGACGCGACCGAGAGAAGCCGCTCGCTGCGCGCCGAAGCCGAGCGCCGCGTGCAATTGTTCCAACGCTACGCCGATTTCTTCGAGAGCGCCGCCGACGGCATGGTGGTGATCGATCGCGAAGGGAACGTGCTGTTTGCGAACCCGCGTGCGCGGGAGATCACCGGCTTCAGCGAGACCGAGCTGATGGCCTTGTGCTTCGTGGACTTCCTGGCGCCGCTCGAGCGCGATCGCGCGGCGCGCCTGCTACGCGGCTTTTTGGACGGCATCTACCCGCGCGGCGTCGACATCGCGATCACCGACAAATCCGGGGAAGAGCGCACCATCAGCGTCAGTTTCAGCTCGGTTTTGCACGAAGACAACGCGGTCGTGTTCAGCTTCCGCGACGTCACCAAAGAGCGGGCCACGGCCGTGGAGCTCAAGCAAACCAAGGAGTTCTTGGAGAGCGTGATCGACAGCTCCGTCGACGGCATCGTCTCGGCGAACTTACGTGGCACCGTGCTGCTGTTCAATCGCGCCGCAGCGCGCATCTTCGGCTACTCACCGAGTGACGTGGTGGGCAAGATGCACGTCGGGAAATTGTATCCGCCCGGGGGCGCGCACGAGATCATGCGGAAGATTCGCGATCCAAACCTGTCCGGCTACGGCAGACTGGAAGGTCAGCGAGTCGACATGCTGAACTCGAACGGTGAACCGATGCAGGTGCAGCTCTCGGCATCGCTCGTGATCGACAACGGGCGCCCGATCGGCTCGGTCGGCATTTTCACCGATATCCGCGAGAAGTTGCGGATGGAGGCGCGCTTGTCGATGGCCAAAGAAGAACTGCGCTCGCGCGAGAAGCAGGCAATCGTGGCAGAGCTGGCAGGAGCAGCCGCTCACGAACTCAACCAACCGTTGACCTCCGTGATTGGTTACGCCGAGCTCTTGCGGCGAAAGCTCGAGAGCGATCCGCAACTTTCCCACGCCGCCAGCGTGATCGTCAGTGAATCCGAGCGCATGGCGGAGATCGTGCGCAAAGTCGGCAAGATCACCAAATACGAAACCAAGAGCTATGTGGGCGCGGCCAAGATCCTGGATCTCGAGAAGGCGAGCGACAACGAAGGCGAGGATTTGCCGCAATGAGCAGCGATCCGGAAGAGCACAGGAGCGCAGCTAGCAACACGGGAAGCCAATCCGATTCGTCTGGCCTCCGACTCTCTGAATCGACGCAGGCCGGACGTCGCCGCAATTCGGAGTCACCCCTGGCACAGTCTTGGCGCGACGTGCTGCTGCGCCTTTCGCTGAGCTTGCCGATCGACGTCGAGCTCGATCAACTGCTGCGTGATTTCATGGACAGCCTGTGCGCGCTGCTACCGACCGCTGCCTTCGGCGCGTGCGTGGTGAGCAACAACGGCGCAGCGCCGGTCGTGGTTTCACGCTTGCCGGTCGGCATGGCAATCAACATCGAGCGGGATCCGACCCGGCTTTTCCCTGGGTTTCACGACGAACGAATCTTCGAGCTGGAGGACGGCGCAGTCGGCTCGACGCTGCATCTGGCGAGCCAGTTTTCGGCGCTCAGCCCGCTCCAGACCCAGATCGGCACGCAGGCAGCGCTACTGCTCGCCGCGGCCGTACGCCGCGTGCGGCTTTACATGCGCGCCGAGGAATCGGCGCGTTCGATCCGCAAGCTTCAGGCGCAGGTGATCCAAAACGAGAAGCTCGCGTCGCTCGGGCAGATCGTGGCGGGAGTCGTGCACGAGTTGAACAATCCCCTCACCTCGATCATCGCCTACTCGGATTACCTGAAGCGCATGGCCCGCGCACGTCCCAAGTCCGATGAGCAGGACGACGAGCTGGAACGGCTACGGCGCATCGGCGAAGCCGCGGCTCGAATCCTGAACTTCTCGCGCGACCTGGTCGCGTACGCGCGCCCGGCCGCGGACGTGCCGGGCGCGGTGCAAATCCCAGACATCGTGGGCAAAGCGCTGGTTTTCTGCGAGCACGAATTTCAAAGTGCCAAGATCCAGATCTTGCGTGAGTTCGACGCCCGTTTGCCGCCCGTGCGCGGCATGCCCGGGCAACTCACCCAAGTGTTCGTCAACCTGTTCACCAACGCGGCACATGCCATGGCTGCCGGGGGCGGCGAACTGCGGATTGTCATCCACGCCGACACGGCGCAGCACACGCTGACCGTCGAGGTCGCCGACACCGGCACCGGCATCGAAGAAGACGATATGCCGCAAATCTTCGAACCGTTCTTCACCACCAAGACCGATGGCCTCGGCACCGGCCTCGGGCTCTCGATCGTGCGCGGCATCTTGGACGCACATGGCGGAACGATTCACGCCACCAGCACCGTGGGCGAAGGCACCGTGTTCAGCCTGACTTTGCCTTTGGCCGTGGTCGTGCCGAGCTTGCTGCCGCACGCTTAGGGCCCGATCGCCCGGCTGCCCTCGGGCGGCGCGCAGACGACAGCGCGGCCAGCGAGCTGCTTCGCTGGCTCGCGATCG
>DATEPG010000605.1:0-9226 GCA_035273265.1 Polyangiaceae bacterium
CAGCAGAGCTTGGGTCGTGTACGCGATGCGGAAGCGACCCTGCGCGCCGTACCGGCAGAACGCGCTTCTTTTGCGCTGCAGCTCGAGCTCGGCAGCGTGCTGCTGCGCGCCGGCCGGCGCGCGGAGGCCGAGCCAGTGCTGATGTCGATCGTGAGCGCCTACAACGATGATCGCATCAAAGACGAGGATGGCGCAGCGATGGCCTTGGTGGGGCGGGCGGCGCAGCTGCTGCGCAGCCCGAAGGACGCCAATCGCGCTTATGACGCCGCCGAACGGGCGCTCCCAGGGGACACGCAAACGCTGCTTTTCCGCGCGCATTTGTTCCTCGAAAAGTACGATCCTGGCCACGCCGAAGAGGTCTTGAACGAGATCTTGAAGAAGGCGCCCGCCGAGCCCGAAGCGTTGCTGCTGCTTGCGCGCGTCAAGCTGGCGCAGGCCTTGGACTTCGATGAAGCCGAGCGCCTGGCGCGGCTTGCGTTGAGCGTCAATCCGAGAGCCGGCGCGGCTTATGCGATCTTGGTCGGTATCAGCTTGCGTGACAACGATCTAGAACGCGCAGCGCAGCAGCTGAGCGAAGGCTTGCGTGTGGCTCCTTTCGACTTGGAGCTCATGAGTCTGAGCGTCGCCGAGCGCTTTTTGGCGGACGACCCGGCCGGCGTCGAGGCGGCAAAGAAGGCCGTTTTTGCGCAAAATCCGCAATATTCTCAGCTTTACTCGGTGGTGGCCGAGTTCGCGGACTGGGAGCACCGCTACGACGAGATCGTGCGCATGATGCGTGAGGCCGTAGCGATCGACAGCGAGGACGGCGTAGCCCAAGCCGAACTCGGTTTGAATCTGATCCGCTCGGGTGACGATGCAGGTGGCGTCGCCGCGTTACGGCGCGCCTTTGCCATCGATCCGTACAACGTGCGGGTGTTCAACACCTTGAACCTGTACGAAAAGACCATCGCCAAGGAGTACGTGTCGGTCGAGCATCCCCCGTTTCGGATCCGCTACCGGAAGGACGAACGTGCCATCCTCGAGCGCTACGTGCCCGCGCTCTTGGACGAAGCTTGGACCAAGCTGACCCGGGCGTACGGCTTTACTCCGGAGACCCCGATTGGCGTCGAATTGTACGCGGAACGGCAGAATTTCGGCATTAGAACCGGTGGCCTACCGGAGACGGCCATCCAAGGGGTGTGCTTCGGGCGGACGCTCGCGGCGATGAGCCCGAAGCACGAGTCTTTCAACCTGGGCATGACGCTGTGGCACGAGCTGTCGCACGTGTTCCACATTCAACTGTCCAAGAGCCACGTCCCGCGTTGGTTCACCGAGGGGCTCGCCGAATACGAAACCATCATCCGCCGCCCGGAGTGGGCGCGCGAGCAAGATCCGGACTTGTATCAAGCGCTGCGCGCGGGGCGCTTGCCGGCGGTGGCCAACATGACGCGCGCCTTCACGCGTGCCGAAGAGCTGAACGACGTCGCTACCGCCTACTACGCCTCGAGTCAGATCATGACGTTATGGGCGACCGAGTACGGCATGCCCAAGTTGAGCGAGATGCTACGCCAATGGGGCGCCGGGCGCCGCACGCCCCAGGTTTTGCGTGAGGTGCTCGGAAAGGCTCCCGAACAGCTGGATCGTGAGTTTCGCGCTTTCGCCGAGCGGCGCCTCGCGCGCTACTCCAGCCAGTTCGTGCCCATGACTCGTGGCGGTTCGGTCGCGTTGGCGCAAGCCGCAGTGGAGCGCAGCCCAGACAGCGCATCGGCCCACACCACGCTGGCGTTGGCGCTGTTGCGGCGCGGCCGCGGGGATCGCGCCAAGAGCGAGCTCGCGCGCGCGCTCACTTTGGAGCCGGCGTTCGCGGACGCGCGCTTCCTGGACGCGCAGCTGACTGCGTCGGAAGACCCCGCGCGCGCCGGCAGTATTTTGCGAAAGCTGATCGCCGACGGCAAGGACGGCTACGCGGTCGAAATGCTGCTCGCCCAAACCCTGGGCTCGAACGACGAGCTTGGCGCAAAACGCGCGCTGGAAGCCGCAACGAAGCTCGACCCTTCGCAAGCGTCGCCCTACTACACGCTGGCGGATCTGGCGGAAAAATCCGCTGATTTAGCGGGTGAATTGGCAGCGCTCGGGGCGCTCGGGGCGCTCGAGCAGCACGAGCCCAAGGTCTATCAGCGCTTGCTCCGTCGGCTGAACGAGAGTGGCGCCTATGAGCAGGCGGCGCAGGTCGGTGAGGCCGCAGTGTTTGCCGATGTCTCGGGCTTGACCACGCATCTATTGTTCGCTGACGCCTTGGCTCGAACTGGAAAGCGGGAGCGAGCAGCGTTCGAACTCGAAAGTGCCACGTTGTGCGAAGGAACGCCGGAGGAGCTGGCTGAGGCGCACGCGCGCCTGGCCGAACTGCATTTGGCGAGTGGCAAGCGCGCTTTGGCGAAAAAAGCGGCCGCGGCCGCGCGCAAGCTCGATCCCAAGAACGCGCGGCTCGTGCGGCTTCCGCCCTGAGCGGTCAGGCCTCGCCCTCGTCGTCCTTGTCGCCACGGAGGCCGAGCGCTCGCGCTTTTTTGTACAAATGGCTGCGTTCTAGGCCCAACGCCCGCGCCGTGGCGGCCATCTGTCCGCCATGATGAGCGAGCGCCTCTTCGACGATCGCGCGCTCGGCTTGCTCCGAAAGTACGCGGAACGGCACGCCGGGTTGATACAAACCCGCGCTGGGGGACGTGCCGCCCATGCCAACCGAACGCTCGATGTCTTCGCCGGTGACCGCGTCGTCGGGATTCAAGATCACGAGACGCTCCATCAGGTTGCGTAGCTCGCGCACGTTACCGGGAAACGGGTGCCGGGTGAGCGCCGTGATGGCCGACGCGGTCAGCGTCATGCTGGGGCGCGCGTTGGCTTTGCGAGCGGTCAGCAAAAAGTGCTCAGCCAGGCGGGGAATGTCCTCACGGCGCGCGCGCAGCGGTGGCAGCTCCAGCGGCACGACGTTCAATCGATCGTACAGATCTGCCCGAAAGCTGCCCTTTGCGCAGGCTTCCGTCAGATCCTTGTTGGTCGCGGCCACCACGCGCACGTCGATTTTGAAGGTGCTGCTGCCACCCACGCGCTCGATCTCTTGTTCTTGCAGCACACGCAGCAGCTTGGCCTGCATGGCGAGCGGCATGTCCCCGACCTCATCCAAGAACAGCGTACCGCCACTGGCGCGCTCGAATTTTCCACGGCGCTGCTTGGTGGCGCCGGTGAAGGCGCCCGCCTCGTGCCCGAACAGTTCGCTCTCGATCAGCTCAGCGGGCACAGCCGCGCAATTCAAGCGCTCCAGTATGGCCTTGGCTCGGGGTGACGCACGATGGATGGCACGCGCGACCAGCTCCTTACCGGTGCCGCGTTCGCCGCGCACGAGCACGCTGGCGTTCGAGCGGGCGGCGCGCAGCACCCGCTCGCGTAGGTCGCGCATCACTCGGCTTTCGCCGACCAGATCGTCGAAATGCCCGGCCTCCGCGTGCAGTTCGCGTGCTTCGGCTTCGGCATGTAGCAAGCGCAGCGCATTTTCGAGCATGACCAATAGCCGGTCGGTCGAGAGTGGCTTCTCCAAAAAGTCGAGCGCGCCGAGCTTGGTCGCGCGAACTGCGGCATCGATCGTCGCGTGCCCGCTCATCATCAACACGGCCGTCTCATTGCCGGCGCCGCGCAGTCGAGCCAACAAGTCGAGGCCATCACCATCGGGCAAAGCGACGTCCAGTAACACTACATCGTAGGATTGCTTGGCCAGGCGCTCCTCCGCGATACGGATGCCGCCCGCCAAATCGACCTGATAACCCTCCAGAGATAGCGCCTTCTTCAGCGTGTTCAGGATCGAGGTTTCATCGTCGACGACTAGGACGTGGCCACGGAGCATGCGAAAACGCTAGCTAAACTGGCCACGCCGCGCCACGCGCGCGGCGCCGAACCGAGCGCACTCCACTCCGCGCGAGGCATTTCGTCAGAAAAATAACTACCGTGTGAGAGCTGGTGATCCATGCGAAATGGCGAAAACGCTCGGCTTGACCCGAGGCCGACTCGCGCGGAAGTTCTGCCGAAACGGAGCGAGCGGTGGTAGACTACAGGCGCTTCCGTCATGACCGAGGCTGCTCCCACTGCACAGGGCTCGTTGGAGGCAACTCCTCTCGGGCACCTGCTGGTTTACGGCCTCGATCGGATGCTGACCGGGACACTCGTGCTCGAAGAGTCGAGTGGTAAGCGGCATGCCATCTACTTCGACGACGGCGGGCCGTCGAAAGCCAAGATCCAAGATCCGATCTTGTTTCTGGGGCGGGTTTTGGTGGAGCAAAAGGCGATCACCGACGCGGTGTACGATCGCACTCTGGTTCAGGCCACCGAGCGTGGCGAGCTGCATGGCCAAGTGCTGCTCGAGCAGGGGCACATCGACGAGCATGCGCTGCGCGAGGGGCTTCGCGAGCAGCTGTCACGGCAAGTGTTGTGGATGTTCAGCCTGCCGCCGGATACGCTATTTGGCTACTACGACCGCCAGAATTTCCTCGAGCACTGGGGCGGCAACGGCGTGCGTGCCAAGCCGCTGGCGCTGATCTGGCGGGGCGTGCGTGAATACGTGCACGCGGGGCATATGGCGGAGGTGCTGTCTCGCTTCGGGGACCAACCGATTTTACTGCATATCGACGCGCCGATTCGCCGTTTTCGTTTCGATCGCCGCGAGCAATCGATCATCGACGTGCTGCGCGCCAAGCCGCAGCCGCTGTCCGAGCTGCTCGAACGCGGCCTGGCCGACCCCGCGTACGTGCGCCGCTTGCTGTACGCGATGCTCATCACCCGCCAACTCGAGTCCGGGATCCCCGGAGTCGAGCCAATCGGGGTGGATGAAGCGGCCTCCTCGTCCCGCATGCAGGTCGCACCCGCGCTGCCGTTGCCGCCCTCGGGAGCGACGCGCCATCCCTCACCCAGCGCTAGCTCGCTGCCCCCCGAGCCCTCGCCGAAGCCGGTCGAGAGCCCGGAGCTCGCGGCCTTCAAGACCGAGATTCGCGAGCTCGCGGGGCACGGCAATGCCGATTATTACGAGCTCCTGGGCGTCGCGCTGGACGCGACTCAGCCCGTCATTCAGGCCGCGTTTTTTCAACTCGCCAAGAAGTGGCATCCCGATCGCCTGGGGCCAGATCTCGCGGACGTGCGCGACCTGGCGACCAAAGTCTTCGCCCGAATGAGCGAGGCCAACCAGATCTTGGGCGACCCGGCCCGGCGCAAGGAATACGACGAGCTGCGCAAGGACGGCGCTGGCGGTGCCGAGGAGCAGGAGCAAGTTCAGCGCGTGCTGCGCGCGGCCACGGCTTTTCAGAAGGCCGAGGTGCTGATGAAGCGCAATAACCACGTTGCTGCGCTGGAGGAAGCTCGCAAGGCCGTCGAGCTCGACCCTAGTCAGGCTGACTACATCGCGCTCCTGGCCTGGATAGAATCCACGTTACTCAACGCCAATTTGGAAGAAATTTTGGCGCGCATCGAGAAAGCTCAGCGGCTAGAGCCGAACAACACGCGCATTCGTTGGTATCGCGGTTCCATCCTCAAGCGTCTGGGCAAAAGCGGAAGGGCTATGGGAGATTTTCGATTCATCGTCGAAAACGACCCGCGTCACCTCGACGCGCAACGGGAGATCCGCTTGTATGACATGCGCAAGGCCGAGCAACGCCGTACCGGTCAAAAGTCGCCGAGCGACCGTCCCAGTGCTCAGCCGGCCCGGTCCAGTGGGGCGCCAGCGCCAGCGACCGTGAAGCCCGGAGACAGCGGCAGCCGCTTCGGCAAGTGGTTCAAGCGCTGAGCGGTCGCGTCAACGCGTGACGCTCACCCGTGTTACGCGCACAGGTCCGAGATCGCTCGCACACACGGCGACGGGCAAGCGCCGTGCGCTCACCGAGCACTCGCTGTGTGCGTTTCCAATGCTCAGCGAGGCACGATCTCCAACTCGTTCCAGCAGGATGCGGTCGGCTTTGCCGTCGGCGGGCAGCGTTGGCAGCCGGCAGCTGGCGCTGGCGGCGTGCGCTTTCGGGTCGACGAACTGGGTCGTACCCAGACGTAAGCTCGGACTCTGGCTGGACGAGAAAGAAATTTCCGCCGAAAAATTAGCGAACAGCGCGTCGCTAATCCAAACACAAGGGCTGCTCGCCCCGCTCGCGCTGGTAGCGAACGCCAGGGCCGCGGGGGCGCCTTCGTAGTCCAGGTCGGCGCTCGGCGGGTGATCCGGGACCAGGTGCGCCGGTCGCGAAGGATCGTTCGGGTGGCGCGGCGTCACCAACGGAACGTCGCTGCTGAAAGCGGAGCGGGTACCCAGCCGAATGCCATTCAGGACCACGCCTTGGGCGTCCTCCGTGAGCCAGGCAAACGCATCCAACCCCAGGCCGACGAAACGTCCGGGTGCGTGCGAAAGGCCGAGCTCGCCCGGGGTCAGAACCAGCTCGAAAGTCCCCTGCCAAGGGTTGAATCGGTAGAGCGCCGGGCGGCCTGCGGAGTCGGGGCTGCCCGGCTGATCACTGTCGGCGACCAACCACGGGCCGCCGTCGGTGCCGGGGAGCAAACTCGGATGCGCTGCACGGAGCGGCAGCTCCAGCGGGGCTACCGCTCCGTCCGCGCTGATCCAGAACGCTTCATCGCCTTTGGCCGCCCCCGCTCCAGACGCGGGCGGGCAACCACGCTGGCAATCGCGTGCGCAGTCTTCGCCGAGCTCCGGTGGGCGGTCTTCGCAGCCCCCCACCGCCAGCACTGCCCCGCCTGGCAGCGTCGCGTACGCGCGGTCGAAGCGCGGCGGCAGGGAGATCGTGCCATTGAACGGGGCGGGCAGCGGGCTGGTGTCTGGCGCTAGCCATTCGAGGGTACCGACCGGGCTGCCGTCCTCGTCTTCGCCGCCTGCCACGAATAGTCGGCCATCGTCCAGACGCAGCACCGTGGGCGCGCGCCGGCCGACCGCCAGAGTGCCGAGTAGATGGGTCGTACGGCTTAGGGGCGACACCACCTGAATGAAGTTGGATGCGGGGGAAGCCTTGGTTACACCGCCAATGAGCGCGATTTCTCCGCTTTCCAGCGGCGTCGCGGCGTGCCGAGCCACGCCCAGGGCGAGCGGCAGCAAGTCGGTTTCGAAGCCGCCGGTGACCGGGTCGTAGACCTCACCGGTGTCATTGAACACGCTCGCCGGGCTGCCACTCTCGTGAATTGGGTACTCGCCGCCCGCGACCAGTAGCTTGTCCCCGAAGTCCGTGACCGTGGCGAACGAACGTGGCTGGCGCATGGCAGCGCGCGGGTCGACCACCACGCTTCGACCCGTGCGCGCATCGAACGTCAGGGCGCCGACCACTGCCGAGCTCGAGAAGCCCTCACTGCCGGCGATCATCAACAGACCGCTCGCGTCGCCATAGCCGAGCGCTTCTCCGCCCAGGCCGGCGGGATAGCTGCTCGCGCGTAGCAACTCGCACACGCTGGCCTGTGGCCAAAGCAGAAAGTCCAGCCCCGCGTTGCCGCGTTCGCTAAAGCCGATGAAGGCTTGCCCGGACGATTCCGGGCGCGCGATCGCCTGTAACGCCAGCGTGTCGCTCGGAAACTCCAGCCTGACGTCTTGCGCAGTGAGCTGGAGCGAAGACGTCGTGTGGTTGCTGGTGGGAAAGTCGCCGAGCGCACCCAAGTCGAGCAGTGCCGGTGTCGGGATCGGTCGGCTCGCCAACGAATGAACCGTCAGGGGCAGGAGGATTTCGCGGGTCTCGGGCGATGAGCAGCCAGAAAGCAGCCAAAAGGCCGCAGCAGCGCTAACATGCAAGGCAGGGATGTTTCCGCAGATCTTCGGCAAATACGTGCTCGAGCGCGAGATCGCAGCGGGAGGCATGGCGCGCGTGTACCTGGCTACCTTACGCGGCGCCGTGGGCTTCGAGAAACGCCTGGTGGTCAAGCAAATCAGGACCGAGCTTGCCTCGGACGATGCTTTCGTGACTCGCTTCGTGGAGGAAGCGAAGACAGCGGTCGAACTCAGCCACCCGAACATCGTGCCGGTTTACGAGCTCGGAGTCGAGCAGGGTGTGTACTACATCGCGATGGAGCTGTGTGAGGGGCTCACGCTGTCCGAGGTGTTGAGCGAGACTGGCCCGCTCGGACCATTGGAGGGAGCCTATGTCGGTGCGGAGATCTGTCGCGCGCTCGACTACGCGCATCGCCGCGCGCGCATCGTGCATCGCGATGTCACCCCCAGGAACGTGCTGATTGACGACGAAGGCGCGGTGCGTTTGATCGATTTTGGCATCGCCGCTCCAGTGACGCGTGCCTCGGACACCACGCGCACCGAGGTGTTCGGATCGCCCGGGCACATGCCGCCCGAGCAGCTGCACGGGGCCGAGCTCACGCCGGCCACGGACGTATTCGCGGTCGGAGTGCTATTGATCGAGGCGTGGACTGGCTATCCGCCGTTCCGACGCGCCACCACGCAAGCCAGCGAGCAGGCGCTGTTCACCGTGCCTCCGCCGATCGACCGGCAACAACCCCTACTCGGGCCATTGACGGCATTGATCGCCAGCAGCGTCGCGCTCGACGCGCGTGAAAGGCCGATCGCTGCCGAACATTTGGCGCGGCCGCTGCGCGAATTTTTGAAGAGCGAGGACAGCGGGGACATCGCGCGAAGGCTTGGCGAGCGCGTGCGGCGCGCCCGGCGCCGTTTGCGCTCCTCCAGCCCCTGGTTGCCAGGCGAAGGGGAAACCGGCTCGAATCATGCTGGTACGAGGCCGCTGAGCTCTGAGCCGCGGAGCGCCGGGGAGGCGCTGGCCGGCTCTGCCCCGGCGACTCGCACCTTCGCCGCGCGTGAAGAGGTCGAGGTTTGGACGCGCCGGCTGTCGAGTGCGCCCGCGGCGGCGGCTGAGCTACCGGTGACTCCTGCGATGGCGAGCGCGCGCGAGCCGAGCGCTCGCCAGGAAGCCCTGCCGATCGTCGATGACAGCGTGCGCGAGCCTTCGGGGATCTCCTCGAGCAAAATCAACCGGGCGCCGAAGCGCACTGCCGGCTGGTTGCTCGGGGCGGCGTCGCTGGCGTTGGTTGTCCTGGTGTTGGTGTTCGCAGCCCGCCCCAGCGCACTCAAGGTCAATGCCGTGCCGTTGATCGTTCCGGCGTCCGCGATGCCCCTTGAACCCGCGCTCGCGAGCGGCCAGCCGCCCTCCGCGCCGCCCGCTTCTGCCGCTTCTGCCGCTTCTGCCGCTTCTGCCGCTTCTGCCGCTCCCGCGCG
>DATEPG010000606.1:0-2000 GCA_035273265.1 Polyangiaceae bacterium
GCGCCCGACGCGAATGGCGAGATCGATGCGTGCGTCGATCAGATCGATCAGATCGATCATTGCGTCGTCCACCAGCAGGCGCAAACGAAGCTGCGGGGCTTCGGCTAGCAGCGGCGCCAGCGCCCGCGCAATGTGGCTAGCGAAGCCGACCGGCGCGGACACGCGTAGCTCGCCGGTCGGCGCATCGCGCGCTAGCTGCAGAGACTCGGCCGCTGAGCGCGCAGCCTCTACCAGTCGCCTGCAATGGGGGTAGTAGCGCTCGCCGGCCTCGGTGAGCGCGAGCTTGCGAGTCGAGCGGTGCAGCAGCGAGCGTCACGCCAGCCCGCTCTTCCAGGGTTCGAACGACCTGACTGACCGCCGAGGGACTCATGCCGAGCCGGCGAGCGGCGGCGCTCATGGAGCCTGCGTCAACGACTTCAGCGAACACCGCCAATGGCTTCAGTTCGTCCATTTATAAGCTCAGCTTCAAGGTAATGGTGAATTTTGGCGGATTAGCGCCCGGATTGTGAAGCCTTATTGTTGTTTTATCCAAAACCTTCCAGGAGTTACCCCATGAAAATTGCGCTCGCGGAGCACGTGCCTCCGAATGTCGTGCCTGGCGCGAAGGCGGCGCGCGATGCACTCAGCGCACTCCGTACGAACGTGACGCTGGACTGGACATTTCTGAGTCCGGCCGCGCTGCTCGCAGCGGGCGAGCGCTCGGGCAGCTATCGTCTCGGTGGCGAGCAGCTGTTGATGGCGGGTGACCGGCCCGCGGGGATCTCGCTCGCGGATCTAGCCGTAGCCATCGTCGACGAGCTCGAGCAACCGCGGCACGTACGCGCGAGATTCACGGTTGCGAGTGTCGAGCAGAACTCCGAAGCTCCGGCACCAGCGTGACGATGGTGTCGCCAGCGCTTGATTCAGACATCTCAACGTCCATCAGTGAGGCGGGATTGCGCATTGACACGTTGTTTGCATCGTCGCTGGTGCGAATCACTTGGTGTGAGCCAAAATCTTGAGCTAGCACCAAGTTTAGGAGGCCCGACAATGACGCAAAAGCTGTATCGCGGAAGACTCATCGATCATCTTCAACTCGTGACGAGCGAGCTGTCTGCCAGCAAGCGCTTCTACAAATCAGTGCTCGCGGCACTGGGAATTCCGATCGGCGGGGAGGCTGAAGACTCCTTCTGGGCGGATGAGCTGTTCGTCTGTGATGAGCGCAGCAAGGGTGCCCAGGGCAAGCCGACAGGACGGGCTCACTTTGCCTTTCAGGCCGAGAGCCGCGAGCAGGTCGAGAAGTTCTATCGCGCGGGCATCGAAGCGGGCGGCACTCCCAATGGCGAACCAGGCGAGCGGCCGTATCATCCCGGCTATTATGCAGGCTTTCTGCTCGACCCCGACGGCAACAATGTCGAAGCAGTGTTTCATGGGGTTGCCAAGCGCTCCACGCCCGCGATCGAGCTCGAATTCTAGCCAAGGCCAGGGCTGACTCGACGGGACTTATCGAACTGCACTCGTGGGCTAAGCCTTCTCTTTCCCGCGGCCGTTGCCTCGTTCGAGGAGGGGGGAACGCTTCTGGCTTTGTCGAACCCCACCCATGTCGAACGCATCCCGCCGCGCGCTACGAACCCAACCCGATCGACGTATCCCCGCTCCCCGGCTCGTGAGTCAGGTTTGGCATAAAGACCAGGCGCGTGAGCCGGAAGCTACTGCACAGGCCGTCCCGCACTCGGTGCCGGCTCGCAACCGGCCACTGCTCTTCGTCGTCCAAGGGCCACTGTTGGGCAGCGTGTTTGCAGTCGAAGGCGGCGTCGTGCTGATCGGTCGCGGTAGCCACGCGGGCGTGATCATTACGGATGACACCGTGTCCCGCGAGCATGCGCGTCTGTCGCTCGGGAAGGGCAAGGTCTTTTTGGAGGATCTCGGAAGCCAGGGCGGTACCTACTTGAACGGTGTGCGGATCTCCGGCCGAACTCAGCTCGAGGATGGCGACCGGATCGGCCTTGGGCGTAGCTCAT
>DATEPG010000607.1:0-4219 GCA_035273265.1 Polyangiaceae bacterium
GGGGGAGCGCTGTCGCTGACGGCGCCTTCGGGCTGCATGGCTTCGAGCGCGGCGCGGCCGAGGCGTTTGCGGGCGGCGATGGTGAGGATTTGGCCGGGCGCGATGCGCTCGGCACGGATCACATGGCGCTTATAGGTGCCATTTTCGATCTCGCGACAGATGCGCTGCCAGTATTGCTGGAACGTGTTGTAGCGCGAGATGATCGTCTGCAGCTTGAAGCGCTTGGCGGTGTTTCGGATCTTCTCGCGTCGCAGCACATAGATGCGGCGATCGATGTCCTTGCGCGGGATCGCGGGTTCGATCCGCTCGATACCCATGAAGTACTGCTCGTACAGCGCGCGTAGGCGCTCGAGACGACTCTCGAGCTCCTCCAGCGCGACTTCGAGCTCAGCGTTCTCCACTCGGTCAGCTCTTCAGGGGGGTGATGGTCAGATTGTCGAAGCAGGCCGGGACTCGCCAGTTGTTGAAGGCGAAGTGCTCGTGCCCATCACCCGTCAGCGGGCTGGGATCTTTGAAGCTCAATATCTCGATCTCGTCCACGAAGTAACGGACGGTTTTGCCGTCGGTTCGTTCTATTTTGAAGCGATACGCGCGATCGGGTAGCACCGGTTGCGCGCGTGGATCGGTTTCTCCTGGCTCCACGCGCAAGGCCTTGCGGTCCGCGCCGTGCTCATCCAGCCGAGCCAAGACATGCAGCGAGTTCTTCCATCCGCCGAAGATGACCAGGTAGCTCGTGGCGTTGGTGTAGGAATTGCCGGTGGCGGCGCTGAGTCCGTCCCCCCACGCTTCGACCTTGAGGTCGCCCTCGGGCGAGGCACTCGTGGCGTCGAACTCGATGCGTGCATTCGGCGGGAGCCGGCGGCGCAGCCAGGCTGGGCGATTGTGTGCGTCGCTCACGCACAGGCGTCCCTCTTTGATCGTCCAACCGGAACCGGTGACGTTCCAGTCCGGCCCCAACTCGCCACGCTCGAAGGTGTCGACGAAGCGCTTGTCGATTGAGGGGCCGGGGAGCGTGTTGCTCGCCGGGCCCTGAGCGACCCGAAGCGGCTCCAGGCCACGCCGGGCTGTACTACTCGCGGCCACAGCGGAAGCTCCCGCGCGCCCGGACGAGTTCGGGCGTTCATCCGGCACACAGCCGGTCACGCCGCCTGCTGCAAGCAGTGACGAAAACACGAAGACCCTGAGTCGCACAGCGCGACATGCTACCACGCCCCTCTGCGCTTAGGCCGCCCCCGACGTCATGCACCCGGTCCTGTTCAAAATCCCGCTCCCTGCCTGGTCGCTGCCGCTCGGGCCGACCCTGTTCGCGTTGGCGGGGCTAGGATTTTTGTTGGCGGTGCTCGCGCAGCGTCGGCGTGCGCTCGATTTGCTGGTGATCGGCCTGCTCGCGCTGGGCAGCGGGCTGATCGGCGGTTTCCTCTTTCGCGGTCAGCGCATCACGCTCGAATCCCTGCCTATTTACAGTTATGGAGCGATGCTGTGCGCGTCGATCGTGGCAGGCTGGTTCCTCACGCTTCGGCTCGGCGAGCGGGACGGCTTAGCGCGTGAGCTGCTCGCGAACTGCTATTTCGTGACCGCGATCGCCGCACTGGTCGGCGCGCGCATTTTGTATGTGCTCACGAACTTGCACGAGTTCCGCGATCTGTGGGACGTGCTCGCGGTGCGCCGTGGTGGGTTAGTCGCGTACGGCGGCTTCTTGGGCGGGTTTCTGGGCTCGTGGTGGTACTTGTGGAAGCGCGGTGTGGCGCTCTTACCGTGGGCCGATGTGGCCGTGCCCAGCCTCGCCAGCGGACTCTTGCTGACTCGCATTGGTTGTTACTTGTTCGGTTGTGATTTCGGCAAGCCGCTGTCCGCCGCCGCCCCCGGATGGCTGAAGCACTTGGGCACGTTTCCGCGCTGGCCCAGTGACGTGCTCGATGGCGCGGGTTCGTCGGCATGGTTGCAACACGTCGATCAGCGCGGTTTGTCGGTGAGTTCACGGAGCTCATTGCCCGTGCACCCGACCGAGCTGTACGAGTCCTTGGTCGGCGGCTTGCTCTTGCTGCTGCTCTGGCGGCTGGCCAGAGCTCGGCGTTTCAGGGGCGAATCGTTCTTTGCCTTCACCTTCGGCTACGGCTATTTGCGCTTCTGGCTTGAGCTTTGGCGTGACGACAACGAGCGGGGCAGCTTGGGTCCGGCAGTACCGGAGCAGCTGTTGGTGCCCGCGTTGCTCTTGATCTTTGCGGCTGCCTTCGCCTATGGCCCGGCCCAGAGCATCGCGCGGCTCTGGCTCCGTCGGACGGCGATCGCGCTCGGCGTGCTGCTCGCAGCGGTCGGCTATTGGACGTTGCGTCCGCCGCTGCATGGCGCAAGTGTCGTGTTGTCACTCTCCACGTCGCAGTGGATTTCGCTGCTCACGGCCTTGGCCGTCGCGTTTGCTTGGCGCCAAAAAGAAGCGGGGCCAAAACCGCTCGAGCCTCAGCCGCGACCTCTGAGCTCGACCTGATAGCGTACGGGCTCCGCGCCTGCGACGCGCACTACCAGTCGCCGTTCGTCGAGATCCACGACTGCGTGGGCGGCGGCGGCGCGTCCCGGTGCGTCATCGTCCAGATTTTCGACCAAGCTTTGTAGCGTGATATAGGGCACCCCGGAAATCACGTCGAAGTGATTCCAGTGTACGTGACCGTTGAACACCGCGACTACGCGTGGCGCTTCGCTCACGACCTGCTGGAAGGCGCGCCGCTCGGCGACTCGGCACACATTCGGCCTTTTCTCGAACCAGCGATTGCCGTCGAGTCGCATTTCGCTCGCGGGATGATGCATCAGCACGACGCTGGGCAGTGAGCTCTGAGCGAGGTCCGCGCGTAGCCATTCGATCTGCGCCTCTGGCAGGTGAATCGCGACGTCCTTGAGCTCGATCGTGCGCAGCACGCTGAAGTGTACCCCGGCTACGTCGCGACTGTAGTGGAGCTCGCCCTGGTGACCCCAGAGCGCACGCAGATCGTCGTCGCGCAAGTTCACTTGATCGTGATTGCCGGCCACGTGCAAAACGGGACTTTTTAGCCTGGATAAGATCGAGACGAACTGCCCGTAGTGCTCGAGGTCGCGAGCGCGCGACTCGTCTTCGATGACGTCGCCCAGGTTGACCACGAGCTCGGGCCTTACCTCTTCGTTCATGCGCTGCACGAACGCCTCACAGAGCTCGCCCGCGTGCGCCGTGAGCTTGCGCAGCTTGCCTTGAAAGTAGGCGGTTGGGCCGAAATGCTCGTCTGAGATCAGTGCGAAACGCATGCCGGCCAGCGTAGCGCGGGGTTGAGCAGCGGTGGAGTGCGGAGTAGCGTGCCCGGCCAAGACTTCTATTTCAGCACCCAGGAGCTTCAGCCATGACCTACAAGACCCTTTGCCTGACTTTGCCCTTCGTGATGCTCGCGGCGATTGCTTGCAAGCCAGACGAGCCGGCCGCCACCCCCTACCAGCCCGGCACGACCGGCGCGGCGGGTGCAGCTCCGACCGTGATCCCTGGCGCCGTCGCGGGCGCGCCGGCAGTTGCCCCGGCACCCGCCCCGGCCCCTACCACGCCGGCTCCGCTCGATCCCGCCGTGGCCGCCGCCGTGACCCCGATGCTGACGCAGCTCGCCGCATCGCAAACCGTGGCTGGCTCGAAAGCGCTCGGCACTGCCATCGTCGGCAACGTGGGCGGCGCGCAAGTGCTCGAGCAGCAGATCATGCTGCAACCGAACAAGTGCTACAGCGTGGTCGCCGCGGGCATGCCGCCGATCAGCGAGCTGAACGTGCAGTTCCTCGCCGTCACGGTCATCCCGGGCATGGCGCCCATCTTGGCGGTCGATCAAGACACCGGTCCCTCGGCAACGCTGGGCAAGAAGCCGAATTGCTACAAATGGGCGCTGCCCCTGCCGACGCCCGTGAAAGTGGTGGTCAGCGCCGCCGCCGGCCAAGGCGTGGCCGGCGCACAAGTCTTCGAGAAATAGAGAGCCGCGCGAGATCGACCGATAGCGCGCGCCGTCGGTCGATGCCTCATGTCAGTTAGGCCAATAGCCAGCCCCGATCGGCCAGCAAGAAGCCGTGGTTGTGAAGGTGGTCGTCGACATTCGACACGCAGAGGCTTCGCCGCCACTCGTCGTGGTCGGCGACCATCAACAAAAACGATCTACGGGTCGAGTGGGTCAGCAGTGACGGCAGCCCTCACCGGGCCGAGGCTACTTCAGGCCGGCGCGCTGCG
>DATEPG010000608.1:0-7682 GCA_035273265.1 Polyangiaceae bacterium
AGGGGCAAAACTCCAATAGTTGGCAAAGCAGCAGCGGGCGTCGTCAAAGTCCCGCGCTGAGCCAACTGCACGTAGAGCATGTGCGTGCGCGCGTCCTTGTGGCCGGCCAGCGCCATGGCCTGCTGGACGTTCACGCCAGCCGCTCCCAGGGCCGTGTTGAACGCGCGTCTGAAGCTGTGGAAGTCGGCAGCCCTAGACCGCGGCGTATCCGTCTGAATGGCGTCGAGCGCGCGCGCGGCGAGCTCGGCCGCCAGTCGCTCGGCGCGAGCCTGCCGCCGCTCCGACTTGCCAGCCGAAGCTAGCGACCGCTCGGCCTGCCTAAGCGCCTGAAGGGCCTCCGAGAAGCCAGCCAACGGCCGATGGACTCCCGCACGCCACAGGGCCGCACGCAGCTCTCTGGCGTGGCTTCGCTTGCCATGGCGCTCCCCTGCTCGCTCCCCTTTCAGTACGGGGAACACCGGGCCAGTCCTTGCGCCTTCGGCCTCGCTGTCTCTCCGTTGGCCCTTCCACCACGCCCGCAGCGGCGCCTGCAGGATCTCCGGCAGCTCGAGCCGCACGAGCTCGACTGGCGCCTCCGGGCCGTCCGTCTTCGGGCGATAGACCTCGGCGCTTTGCCAAGCGTCCGTATCGACGTGCGCCCAGTCCCAAGCGTGTAGGTCGCTCGTGCGCATGCCGCCAAAACAGCGGGACGCCAGTGACATCAGGCGTACCTGCTCGGTGATGTGGGGACACGCCATCAGCTCGGCGAACTCCGAATCGCTCAAGATAACGCGTGGGCGAGCGTCGACCGCGAGCCCCTTGGGTAGCTTCACACGTGCGACCGGGTTCTCTGTGATTTGCTCGTCTCGCCACAAGTCTCCAAACACGCCATTCAGATCGTTGCGCAAGTGCTGCACCGACTGCTTACTCAGACCGGCCGCACCTGAGGCTGTCAGAACGTCGCGAACGTTAGAAGGGCGCACCCGAGCGATTGCCAGTTTGCCCAACTCGGGGAGCGCGTAGCGAGCGAGCCGCGAAAGCCGCTCACGCCACGTTTTCAAGCCTTCCCTGCCCTGACGCTCAACGATGCGCGCAGTGGCTTCCGCGACGGTTTCGGGCTCCTTGGCAAACTCGGCCAGCGCTTCAATCGTAGGAGCGTCGGTTGCCTTCTGTTCTTTCAGCAGTCGCGCCATCTTCCGACGCGCAACCGCCTTGTTGTCCGTTCCGAGGTCAAACCACGGGCGAATGCTTTCACCGTCGACGGTAACCGTCATGCGCGCATGCCAAGTCTTGCCGCGCATTTCGAGCGTGCCTTTGCGCGGGCGACCACCCTTTGCATTCTCAGCCATCAGCCGACACTCCTCGCTTTGCGCGTCAGAATTTCCAGCACCTCGCGAACGCACGCCGCTGCGTCACGATAGACCTCAGAACCCGTGAAGCGCAGCACCTGCCACCCAGCAGCGGTGAGCTTGCGGTCCCGGCTCTTGTCACTCTGGACTTGGTGCGGCGTGGCCTCGTGCCATTGATGGCCGTCGACTTCGACGGCCAGGTAGAGACCCTCCGCCGCGTTCATGATGCCGAAGTCCAGGCGGTAGCGCTTGTCGATACTGGGCACCGTGACCTGCTGGAGGAGCACGCCGAACGGACCCGAGCCGACTACGACGTCCGAGGGCACCGCCAGGCGCTGAAAGAAACCACAGGCAAAGAAGGCTTCCAGGAGCATGGCTTCGATGGGCGACTCGCTGGCGAACAGGTCCAGCTGTTGCCGCGGGGGGACCCGCTCGCCACCCTCGCGAGCCCAAACGCGGAGCCGGCGATCGGCTTCTACGGCTCGGAACTCATCGGCTTCGCTGCGTGTGCCATACGCGCCGGACAAGCGGCTGTCCGCCCAGCGCTCGAACTCAGGGTCCGGCATCGCGAGCAGATAATCCTCGCGCGAGAGAGAGCCGACCGGCGGATTGCTCTGCGGGCCTGCCTTGCGGACGGAAGGCCCGGGGGCCCCAAGGGTCGCCCCCTTCCGAGGTGCATCAGCCATCGGCGGTTGGCTCGCCTTCCCCGCGCACAGCATGCAGTTTCCGTCCAAGCGCGCCCCGCTCAACGACTGACACATCCATTGCCGGCGCGTCGAGCCCCGACGCTGCAACCGGCCGTTGCCAGCTGGCTCTCATGTGCGCCATGTAGAATTTGCTGAGCGCTTCGTGTCGATTAGCGTGACTGTACGCAAGCGTGAGGTTCACGTTGATGCCGGCCCCCACGGCTGCCTCGAAAGCCTCTAGAAGTATCTCCGCTTCCGCGTGCAAGCCGTCGAGAGCCTGGCAGAGCACCGCGTCCGCATCGGCGGGGTCGGCATTCTGGGCGAGCGCTAGAACCATGATTTGGCGATCCGCTTCGTTCATTCGGCAGCCTCGGGCGCGCTGACCTTCGTTTCATGCTCGCACTGGGCGATTGACTCCCGCCGTTCGGGCTCCGCGCCCTCGACTTCACCACCGTGTAGCCCCGCCTCCCAACGAAAGCGCCAGAGTGTAAGGAATGGGTCCAGAATTCCCGACTCCTGTAACTTCGACGAGTCGTGAGCCATGGCAATGCACTCGCCCAGCTGGTCGCAAGCGATGACGATCGCATCGAGCGCCTGCTGCACTCGGAGGCTTGCATCACACATTCGCGGCCTCGCAATCGTTCGCAGGGATGGGGCGCCGGGGCGTCAGGAGGTGAACATGCCCCGGGCCGTCCGCAGGCGGCGCGGAGTGCATGATGGCCATGGCGAAACGCTGGAGCATCTGACGGCTCGGAATTCGCTGAACCCCTGGCGCCACGATGTCTCCGATTTGGGAGAGCGGGAAACCGTAGTTGCACCACCACCCTCCCCGCGCCTCATCCTCGAGGAGCGCGGCAAAAGCTTCACCGAAGCCGGGTAGCTCTCGGAACGTTTTGGCCTGGATTGGTGCGCTGGCCGCCGCAAGGATACTCCGCTCCCACGCGGTGTTTTTGCGCGCGCCGCTCTTCTGCTGTACGTTGCTCATGTTCGATTCCCTTTCAGGTTTTGGACCACGCCCCGGGCTGTTGACGCAGCGTCGGGGCTTTCTCTGCTGCTACTTCTTGCGCGGCTTCTTGGCTGCGATGCCCTCGGCCGAGTTGTACTTGGGTACTGGCGCGCCGGGCTTCTTCTTCCCGAAGCGCTGCGCGTAAGCGTGCTCGACTAGCTGCCGAACGTACTCCGACTCCTTGACGCCAGCGTCGCCCGCCAGCGCTTGTAGCTGGGCACGCCACTCGGCGGTCCCAACCATGTTGAACCGGTAATTGTATCTGCTGTTCTCGGTGATGGGCATCGCTACCTCAAGACGCGTAACCAAGATACGCGTCTGGTTACGCGTCGCAACTGGTATTTGACCGTGGACGCGTAAACGCGTGTTTTGGTTCGAGAACTTTCGTCTCGATTTCTGAGCGAGCAGAAAAAATGCTCTTCACGACGCTCAAACGAGTGTTTTCGTTGACTTGATCGGTTGCGAGAATAGCTTCGGCGAAGATGGCTCGATCGACATTGCTCACTCATTGGACCGGGAAAGATATCCAACTCGATACCGCTAAGCTCACGGGGCGTCAGCGCAAGAAGTACCTGGCCAGGCTGGTGGGGACGCTCCAGGAGGGGTTTTGGATGACCATCCCCGAGGAAGAAATTGCGTGCTCCAGCAACTCACCTTCGGGCTCGTATATTGCCTACCAGACGGCGATGACGTGCTTCACGGAACTACGCCTCTCAGTTGCAGCGGAACACGCCCGAAAATACGGCGCCTTGGGCTTGGTCGTTGATCGGCAATGGGTGTTAGACCGATGGGGCGCGCCTGTTCACTACGTTCGGAGCAACCTTGATGAGGCTATTGTCGGCAATATGAAGGCGACAATGGATTGGCTAAAGCGACAGAAGAGCCCTGAGGCTACCCGGGTCTACGAAAACGTACTTCACACAGTGGCCTTCATGAAGGGCATGTCGCGGCCTCGAAAGGACGACTTCGCATATCTTGATGAGAATGAGTGGCGGATCGTGCACACATTCGATCAAGTCACAAAGGGCCAGCTTGTCGCGACAGGCACAGCGCTGCCGACGCACAAGATTCCCCTGGTGCCAACGGATGTGCGCATGGTGATTTTCCCAGACGATGCCTGCCGAGACATGGCCTGCCGCGATGTGTCCGTGACTCGGTGGCTCGCCGGGCATCACGTGCCGTTTGTCACGGCCCTTGAGGCTGCGCAGTTCTGAGTCTTTCTCGATGTGGCTGCTGTCGGGGATCGTGCGAGATTTTGATCAGTGTCCCTCGGCTGTTTTTTGGGCCTGGCCGATTCCATCGTGGGACCCCGTCGCATCACGAAAGCCGGCACCCGAGCCAGAGGGCTGCCAGCATCCGACGACACCAGGTCGCCACCGCTCGGTGCGGGTGCCGACCTGGTTCGTCCGCGGATGTGGACAGAGTGCAGCGAACTTGACTATCGAGGCAAGCGACTCTTCAGGGCGGTCGAAAGCACGAGGTCGTCCACGCCGTCTGCGGTCTCTGTGGCAGCGCAGCCGCCACGGCCTCAGAGACGAAAGACCCTAGTTCAACCTAGGGTGGTGTACTCGCGAGTATTGGACTCACCAATCGCTTCACAACGTAGCCGCAAGATACGGCATCACGAGCCTCCAACGCACGCGCCTGGAGTCGTTCCCTCAACGTTTCCATTTGATCGTCGCGCTCTGGTCCTGGGTCATGGTCGACAACCAATGCATACGGAAGTTCCGCCGACGACCCAGCGAGGGTCTCAACCGAATACGCCGCGGCGTGGACGCTTTCCCACGTTCTCTTTGGGTTACCGTTCAGCTCAACAACTTTGAACACATGGTGATTTGTCGCCTGTTTGACGGCAAAATCGAACGCAAGCCTGTCCCGACCAACGCGCACGACGAAGTCCGTCTCAATCACCAGCGAAGGTGAAAGCTCTTGCACGATTTGTTCAACGAGAGTTGGTGGGCGAACACTTTGCTCAACAATTCGTTCAACTTGCGGGACGGCAACGATCGCCGTGTACAGCTCTTCGAAGAGAGTCTCGATGGATCTATCGCTAACAACGACCCGTCCTCCTTCGTCTAGGAAGTAGTTGTCGCCTCCACGTTTGATTGGGAACTCGTCTGGTCGGGTCGCGCACTCGCTTGCCCGAATCGTCCAGTACCTGACCCAGGACTTATAGTTCATGGTTGACGCTGCGAATCGCACTTTGCGACGGTCAACCTCGTCGTCGCGCTCTGGGTCTTGCCCTTGAAAGCGTGTCAACACTTGGCCTTGAGCAAAAAGCACAAGTCCGACGTTGCGCGGCTCTCGGCGCCGAAGATCGGGCATGTATTTCGCAATGTACCAGTGAGCGTTCATAGCAAAGGGCCTTGTTTCATGCTGCGAAAGGCACCGCCAGTGAAGGCGGCCTTAAGCATAGCTCGGAGGTTCGTCTGCCGGTAGCGAAGAAACGTGATGACTTTTTCAGCTAATTCAGCGTCTAGGGCGCCCTCACGATGAGCGTCACCGACCACCATCGCGAGGTGCTCGACCCTTAGCCATTCCACTCGCTCAACCCAGTCGGCGAGCAATCTGCCGTCCGTCAGGTGTGGCGCAATGCAGTGCATAGCTACGAACGGGTCGTCGCGAACCTGATCGAGGCGCGCAGCCCCTTGCATATTGCAGAGCGCGCGGTCGTGATCGAACAATAACGCCGTGCGGTCTTTCACGTCGAACGCCAGATTCTCGGTGTGCCGATCTCGATTTGCCAGCCAGCTGTCGAACACAACAACGCCGGCGCCGATTCTCTCGTTTGTGGAGATGACATCGCTCACGAGCGCTGGCGGCGGGCGTTCATTTCTGGGTCCGAATCGCAAACTGACGAAACCAAGCTCTGATGCCGCACCACGAACGATAACGCCAGGTATTGTTGGCAAGCCAACGAGCGCTCCCAGCCGAAATGCAATGTACTCGTTGGCGACCAGGAACGGGTGCTTCAACGTATTCGACTTCAAGATACCGCCGATCTGGCAGTACCGCGGGTCGCTGTCGCCTTGGCCTACGGCGCCGAATTCCAAAATCTCGAAGACCGTCAAAGGGGCACCCCGCTTTGCACGATCATACGCTCTGGCAAGTGCGGCAAGTTATCGTCCCGGATCGCAGGAAAGTTGGAGCGGGGCCGGCGCGCACGTCGCCATTCGAAAAACTTGGCACGAGCTCCCCGCTTCCGCTTCGCCCGCCACCTGGTAGCTCCTGACCGTCTGCGTGAGCATCGCGTTCCGAACCTGAGTGGTTGCGGCGTGACGCTCGGCGCCGCGGGCGATCACCGCAAGCTTCTACACACCAAGAAGGGCAGATCCTGTGCGACAGCTTGACGTTGAGCGCACGCAGCGGAAGGCTAACGCCCCCCAACCATGGCAAAGTTCATTAATGACAACGGCAAGCTCATTTGTGGCCTGCACAACGTTCGATTGGGCGACGCGGACCGCCACGGCATTCGTTCGTTCTATGCTGAGGCACAGGCGGACTCGTTGGGGTTGCCGTCCAGTGGCGTGCTTGAGTACGAAGGCAAACGGTACAATTTCGAACTCACGCATACACACAACCTAGAACTACGTGGGCAAGCGTGGCCAGCCAAGTAGTGTCCTACCCAGACCGCCCTCAACATATCCCGCGCGAGCTCGATCCGCCCGCCGCGTGACAAGCTGGCGGTTATCCGCTCGACAGCCGGCCCATCGATACTGGCCGGCGTCGGGCTATACCTGCAGGGGATCTTGCGGCTCCGTCGCTTTGTTCAACTGCGCACCCATCTCCTCCCGGTGTGCCGCACGGGCCGCGTCCACGCCCTCAGATAGCGGAGCGAAATCCGATTGGATACGTGCCGCGATCTCGCGGCCGCTTGTCACGCTGACCTTCAGGGTGCCCGGGATGGCTTCCCTGAGACAGGATTCTCCCGAAATAGCGAGAAGGGCCTCCAGGGTTGTCCACCGAGCAAGCCGCCGACCGTTGTGCGTGCCAGAAGCCACACCGAGCTCACGCAGAGCGTCGAATGTCACCAGCTGGGGCTTGTCGAGTTCAGCGCCCCATTCATCGTTGTGCTTGACGTAGTTGGCCACATCCCAGACGGCTTTCAGCTTGGGCGGCAAGAGCGCGAGCTTGGATGGCCGTGCGATGGTCAGCAAGTCTTCTGCTGAGGCCTTCTCGTAAACCGCGTTTGCTGCGGCGCGCAAACCATTCAGACGGGCCTGTAGCGTGACAACGAACGCCATCGCTACTTCCTCGATCTGCCACCCAATGTATTCGGTCCGTTCATGGCGCTCGTAGACTTCCGCCGGCCCGAAGAACGTTCCTGTTTCTTCGATGCGATCTGCCAACTGTTCGTCGAATCCGCCGGCCGCGGCCAATTCAGCCTCAAGGAAGGCCGTGCGCTCAACGAACCAATCCCAAGCTGGACCCACTTCAAATCGCTCGATGTCGCGTTCGAACTTGCCGAAGGCCACATCCGCCGCAGACACGTTTCCGGTCATGGCCGCACCAAGTGAGTACCTCAGCACCATGGCCGATCCACTACTAGCCTGCCGATGCCATGTCACGGCTCATCGACTTGGGTCATTCTGCTGAGACTCGGGAACGCACGAGCGGGTGCATTGGCAGCCGCGTTGGAAGGCTCGGAGCGCCGAAGAAATG
>DATEPG010000609.1:0-9445 GCA_035273265.1 Polyangiaceae bacterium
CGACAATACGGGGAAGCTCGACCAGAAGCACGTCTGTGACGGGGTGAAAGACTGCCAGGACGGCAGCGACGAAGGGAAGTGCCCTACTCCGCCGCCGCCAATCTTCTACTGCATCGACAATACGAATAAGCTCGAGCAGAAGCAGGTCTGTGACGGCGTGAAAGACTGCCAGGACGGCAGTGACGAGGTGGAGTGCCCGAACTAGGCCGCCTGGTGGGGGTCGAGGGCCACGGTCACGCGCAGGCTGAGTAGCAGCCGAGCACGACGAAGTGCTCGGTTCACGCGTCGAGGCGCAGCTGCGCCTCGGCCTTGTGAAATAGCGCGAGCAACAGAAAGTCGTACGTGAGCTTGAGCACCCCGGCGCAGAGCAGCGGCCAGCCGAACGTCGTTCGCTCGAGCAATAAGCCGGCGAGGGTCGGAGCCAGCGCGGCGGCGAGACTTCTCGGCACATTGGTGACGCTCGCCGCGGCCGCGCGCTCCTCGGGTGGAACGACGGACATCACATAGGCCTGCCGCGCCGGTACATCCATCGATGACACGCTGGCCCTCAGCAGCAGGCAGGCCAGCGTGAGCCCTAGCGTGGGCATCAAGGCGGCGAGCATCAAGAACAGATTCGCCGGGACATGCGTATAGACCATCGTTCGAACGAGACCAATTCGGGCGGCGAGCCGCGGCGACAGAAATTGCGACAATGAGGACGCCAAGCTCGACACGAAGAAGAACGCGCCGGCGGCGCTGAGCGATAGGTGGAACCGCCGAAATAGCCACAATGCGAGCAGCGACTGCACCACGAATCCCCCGCCGAACGAATCCAGGCTAAATAGCGCTGAACGTCGCAGCACTGCCCGACGAGAAGTCATCAGAGGTTGCCGCGGCGCGCGCGCCACCGGCGCCTCTGAGGTCTGCGCGTAGAGCCAGGCTACGAAAGCGCCGACCGCGCTGTACACGAGAAAGACGGACCTCTCTGCGGCGAGGCTTGCGACGTTGCAGCAACGGGTGAGGAGATCTGGAACACCAACCGCGAGCGCGCCGAGTGCGCCCGAAAAGCTGCCGATGACGTTGTAGCGCGCGAAGAGCGCCGTCGTGGCGCGCCTGCCTACCGCAAGGCCAGCGAGGGCGGCCTGCTCCAATGGCAGGAACAAGCTCACGTCCCCATTGGAAGGGTTCATCGTGCCCAGGACCGCCACCAAAAATAGTGGCCAAAAACCGGTGAAAGCCGCGAACCCGAGGCCAGTGGCGAGCATCGAGAAGGCCGCAAATAGCAGCAAGCGGCGGCTCGAGACTCGGTGGGAGAGGTAGCCGACGACCAAGGTCACGAAGCCGGAGCCAAACAAAGTGCCTGTCACGACCGCGCCCACGGCCACTGGGGTGAAGCCGAGGTGCGCGAGGTAGCCTGCCAGCATCACGCTCACGGTCCCGTCGATTGCTCCTCGCAGACCACGAGACAGCAACAAGGGCCAGGCACGGGCGGCCTGCAGGTCACTCACTTGGCGCTCATGCCGCAGCGCCCGATGCCGTGCTCGGCGGTTCCACGACTTCGGGCAAACCTCGGCCTTTCCAGATCGCAAAGATGGCCGGATACACCGTGAGCTCCAGTAAGAAGGAGGTGACGAGCCCGCCGATCATCGGCGCCGCGATGCGCTTCATGACGTCCGCGCCCGTGCCGGTGCTCCAGAGCACTGGCACGAGGCCAATGATCATGGTCGCCACGGTCATCAGCTTTGGACGCAGTCGTTTGGCCGCGCCCTCGACGATGGTTTCGCGCAAGTCCGCTCGCGATTTGAGTCTGCCCTCGCGCTGGTGCCGATCGTACGCGAGCGTAAGATAAAGCAGCATCACCACGCCTGTCTCCGCGTCCAAGCCCGCAAGCGCGATCACCCCCACCCAGACTGCTACGCTGATGTTGTATTGTAAGAGGTAGAGCAGCCAGATGGCGCCCACCAGCGAGAAGGGGACCGCCAGCATCACGATGACGGTCTCCGCAATCGACTGGGTGTTCAAATACAGCAGGAAAATCACGATCCCAAGGGTGAGTGGGATGACCCACTTCAGTCGCTCTTTGGCTCGCTCGAAGTATTTGAATTGCCCGACCCAGTCGAGGCGTGTGCCGGGCGGCAACCTGGCCTCACTACCCACGACTTGTTTGGCTTCGGCGACGTAGTCGGCGATCGGACGATCGGTATCGACGAACACGAAGCCGACGAGCTTTCCGCCTTCGCTTCGGATCATGGGCGGACCGAGTACGCTGCGAATGCTCACGACATCCGAGAGTGGAACCTGTGCGCCGTCCGGCGTGCCGACCAGGATGCGGCCGAGGAGCTCCGGGTCATCGCGGAATTCGCGCGCGTAGCGGACGGAGATGGGGTAGCGCTCACGGCCCTCGACCGTTTCCGACACGTTCTCGCCGCCGATCGACTGTGCGACGACCATGTTCACGTCTCGGACGCTCAGGCCATAGCGCGCTGCCTGCTCCCGCTTCACTTCGAAGTCGATGTAGAAGCCGCCGGTCGAGCGCTCGGCAAATGCGCTGCGTGTTCCGGGGATCTTGGCGACGGCATGTTCGACCGAGATGGCGGCCTTCTCGATGTCCTGGAGGTTGTCCCCGAACACCTGAATTCCGAGTGGACTACGGACGCCCGTCGCCAGCATCTCGGTTCGCGTCTGGATCGGCATCCACCACACGTTCGGCATGCCGGGAAAGTGCAGGTGCTCGTCCATTTGCTGGATGAGGTCGTCCCACTGGACTCCCTTCCGCCATTGATTTCGCGGTTTGAGCGTGATGATGACCTCGGCCATGCCCAGGGGCGCCGGGTCGGTTGCGCTTTCTACGCGGCCTTGCTTGCCGAACACGGTGGCCACTTCGGGGAACTTCTTGAGCTCGCGATCCATGACCTGGAGCAGGCGTGCTGACTCGCTCTCGGACATGCCTGGCGGCGCGGTGGGCATGTACAGGATCACGCCCTCGTTGAGCGGGGGCATGAACTCGCTCTTCAAACGCGAGATCACCGGGACCGTGAGCACCATCGTGAGCAGCGCTGCGATGACTACTTTGAAGCGATGGTCGACCACGAACCGTACGACGGGCGAATAAGCCGCTGTGAGAAAACGATTGATCGGGTTCTTGTGCTCGTCGTGCACCTTGCCTCGGATGAGCAGCACTGCCAACGCGGGCGTGAGCGTGACCCCGAGCACGGCGGCGAAGCCGATGGAATAGGTCTTGGTGAAGGCCAGCGGCTTGAACAGCCGTCCCTCCGTCGCCTCCAGTGTGAAGACCGGCAAAAACGAGACGGTGATCACCAGCAGCGAGAAGAAGATGGATGGACCGACCTCCTGCATCGCGTGCACCAGCACCTCGGTCCGCGATTCTTTCTGACCTCCGGCGTCCCACTCGGAGAGCTTTTTGTGAATATTCTCGATGATGATGATCGAGGCATCCACCATCGCACCGATGGCGACGGCAATGCCGCCGAGGGACATGATGTTCGCGGTCAGGTGCTGGCCCGACATGGGAATGAACGCGAGCAGGACGCCGATGGGCAGGGTCAAAATCGGAATCAAGGCGCTGCGGACGTGAAGCAAGAAGACGAAAATGATGACGCTCACCACGATCATCTCTTCGATCAGCGTATGTCGAAGTGTGGCCACCGAGTCCTCAATCAGCCCGGAGCGGTCGTAGGTGGTGACCACTTCGACGCCTTGCGGCAGACTGCGCTTGATCTCCTGAAGGCGACTTTTCACCCGGTTGATCACGGTGAGCGCGTTTTCGCCGTAGCGCATGATGACGACGCCGCCCGGAGCTTCACCTTCGCCGTTCAGCTCCGAAACGCCCCGTCGAATGTCCGGTCCGATACTCACCAGAGCAACGTCGCGAACGCGCACTGGTGTGCCCTTGATCACCTTGATCGGAGCTCCGCCGATATCATCGGGGGTCTTCACGTAGCCGCGCCCCCGAATGATCTGCTCGTGTCCGCCGATTTCGATCACCCTTCCACCCACCTCCTCGTTGGAGGCGCGGACCGCTTTCACCACGTCCTCGACCGTGATGCCGAAGCCCAGCAGCTTGTTCGGGTCGACGTTGACTTGGTACTGCTTGATGTAGCCGCCGACGCTGGCTACTTCTGCCACGCCCGGCACGCTGGCCAGCGCGTAACGCACGTTCCAATCTTGAATCGAGCGCAGTTGCTGGAGATCGTGCTTGCCGGTCTTGTCGACGAGTGCATACTCGAAGACCCAACCGACGCCGGTCGCGTCGGGTCCGAGCGTCGGGTTCACGTTCCCGGGGAGCTTGGCTCGAACCGAGCTCATGTACTCGAGCACGCGGCTGCGAGCCCAGTAAATGTCCGTTCCATCTTCGAAGATGACGTTCACGAACGACATTCCGAACATCGATTGGCCGCGGACGGCTTGGACTTTGGGGGCGGCGATCAGCGCGGCAGTGATCGGGTAGGTGATCTGGTCCTCGACCAAATCCGGGCTTTGCCCCATCCACTCGGTGAACACGATCACCTGCACGTCCGAGAGGTCCGGAATCGCATCGAGCGGGGTGCGCTGAAGCGAGATCCAGCCCCACACGCTGGCCGCCGCCACGAGCAAGATAGTAAATAGCGGGTTGTGCGCGCTGGTCGCGATCAAGCGCGCGATGATTCCGTGCTTGCTCGCCGCAGCACCCTCGGTGGGGCCGCTCATGGCTTGGTCCCGCCTGGAATGGGGATCAGGTCCATGCCGCAAATGGGGCACGTGCCCGGTCCGGCCGCCTTCACGGACGGGTGCATCGAGCACGTAAAACCGGCAGCGGCGGGCGCGGGGGGCGTCATCGAGGACGGCGCCGCAGCCGGCGGCGCTTCCGGCCGGGTTACGGGTTTTGGTCCCGGGGCGGGCGCAGGCTTCATTTGCGGCATCGGCCGAGCCGGCGTGGTGGCCTCTGCAGCAGCCATTGGCGGGGGCGCTCCCGCATCGGCGCCGCCAGTGGGTTCACTGTCCCAATATTTGGCGGCGGTGCTGATCCGAGCTTCGGCCGCGATCAGAAACACCCCGGATGTCGCCACCTGGTCGCCCGGCTTGAGACCCGCGAGCACCTCGTACATGCCGTCAGCCTCGGTGCCGACGCGCACCTCTTGCGGTCGAAACCGGCCCTCGCCCAGATCCACGAACACGAGGCGCCTGGGGCCGGTGTAGACGATCGCGGACGCGGGAACTTGAACCCGCGAACCCAGGTCGGAGGCAAGCTCGACGCTCGCGTACATTCCGGGGCGCAGCTCGAGCGCCCGATTCACGAGCTCGATGCGAACCCGCCCCGTGCGCGCTCCCGTCTCGAAGTACGGGTACACGTACGAAACCTTTGCGTCATAGGCACGGCCGGGCAGGTAGTCGAGCGTGACCTTCGCGCGTTGTCCGACGCGAACGTGCGCCAGATCTGCCTCGTAAACGTCGGCTTCCACCCACACTTTGTCGAGCGCCGCGATTCGAAACAAGCGCATTCCGGCCTCGACCGATGCGCCCTCGACGACGTTCTTTTCAATCACGAAACCCGAGGCCGGCGAGGGGATGGCCGTGCTTTCTTGGGGCTCGCCCCGCGCAGCCACCGCATCGATCTGGGCGTCGCTCAGACCGAGCAGATTCAGACGCTTGCGCGCTGCGCGCGCGAACGATGCAACGCTCGGCGCCCCGCCGTCTTTCTGCGCGCCGTCCATCCCGCCAGTGCGGGTTGCGAGCAGAAAATCCTGCTCGGCATTGTAGAGCTCCGGGCTATACATGGTGAACAAGACTTGCCCGCGCGCGACGCGCTGCCCGGTTCTGTTCACCAGGAGCTTGGTGATCCAACCCTTGACCTTCAAGTTCACGTCCGTGAGCGCAGATTCGTCGTAGACGATCTGCCCGACTGCCTGAAACGAACTGCGCAGAGGACCCTCGACGACCGCGGAAGTACGAACGCCGATCAGCTGCCGGCGTCCTTCATCGATCATCACCACGCCCTGGGCCTGCTGCTCCTTACTGACCGGCAGCAAATTCATGCCACAAATCGGGCACTTCCCGGGTCCGGCCTGTTTCACCGACGGATGCATGGAGCACGTGTAGTGAGCGATTTCACTGGGCGAGGGCGGCGCTACGGGGCTCGTAGACGCGCCGGCCGCTTTCGAGCTCACCGGGGCGGTCGGCAAAGACGTTTCGTCGCTTGCCTCGTTGGCCAGGTTCTTTCCCGTGAACCAAGCAGTCAACGGCGCGCGGAATACGAGCGCAAGAACGACGACCAGGGCGGCTAGGGCGATCGAGACGATTCGCGAACGCGCGAGAGATCGCGGCGCACTGCTAGTCATGGCTTGTTTTCCCGTGCGTCGAGTCCTGGAATGCGACCCAATGCGCGATCGAGCTCGGCTGCGCGGCGATCGCACTCGGCACGTGCCATTTGATGGTCGAGCTCCACGCTTCGCAGATTCTTCTCCGCCTCCATCACGGCCATGAACGGATTCTGCGAGGTCGTGAAGCCAGCTCGCGCCGCATCGAGCTGGGCGCGGGCCAGGGGAACCAGCCGTTTTTCGAATAGCCCAATGACGTGCTCGGATTCTTGAAGCTTCTTCAGCGCGATGAACACCTGAGTCCGCGCAGCGTCCGTCAGGCGAGAGGCGTCGCTCTCGAATTGAGCCTGCATCGCCACGGCTTCATCGACTGCCGCCGAGCGACGGCCAGTCTGGATCGGCAGACTGAGCCCGAGCCCGACCATCCAGCGGTGTTCGGGCATGTCCCACATCGAGCTGTAGGAAGTGGAGACGGTTACATCTGGGTAGTGTTCGCGATCGGCGCCAGCGGCGCGCGCCTGAGCCCCTTGCGCACGTTGGCGAGCAGCAGTGATCTCGCTGCGATGCGCGATTGCGTCGCTCTGGAGGTGCTCCGTCTCGCCCGGGTCGGGTAGGGTAGGCATGACCAGCTCGGCGGGGGGGGGTGGCAGTGGGAGCCCGGGCGCGCGATGCAGAAGTTCGTTCATCTGTGCGACCGTGACGTCGCGTTGAGCCGCGAGGGTTGCCGCGTCGTGCTCCATGTGAGCGAGCTCGGTTTCCGCCTGAAGGGGGTCTTGGGCGGACGCTCGCCCGGTTTGAAACTGCGCGGAGGCTGCGTCCCGGATCGCGTGCATCAGCTCGACGTGGTGGGCGTTGATCTCGATCGAGCGGACGGCGATGAAATATTGGTCGTAGAGCACGACCGCCGACAGCGCGAGATCACGCTTCATGGCTTCATAGTCACTTCTGGAGGCGTTGGCTTCGGCCTCGGCCGCAGACGCCTCGAAGCCGCGTTTGCCGAACCAGGGTAGCCGTTGACTGATCCCCACCTCGTAACCGAAGCGAGCATGTGAGCCAATCGAGAGCGGCGCGAATCCGAAGTCGATCATCGGATCTTCGAATGCCCCCGATTGCTTGACGCGCGAGAGGGCGGCGCGCCACCCCTGACGAGCTGACTCAACGGTTGGGTTCCGTTCGAGCACAGCGCGAACGTACGCGTTGCGGTCCAGGACATTCGCCTCGAGCACGGTTGCGGCGCCCTTCCTCTCTGGGCGTGAGCTCTGCGGAGCAGAGCGTCGATAGTCGATTTGCGCGCTGTCATAGGACCGACTTCCGGCGCTGGTTGCACAGCCGGAAGCCGAAAAAATCAAAGTAAAGCCGATGATCACGCCGCCCGTGCGTAACGGGCAAGCGCCTAATCGGCCCCGAGATAGCGGAACGCCAAGCATGAATGCTCCATGATCACTGACGGAGTCGCGCCCAATGCACCAGCGCATCAGGTCCGCGAGCAATCCGTCGGATTCGGTAGAGACCGACCCGGTGTGTGTGCGGTCGTGGAGGCGTTCAGCTCAGAAGGGCACAGTGCACGAGGAACAGCGGCGGCCCGATGGCCAGCGGCGCCTGAGTCGACTCCGCACAAACGCTGACCAGATCGCGCTTGGAGTGCGCCGAGAAGAGTTGGAAATTCGTCCTTATTTCGGCCGCGGGTGCAACGCCGATCAGTGCGTTCAGGGTTCCGAGCGAGGCGCTGCGGCTAGCGGTCTCGAGGCGCTGGCAACAATCTTCGGGCTGAAGCCGTTGGATGAAGCTTGTCGCCTTCGACCTCGCGCCGTTATCACAGCTCGCGGAGTCAAGGATGCGCCCGGTTATTCGGCAATAATATTGGGTGCGCGCCGAAGCTGCGCTCGGTAGCAGCATCACCAATGCTACTAGCAGAGCAAAAAGCCGAGCCGGAACCGCGCGCATCGGTGCCTACCCTACACCATTTCGATCGGCACGGTAGCGACACGTCGAGTCCGCGCCGCGCCCGGATTCAGGAGTTTTCGGGTCATTTGCCGCAAATTTGCTCGGGGTGTCTTGGCTTGCTCGAACCACCACCACTGCCGTGGGGTGTCGTGGTCAGTGGCGGAGCGCGAAGCCATCCTTGGCGCGGTTTAACGCTTCAAGCATTTGAACGACTCGACTGAGAGAGCTTTCACGGCCCCGGGCGCGTCACCATGTGCGTCTTGCGGTCCCCGCTGTCTACAGTTGTCCACCAATCATCCGAAAAATACTGTCTGCCCGGTCTGTTCCTGCTAGCGAGGGCCGTAGCATCGGGACAATGACCAGATTCAGCTTTGGTGCGCTGGCAGTCTGCCTCGCGGCCGCGGCCAGTGGCCTTGCCTTCGGTTGCTCTTCCAACGGCGGCAACGGCGGCTTCTCGGGCGGGGCTGGGGGCGAAGCGGGTGAAGACAGCACGTCCGGCGGCTCGAAGGCGTCGGGGGGCAAGAACAGCTTCGGCGGGCGCCCGTCGATTCCGTCGGCGAGCTACCAGGGCTGCGGCGATCTCGGCTTGGAGTACGCGGGCGGCGCCTGCACGCAGGCCTGCAGTCCCGTCACCTGCAAGTGCGATCCGTTCAATTCGAGTTACACTGGCTGCCACCCGGAGCGCGGCTGTCTCAAGGCTGTCGACTGCGCGGTGGCCTGCGAGCTCGAATTGCGCGACGTCGTGCCCTGCATTGCCGACTACGCGCCCTGCGACGGCGATCAGGATTGCAAGGCGGGACGCTGCGTCGGCGGGAGCGCCAGCAAGCCAGGCGACTGTCAGCCTGGCACCTCAGGCTCTCCCTGTCTCGACAAGGGTGACTGCGTCGACGGTAGCTGCGTGGCCACTGGCAGCGACGGCGCCTACCGTTGTCAAACGGGCGAGCGCGATGCTTCGTGCAATGTCTCGGCGCACTGCGCCGACGGTCTCGACTGCATCTTGCCCGCCACTTCCTTCGTCGGCACCTGTAGCGACGGCGAAAGCGGCTCCGCCTGCGTCGATAAATCCGATTGCGAAAGCGACATCTGCATCGGCACTTCGGATGGGGCCTCGCTCGGTCGGTGCAGCGACGGCTCGCTCGGCGCGAGCTGCGTCACGAACCAGCAATGCCAGACCGGCTTTTGCGGCAGTGGCACGGTGGGCTCGAGCC
>DATEPG010000610.1:0-5639 GCA_035273265.1 Polyangiaceae bacterium
CTCGGGCCCCAGCGCAGGCGCCGCCGGTGCAACGGTCAGCGCGGGAGCTGGCGGCACCAGCAGCGGCGGTTGTACGCGCGAACTACTAAAGGCAACGATCGATAGCTACTTCGAGGCACTGGCTGCCCACGATCCCTCGACGTTGCCGCTGGCGGACACGCTCAAGTTCACCGAGAACGGCAAGACCAGCAAGCCCGCCGACGCCCCACTTTGGAAAACCGCTGGCGCGCTGAAGTACGCCCACAGCGCGCTCGACACCGAGACTTGCAACGTCGCGAGCCAAGCCGTCGTGCCGGACGGCACGACCGACATTCCGGTCGCAGTCCGAATCAAGCTCGTCGACCAGAAGATTACCGAAATCGAAACCATCGCCGCGCGCAAAGGCGACTACACCGGGGTGACCTCGAACACGGCCGCGCTCGCCGCGACCAAAGACACCATCAAGTGGGAGGAGCCGGTGGCGGCCGACAAGCGCAACACCCGCGCCCAACTCACTGCCTGGATGACCAAGTATTTCAAGCAGTTCCCCGCCGGTGTTTGCGACACCACCAGCACCTGCAAGCGCATAGAAAACGGCGGAGGTAACTTCGTCTGCGGTGAGGGGGCGAGCTGCGCGGCGTCGAGCTCGAGCACAGTGCTGAATCCCCGTCTGGTGATCGCCGATGTCGAGACCGGTCTGGGCGTCGGCTTCACGCTGTTCACGGGCGGACACCCGGACATGCATCTGTTCAAGATGTACGGTGGGCAGGTCTATGCCGTGAGCGCCATCTTGTCCAAAGGCGACAGCACCGGCTGGGACTGACTCGGCACTGCCTTCACCCCTAGACATAGTGCCGACTCAATCGGCCATCCGAGCGAACGCGACCAACAGCGTGACTGCAACCGGTTCCAGCTCGAGCCCCGCGAGCAATCACGCCACATTCGCTGCTGACTCGTGCGGAACCAGTTCCAGCTAGAACAGCTCGAGGAACAGGCGTATTGGTTGATCCATGCGCGCGAAAAGTTGGTGGTGGGCAGTCGTCCACGCGGGGTTGGGTGTACTGCTTCTTTCGTCGACCGCTTTAGCCAAGAGCTACAAGAGCGGCGAGCTAGAGACCAAAGCCCGCTATGGCTTCGGCGCTTTCGAGGCGCGCATTCGCTGCGCCCAAGGTCCTGGCGTGATCAGCACGTTCTTTCTATGGAAGCCGAACTCCGAGCAGGCTCCGGCCGTGCCCTGGCACGAGATCGACTTCGAGATGGGGCAAGCGTCGGGTGACTACCAAACCCAGATCATGACCCCGGGAGGAAGTGCTCCTCTCTATCGCACGGAGCACGCGGTCGCCCACTTCATGTCCGCGCGCCCGTATCAAGGCTACTTCACGTATCGCATCGAGTGGACCCCCGACTACATTGCCTTCTTCGTGGACGGCAAAGAAGTTCGGCGGGAGACCGACAAGAACGAATATGCGGTCATGTTCGCCAAGGACGCGAACGGTGATACGCCCAGCAGCGAACGGATGGAACTGCGCACCGGCGTTTGGCCTGGTGACACCAGCGCCTATGTTTGGAGCGGTGTATTCGATGGCAGCTCCGTGCCGACCGCGCACTTCGTCGATTACGTGAAAGTCTGGAAATACACGCCCAATCAGGCCAACAAGTTCGCGACCGTGCTGCTGGACGAGCAGTTCAACACACTCAACACGAACGTTTGGTACCCTGCCCAGTGGACGTTCGATTTCTCGGCCAGCGACTACGTGTCTCAGAATATCGGCGTGAGGGATGGTCGTCTGGTCATGGCGCTCACGACCGCGGCCGGTCAAGGGATCTTGCCCACGCCGCCTGCGGATGTGCCGCCGCCGATGGAACCCGTGCCGTCGGTGCCCGACGGTTTCGTGATCGAAGCCGAAAAATACAACTCTTATTCCGACACCACGCCCGCCAATTATGGCAATCCGCTGTGTAGTAGCACTGACGTCGACGCCGAGCGCACCCAAGATCCGAAAGGCGGCGTCTGCAACATTGGCTGGACGGCCCCGACGGAGTGGCTGCAATATGACTTTCAGCTACCGAAGGCGGACTACTACGACGTCGTGCTGCGGCTCGCCTCCCCGGCCGTGTCCAGCTACCTGCATTTGGAAGTCGATGGCGTCGACGTCAGCGGGCCAGTCGCTGGCCCCGGACTCGGCTGGCAGGCCTTCGCCGACGCGACAGTGCCGGGCGTGTTGCTGAGCGCGGGCGCCCACAGCGTGCGCTTGGTCTTCGATACCGGGGACATGAACGTGAATTACTTGGCGTTCCCCCGCCTTTCGGGACCGCCGCCGACCAACCCCTGCCAGATGAGCTGTGACGACGCCAATCCGTGCACGATCGACAGCTGCGATTCGCTCACTGGTTGTCGTTTCCTGAACAGCACGCAGGCCTGCGCCGACGATGGCGATGCCTGCACCAATGACGTCTGCGCGGCAGGCAGCTGTACGCATCCCGCGAACAACACCTGCCAGCCGCCACCGCAGGTGCCCGACGGATTCCTGCTCGAAGCCGAAAAACCCGACAACTACTTCGATACGAGCGCTGGGAATTCGGGCAGTTCCACGTGCGGAACGAGCAACGTCGATGCCGAGCCCACCCTCGACCCGAAGGGCAGCGCCTGCAACGTGGGCTGGACCGCCCCCGGCGAGTGGCTCGAGTACGACCTTCAGCTGCCCAAGGCCGACGAATACGTCGTCACACTGCGTATCGCGTCTCAGGCAACGGGCACCTTCCTGCATTTGGAAATCGATGGCGTCGATGTCAGCGGACCAGTCGCTGGCCCCGGACTCGGTTGGCAGTCGTTTGCCGACGCAGCCATCCCCGGCGTGTTCCTGAGCGCTGGAGCGCACAAGGCGCGCCTCGTCTTCGACACTGGCGAGGTGAACGTCAACTACTTGGCATTCGCGCGCGTTTCGGGCCCCCCGCCGACCGGCCCCTGCCAGGTGAGTTGTGACGACTCCAATCCCTGCACGACCGACAGCTGTGATCCGATCACCGGCTGCCGCTTCCAGAACAACACGCTCGCCTGCGCCGATGACGGCAATGGCTGCACCAACGACGTCTGCGCCGCCGGAGCTTGCACCCACCCGAACAACACCCTCTCTTGTGCCGACGACAACAATAGCTGCACGAATGACGTGTGCAGCGCGGGTGCTTGCACGCACCCTTCGAACAACACCTGCACTACCGGCAGCACGCCCTGCGCAGGCCTGTGCACGAGCCCGGTGGTCTTCGCCAGCAACAACTACAATTCCGGCAATCTCGGTACTGGCGCGACCTGCCATCAAACCACTGCCACTTTGACCGGCGGAGTCTGCGGCAACCTCTCGAGCGGTCGCAAGCTGACCGTAAACGGCGTGCAGATGTCATGCACCGCCAACTGGCCGAGTCCCCTGCCAGCCAAGCGCAACGGCGGCTACTGCGTACAAACGACTGCGGGCAACTACGCTTGGGCGTTCTTCTCGACTTGGTGACACGACGAAGCGAACGGCACCTGCCCAGGCGCGAAGCGCTCCCACGCACGCGCTCGGGCTTCCGATCGGCACGCACAGCTTCTAAGGTTCGCCCGTGGCCAATAGAATCTTTCGCCTTTCGCTCAGTCCCGACGATGCGCCAGAAGTACGGCGCGTGATCGACTTCGATGGGCGTCACACCCTGCATGACGTGCACTGGATGCTGCAGGACACCCTGCTCGCGGACGGCGACGACGACCACCTGTACGCCTTTTTCTTGTCAGGAAAGTACTGGGATAAATCCGCCCGCTACTTCGACCCGCGCTCGGACGGGCCACGCGCCGACCAAGCGCTGCTGTTTCGCTTGAAACTCCGGATAGGTCAGCGCTTCGTCTATGTGTATGACTTTGGCACCGAGCGGCGATTTTCACTGACCGTGGTAGCGATAACCGAAACCGATGCCCCGCTCGCCTCCCCGGTGCTGGTCGAATCGGTGGGCGATGCGCCACGCCAACTCGATTACGACGAAGAATACCCGGGCGACGAAGCCGAGACGGACAATCCCGCACTGCAAGCGTTATTCGAACTCGCGCAAGCCGTCGTCGACCAAATCCAAGCCCTGGATGCCTTGTCCGAAGACGCGAGCTCCGAAGAAGCTCTGCCCGTGCTGCGCCAGCTGGCCGAAACCACGCTCGCGCTCTTACTCGAGATCGCTGGAGATCTGCGGCTATTCTGGCAAATCGATCGTGAATTCGACCTGGCCGGCGCCTGGCTGGACTTGCCCGCGCGCTTGAGCCTGGCGGGTGAAACCGAGCTGGCCGTACGCGTCGCCGAAGCGTTGAAGTTCTGCGCCCCCGACCAGATGAACGGAGAGATTGCGCTCAGCTACGCTCGCTCCGGTGATCGAGAGCGCGCGCTCGCTCGGGTACTCACCAATCTCGAAACGGCAACGGAGCCCTTCATTGCCGAGTATGAGGCGGGGGACGTCTACCGCGAGTTGGGTGAAGTCGACGCCGCGGAGGCCTACTATCGTCGCTCCCTGGCGCTGGCGGAGACCGCGTCGGATCGCCGGGAAGCTGCGCTGCGTATCACCACGCTGCTGATCGACTCCGGACGTGAAGCGGACGCTTCGGCCTTCGTTACGCAGCTACGCGCAGCAGAAGACCCAGAGCCAGATCCACCCGAAAGCGTCAACGCAACGCTACCGTCGGTGGGACGCAACGATCCCTGCCCCTGCGGCAGTGGCAAGAAATACAAGAAGTGTCACGGCGCGTGATCTGAGTCGTGGGCTGCCGCGGACGAGCGTGACAACCCACGAGCGGTTGATTGGGGGCGATCGCAGGTGTCACCCTGCACCTCTCGGGCGACGCTCGCCCCGGTCGAGAGTCTGTCCCTCATTGCTCGGGCGCCCGTAAACCTGCCTCCGCCCGTGAGCGCCTCATGATTGCGTGAGGCGACGGCCGAGAATGCGCGCTCTCCTCAAGGGGACCTCCTTCGCAGAGTGAAAATAGTTGTTCGTGCACCAATGCCGATCGGTTAGCTCGCAAGAGATCGAAATCGTTTAGAAAAGCAGCACCCTCTGTTTGTCGGGGCTGAGATGTGCTCTTGCAATATGCAGCACAATGAGCTTCGACAAAGCGTTTCATGCCGCAGCCACGTATGCGTCGCCTCCAGATCTTCAAGGATTTCGAAAGCACATCAGCCCCGAATGGATCGAGGAGGCGCTTCAAGCGACCGGAACAGCGACGGTGCGTCGGCGACGACTGCCGTCAGAGCAGGTGATCTGGGTGGTTTTGGGGATGGCGCTCTTTCGCGACAGTCCGGTCGAGGACGTCGTGAGCAAGCTAGATCTTGCGCTTCCTGGGTCGGGTACGGTCGCGCGGAGTTCAGTTGCCCAGGCACGCGAGCGTGTTGGCTCTGAACCTGTGAAATGGCTCTTCGATCGTTGCGGCGCGACCTGGGCACACAACAGCGCCAAAGCGCACCAGTGGCGCGGCCTGCGACTCTACGGAATGGATGGGACCTCCGTTCGCGTGCCGAACACGATCGAAAATCGAGAGACATTCGGTGGTCATCGGTCACATGGAAAGGAGAGCGCCTATCCGATGGTGCGAATCGTCGTTTTGATGGCGCTGCGCTCTCACCTACTCGTCGCAGCCAACTTCGGCGCCTACGAAG
>DATEPG010000611.1:0-6792 GCA_035273265.1 Polyangiaceae bacterium
CGCGACGCCGGGCTCGACAGCCGGCGCTACCGCGGTGGGCAGTGCGGGCGCTGCTGTCGCGGCCGGCGGTGCTTTGGTCGGTGCTCCTCCAGGTGCCGCGGGTGCCGGCGCAGGTACTGACGCAGGTTGCGGCTGTCGCGTGGGCTCGCAGCCGTCCCGCTCGGGGCTGCTGATCGGGCTCGGCGGTTTCGGGTTGGCGCTGCTCGGGCTACGCCGCAGACGTCAATCGCGGGCGTGAGGGGGATCGGCAACGCGGGGGCAGAGTTCTCCGAGAAGAAGCAAAGTTGAGAAGCGTCTATTTCTTTGGCTTACCGCTGGTCGCTCTTTTTGTAGCCGCACCCGCGCAAGCGACCGATTGGTACGTCGCTCCGGGGGCAACCGCGACCAGCGGTTGCCCGACGCGAGCCACACCCTGCAGCCTGGCCAGCGCTGCGAGCGGTGCGGTCGCGGGGGACACGGTCTATCTCACGAGCGGCTCCTATCAGGAGTCGATCTACGTCGCTAATTCCGGCACCGCCGATGCCCCGATTACTTTCAAAGCGGACGAGTGCTCGACGCCCATCATCGAAAGCTTGACCTCGGTCGATGCCAATCAGACGACGGGAGTGCACTCCGAAACTGGCGAGTACCTCGTGTTCGAAGGGCTGGTCGTTCGCGGTTGGTCCACGGGCATGGGCAACCGCTGGGCCGGCGGCACGGACTCCGACGAGGTTTCCAACGGTCACTGGACGATCAAGCACTGTATCTCGTACTCGAACGGCCGCACGGGCTTCACGTTCTTCAGTGGCCCGAGCTACACGCTGATCAACTCGATCTCGGCCCACAATGGCACGAGCACCGAGCATGCCTGGTCGAGCGGCGTCACGATGTACGAGACCACCGGCACGAATCTGGTTCAAGGCGTGGTCTCGTTCGAAAACACCGACGAGCAAAAGCACACCGACGGCAGCGGCTTCATCGTCGATGAAAGAGCCAACGGCGTGACCTTCATCAACAACCTCGCCTTCGGCAACAGCGGCTCGTGCCTGCGGCTCACCCGAAGCAGCGGCACGATTTTCGTAAACAACACCTGCTATCACAACAGCCAATTCGGCAGCCAAGCCACGTACCCCACCAATCCCGGCGAGATCTATTTCTCGAGCGCTGGGGTAACGATCGAGAACATCAACTTCAGGAACAACGTGGTCGTGGCCACGGGCATCGCCCCTGCGGGCTCGAAAGCGATCGAAGAAAGCCAACCGACCGCTGGTTGGACGAGCAACGCGGTGAGCGTGGGCGCGACCACGCTCTTCACGGCGCCCGAAGGCGCCACTCCCGACTTCACGCTGCCTGCTAGCGCGACCGCCTTGATCGGCAAAGGCACGGCAGACCCCGCCCTGCCCACGACCGACATCGGCTTCGATCCCAAGTGCCTCGTCAAACGCACGCCCAAGATGTTCGGCATGGTGGCGCCCTTGAGCCGCTGGCAATACGACATCGATATCGACTACGTCACGATGAAGGGCGGCGTCGCCAAGTGCTTCAACCCTGGCCCGCGCTCGAACACGGCCCCGGACATCGGCGCATACAAGAGTGGTGCGGTGACCACGGCAGCGAGCTGCACGCCGCCAGCGGTCGGAAGCGGCGTGAGCTCGGGCGGAGCGGCTAGCGGTGCTGGCGCTGCCAATGCCGGTGCAGGAATAAGCCTGAGTGGGAGCGGTGGTGCGGGTACCGCCACCGGAACAGCAGGTGCCGCTGCGTCCAGGGCGGGCGCTGGCAACGTTGCGCCTCCCGTCGCTGGCAGCGGCAATGACGCGAGCGGCTGCAGCTGTCGCACCGCTGGCAGTCGCGGTTCACATTTGCCGGCGGCTTTGGGCTTGTTTGGACTCGCTGCGGTCGGATTACTGCGCCGCCGACGCGATCGAGCGTGATCGCGTTCTGGCGACTACCGCGCAACAGTAAAACGCGCGCGTGGCGCGTTACGGCTCAGCCTGTTGCAGCTGCTCCCTGTCGCTGACGTCGAGCCCGCGTCAGTGAGTGCGTTGCGAACGAATGAAAGATATTCGTGTGCGAACAACTATTTCTGTTGAGCGAAGGATGTCCGCCGGGACGAGCGCACATTCAAAGTGCTCGTGCGCGTCCGGTCACCGCACCGGTCGTCATCGTCAGCGAACGGGTGGTCCAACCGTTTGGAGTGGCCTTCGGTTTGCTGCGCCGATGAAGCGAGCGGTCCTGAACGCGGCGCGCGATCGTGGCGGACATTGCTGGCGAGCCTCGCGCAAGCGTGCGCGTACTGGACGCCTGTTTATCGTTGCGCGCGGCCTCGCGGGGGCATTGTACTGGACGCACCCGCGTGAGCCGGCTAACAGATGGGTGTGGTTATCCGAAGTTTGACTTTGGGGCTGTTGGTGGGTGGCATTTTGCTGTCGTGTTCGTCGTCCGATCGGAACTTTGGCAGCAAAGGCTCCATGGGCGGGGCAGGAGCGGCCGGTGGCGTCGGGGCAGCCGGAAACGCGGGCGCCTCAGGGAAGGCGGGCGCTTCGGGCAACCCGGGGACTGCCGGTGCCGCAGGGGCAGGGAGTAGCCCAGGGGCTGCCGGTGCAGACCCGCAGTCGAGCGCTGGTAGCTCAGGAGCCGGGCCTGACGGCGCCTGCAGCGCCGAAGAGTACCACGACGGCACTGCGTGCCTGAAGCTCACCACCTGCGGTGCGGACGAGTACGAGAAAACGGCGCCGACGATTAAAAGCGATCGAGTCTGCGCCCTCGTGTCGACTTGCTCTGCGGGGACGTTCGTCACGAGTGGCGCTACCGGGAGCGCGGACCGCGTGTGCAGTCCGTGTGCGGCGAGCACGTTCAGCAGTGTGCCGAATGCCTTGGCGTGCAAGCCGTGGTCACAGTGCGTGTCGGGAGAATCGGAGAGCGTCGCGCCGACTTCGACTTCTGATCGCGTTTGCTCGGCTTGCGGTGCCGGTAAGTACTCAGTGAACAACCAGTGCCAGCCGCTCACGGTTTGCACGGCCAGCCAGTATGAGTCTGTGCCCGCGACCGCGACTTCCGATAGAAAATGCGCCGCCTTGACGGTTTGCAGTGCCAGCCAGTATGAGTCTGCGGCCGCGACCACCGTTTCCGACCGAAAATGTGCCGCCCTAAAGGTCTGCCAACCGGGCAACAAGCAAACGGTCGCGCCCACGGCCAGCACCGACCGGCAGTGCGCGGCCTGCGAGGCCGGCAAGTACAGCACGACGCAGAACGCCGCGAGCTGCGATGCGTGGGCGACCTGCACCTGGGCGACCGGCGGCGTGGCTCAGGCGGGAACGGCGAGCTCGAACGCGGTCTGCGGAACGCCGAGCCAATACCGGCAGTTCGGTTCGAGCGCCTACGACACCGCGCTCGGCGTAGCGACCGACGGCAGCGGGAATGTCTATGTCGTTGGTTACACCAACGGCAACATCGCGGCCACGGCCTCGAACAATGGGGCTGCGTTCGTCAGAAAGTACGATCTAAACGGCACCGTGGTCTGGACTCGGCAGTTTGGAAGCGCGTCCACCACCCGCGCTACCTCGGTCGCCCCAGACTCATCCGGCAACCTGTACGTCGCGGGCTACACAGAGGCTTTGTTGCAAGGTACTCACTACGGCTCTGACGATGCCTTCTTGAGGAAGTATGATTCGAGCGGTAACGTCCTCTGGACCCAACAGTTCGGAACGACCTGGACTGACCAAGCCTATGGCGTGGCGGTTGACGGCAGCGGATACGCCTACGTAGTGGGCAAAGCGGGGACCGCGCTGACGGGAACGACCGTGGATGCCCCGATTGCGTTCATCAGGAAGTTCGACACGAGCGGCGGCACACTGTGGACGAAGCAGTGGGCAAACAGCTCGAACAACGGCGAAGCGTACGCTGTCAAAGCGATCGGAACCGGGACCGGGACCGTGTACGTCGCAGGCAACACGGGAGGCGGCGAGCTCCGGACCTTCGCCCTCAACGGTACCCCCGGCTGGATCCAATCGATCAGCGGTACGATCAGCGACTCTGTCTATGCCTTGGCGGTGCTCGGGAGCGGGGAAGCTTTCGTCACAGGAATCACCTCGGCCGACCTAGCAGGCACGAACGCCGGGAGTCCGGACGTCTTCGTCCGCAAGTTCGCGGCCAACGGCACCGTGGCGTGGACCGCGCAATTCGGGACGCCGAATTGGGAACAAGGCTCCGCAATCGCTGTGGACGGCAATGGAAATTCTTACGTCACGGGCTATACGGAGGGCGCCGTAGCCGGCACGAACGCCGGCAGCTCTGACATTTTCTTGAGAAAATATAGCCCTTCCGGAAGTCCGCTTTCGACCCAGCAGTTCGGCACTACGTCCAACGATCGTGCCACAGGGATGGCGGTCGACGGGAACGGGACCCTGTTCATGGCCGGAGGTACCGATGGTGCCTTCGTCGGCACGGCGGCAGGCAGCGGAGACGTCTTCCTCAGGCAGCTCGTCTCCCCGTAGGCTCGCGAGAGTCGCGTCGCGTGAACAACCTCGTCGCCTGGACCAATACGGCGGGGCTCGAGCGGGCAGGCGGAGTGGGCGGGGCCGCCCTCCTTCAATGACCTCCCAGCTGCTGGGTCGTGAAGGCCCCAGACGACCCGCTGACCTTGACGACTCCAGCGGCGCTGTCCAGCGCGACGATGTGCACCGAGCCATCCGAAGTGGTGGCACAATCTGGAGCGGAGGTGACTCCGCCCTGATTGCCAGTCAACACCCATTCGGAAAACGGCGCCTCGCCGCCCGCGCTATAGGCGTGCCAGAGTTGGCCTCCAGCAGTAGCGGCCAGATGCACCCTCAGGGTCACATCACTGGACCGATAACCGCAAATAGTGGGGGTACGCTCGTATTGCTTACCCGTCGGCGGCGGAAGCACCCTTGGCGTCAACCACACGGGTCCTCCTTGTGTAAACTGGAGAATGTAGACGGCGAGCTGGGCTGTCGAATCGAATGTTGCAAGGTAGTAATAAGAGACGCTCGACCCGCTCAGATACGCGCTGTCCAGGCCCGTCCAAGGAAGGTTCTGCAGATTAGTCGGTACCAGCACCCTGGGTAGCGGGTCCAAGCCTTCGCCATAAACCGAGGACGTCGTCAGTCCTGATAGCCAGTAATACCCCGACCCGACCACGGCGACCGTCGCACTCGGTAGGAAGACCCGCTGGGGCAATGCGCGAGCGAAGGCGCCGTACGTCGTGCCGAACCCGGCGGCACTCAGGAGCGCGCCCGTTGGGTTGTTTCCGACCGCCACGATATGAATGCTGTCCGCGTTGCCGGCGCAGTCGAGATCGGAGCGGCTGTCGATGGCAGTGCCGTCGAGACCGGCAAGTACCGCCCAGCTACCGAGAGCATTCCCGTCGATGGCCCGGCGGTAGATCTTCTTGTCGTCTCCTTTGCCAAAGACCTCCACGCCGGTACCTCCCGTGCTCGTGACGCAGGGGCCGCCTAGGAAACCCGGCTTGGCGACACACACGACGTCAGTCGTTGCCGTGCCGGCCATCGATTGATTCTGCGTCGCCGTGCACACTGTCCATGCTTTGCAGGTCGAGTTGACCTGCGTGCTGAATTGTCCAGCGCTACAGGCAGCGCACTTCCGGTCAGCCGTGGCCGTGGGCGCGGCGGTTTGGGCGCTGCCGGGCTGGCAGGTCGTCAACGCCGAGCACCTTCTGTCGGAAGCGGCCGTCGCAGCCGTCGATTCATACTGGGCTGCGGTGCAAGCGGTCAACGCCGAGCACTTTCTGTCGGAAGTGGCCGTCGCAGCCGTCGATTCATACTGCGTCGCGGTGCAGGCGGTGAGCGACAGACACTGACCCCCCGATTCGTATTTGCCGGCACCACACTTCGAACAAACCCGATCGGAGGTGGAGCTTGGCTCGACACTCTGGGTCTCGCCCGTGGAGCACTGGGCCCACGTCGTACACTGCGCGGAGTTCACGGCGTTGCTAAACTTGCCTGCGGCGCACGGGCTGCACGCGCGATCAACGGTGGGCGTGGGCTGAGTGGAGACGGAAGTCCCTGCACCACAAACCGACCAGGGAGCGCATGCCCGATCGCTGGCTGAGGTCGGCGCGGTTTTCTGGTACTCGCCAGTCGCGCAAACCGTGAGCTTTTGGCACGCAGTACCGTCGTTGTATTCGTCTGCGGCGCAGCTCGACGGGCCCGTACCGCCCGTGCCAGCTGTACCGCCCGCGCCGCCTCCGTCGCCCGCGTCGCCTCCGTCGCCCGCGTCGCCTCCGTCGCCGCTCGACGGGTCTGCTCCGCCAGAATTTTTGGCCCCACCAGTCCCGGCCCCAGCGCGACCCGCGTCGCCAGTCAGCGCACCACCGCCTCCGCCCGTCCCGTCCGGACTCATGAAAGTCCGCACTGGCGATGAGCACGCCAACAAGATACCACCGCCAACCAGCCCCAGTTTAGCACCGCGCATTGCGGCAACGTTAGCCCTGCACCGCTGATGCGTCCAGCAAGCTCAGGCTTCGCCTCGACTGTGGAGCGGTCCCTAGCTGAGACTTTCACTGGAGCCGGTAGCTCGGGGTGGACTGCGCCGGGTGCCTGGCGATCAAACGAACGAGCTGCAACCCGCTGCGCCTGCTGCACATTGCGTGGCGAGCTCGCTCGAAGCGTTTCCGCTACGCGCCTGATATGTTTTAATGGTCATTGCGCCAGGCAAGCTTGGCCGAGGAGGAAACATGAGTTGAAACCTCGAAAGTAACCCGGCGGGTAACCAGTCCCGCGCAGCAAAGGTTGGCCACCAGCTGGCAAGCGAGTCTTGCGTGGTCCTGCCGCGAGG
>DATEPG010000612.1:0-5789 GCA_035273265.1 Polyangiaceae bacterium
CGTCGTTCATCAGAACGTTGACTCCCGTGACGACGGGAGACACGCACACCGCATCCAGATCGCCGTCGCGGTCGAGATCCCAGAGCTGGCATTGGAAGCCGACTGGCGCGTCACCGCCCTGCTGCATGTTGCCATCGCCCGAGTTGAACAGGACGCGTCCGAGCAGCTCATTTTGCGGGGTGTAGGCAACGTTGGCCAAGCAGTCGAGATCGCCGTCGCCGTCGAGATCGCCCAGGGCGACGCAACCGACCGCGGCAGGGCCAGCGGCAAAGCGGCCCTGACCATCGTTCAAGAACAACTGCGCGCCGTCGGCCATGTCCAGGTCGCCGTCCCCGTCGACATCACCCAAAACGGGCGCGCCGAGGGTATCCAGTACTTCAGCGTCATCAAAGGTCGCGTCTCCGCGGTTGCGGAAGACGAGCAAAAACGTTTCGCCTCGCACGATCAAATCGAGATCGCCATCAGCGTCGAGGTCGCCCAAGACCATCACACGACCCTGCTGAACGGCCGGTAAAGGTGATCTGCCCGCAACGAACTTACCCGCAGCGGCAGGCCCCACGTCAGCGATGAACTGCCACAGAAAGGGCTGGAACAGCAGCTGAGACGTGCCGAGCGTCGCGCCCAACCACACGCTCACGCGTTCACCCGGGAAGTAAGCCTCTGCTCGACCCACACGCGCCGCAGACTGGAGCCACAGTTCGTGCGCAGCTGCCGGCTGGGGAAAGGTGACGGGGATGGGGCCCCCGAAGCTGCCGTACAGGCGCGCGTTCCCGGCATTTACGCGCTTTGCGTCGAACGCGCAGTTGAGCTCCGCTTCGATCGTCGACGACGCGGAGATGCCGATGGCTCCGTTCTTGGGCGTGTGAGAAAGCAGCTCGAGTGACGTGGCCTGGCAGGCGCACTTGCCGTTGATGCAGGAGCTCTGAGCGCCGCAGTCGTTCGCGCACGATCCGCAATGCTGGGGAGCGCTTCGTAGGTCGATGCAGTCGTCACCGCAGCGAGCGGTACCCGGCTCGCACACGCCAGGCGCGGAACCGCCGCTGCCACTCGTGCCAGCCATGGCTCCAGCGCCCGCTGAATTTCCTGCTCCGCCAGTCGGTCGTCCACCGAAGGCGCCGCTGCCGGCGCCGCCGGCCGAGGGTCTGCCTCGATTTTCAGCCGTGCCCCCATTCTCAGCCGTGCCCCCATTCTCAGCCCTGCCCCCATTCTCAGCCCTGCCCCCGTCGCCGGCTTGGGCTGAAAACAGGCCGGGAACAAAGCCCGTGCGGCCTCCACAAGCCAAGCAAAGGAGCAGGCACGGCAGCAGTAAATCGGGGCGGCGCATGGACTTGAGACATTCCCCCGCCGAAATGAGACCCCGCACCCGAGCGCTGCCCAACCCGACTTGGAACGAGGCGAACGTAGCCGCGTGCCGCCATGCGATCAATCACCTTTGCGCGGCTCACAGGCAAAATCTTGAGCAATGCGTCGAGGGCGAGTGCTTCCAGAGCGGGCGATCGCGATCCGGCAGCGCACCTCGCGCAGCGATTGAGTTCCCGCCCTTTGACGCCGCGTGCCACGTCGCCGCCAAGACCTACGATCTGATCCCCGAGTATGAGCTGTTCGTCGTCGGCTCCGCGGCAGTCCCTGCCCCGGGGCTTCTAGCGCGAGCTCTTGCCGCCGCCCTCGAACAGGTCGTCGAACACGCTGTCGAATTCGTCGGGATCGCCGACAGCGCGAGAGGTGTTGGACGACACGGGCGGGCGGTCGAGTTCGGGCTGCAGCGCGCCCAGACGTTCGCTCACGTCGCGGTAGCCTGGGTCGCGGCGCGCGATTTTCTGAAAATAGTACAGGGCGTCTTGGTTCTTGCCCTTCATCTCGTACACGACGCCGAGATCGTAATAGACGTTCATCTCTTGCTCGACGGTCTTGTCGGTGGCGCTCAGCGCGCGCACGTAGGACTCCACGGCTCGATCGAGTTGACCCTGTTCCAGATGGACCATGCCGATCATCGCGAAGCAATTGCACTCGCGCTGAGGGTCCCGCGCCGCCAGCTCGAACTCGTTCAGCGCGTCGGGGATCAGGCCCATTTCCTTGTAGGCGACGCCCAAATCGTAGTGCGTCGCGCTGTCGTTCTCGGAAACCTGCGAGCGAATGCCGGCGCGGAACTTCTCGAACACCTGGTCGACGTCCACGTCGTTGCCAGCGCTGAGCGCAACGCTGCCTGGGGGCAGCTCCATCTCGTCCAGCGCACCGAGTGATTGGGCAACGTCGAAATCGAGCGCGTCTTCTTGCTCTTGCCGATTCAGCTGCGAGCGCTCGATGGTCTGGCTGCCGGCGGAGGAATCCAACGCCGTGTCGACCTCCCGCAAGCGCTCGAGCACGAGCGGGTGATTGGGCGTGCGCGTGAGCTGCTCGACCAAGATCGCCCGGGCGTCCTCGTAAAGACCGCGTGAGGCGAAGAAGTCCGCCTCGTCGAGCACGTCTTCCAGGCCTTCGGTCGATTGCGCAACGGCCCCGCCCGCAGACGTCGGCGGATCGAAGTCTTCGACCGAGGAGACCTCGTGGACGTCGTCCTCGTACTCGTCGAGTGCGCGCTCCGAGATCGGGAAGCTGGGCAGAGGCGCGTCGGCCTGGAACGGATCGTCTTGAATCTCGAACGCTTGGCGCAGCGAAAAGGAGCTGGCCGAATCCGAGTTCATGGCCTGCTCGGCTCCGACTTCTTCCAAGTCGTACGAGGGCAACGGCGCGTCCGGATCGTAGCCCTCGTTGGAGGCGGCGAGATCGCGTGGCATCTGCCGGCGCGCACGGGCTTCTTCCGGCGCGATGTGCTCGAGCATGGCCAGCGCTTCTGGATGCTCGGGCTCGATCTCCAGCACCTCGTAAACCAACGCTTCGGTCTGCGCGAGATCGCCGTTGTCCAGCTGCAAAGACGCCATGTTGAGCGTCTCGGCGATGGCGCCCTCACGATCACCGGATTCCACCAGCAGCTCACGCAGCTTCTGGCGGATCTCGAGTGAGCGCGGATCGATCTCGAGCGAGATGTGCAAGGCCTCGATGGCCTTCGGAAACAGGCGCAGCTTGCGGAACGACTCGGCGTCGACCACCGCCTTGCGCGCGTGCGCATAGGCATCGAACGAGCTCGAGTTGGCCAGCTCTTCGGCCGCCTCCAAGCGATCTTCGACGACGACCACGTCCGGGGCGCTGGCCATCGGTGGCCGCGGCGGAGGCAGGCGCCTTTCGGCGCTGGGCGCGATCTCGAGCGCGTTGCGCTCGGTGGCTTCGTCCAGGAACTCCACCTCACTGTCGCCCACGCTGACCGGCGCCAGCGATTCGGAGGGCGGACGCGACGAGGCATTGCCGAGCGTGGGCGGCAAGCTCTGCAACGCGCGAACTTGCTCGTCGTGCGGAGCAACCTCACGCAAATGGGCGAGCAGCTGCTCGAATAGATCGCGACGCTCGCCATCTCGGGCAATGCGCGCCATCTCCTTGTACACCTCGATCGCCTTGGCCTCCTGCCCGATCAAGGTGAACGCTTGGGCGAGCAAGCCGAGTGTATCGAGGTTCTTCGGATCGGCTTGGAAGCAGACCTGCAGCTTGGTCAGGGCCTGCAGGCCGTCTTCCCGGGTGCCGCGCTGCAGGTACAGCTCCGCCGCCACCCACGCGTAGCGAGCATCCACCTTGAAATGCAGGATGCGCTCGATGACTTTGAGCGCGTCGTCACGGCGCTCCAGGCTGAGGAGCAGCTCGGCCGCGGCCCAAAACGACTCGATCGCTTCATCCAGGCTCTGAACCCGGCAGCGTGCCTCGGCCAAGCGCAGATGGGGGAGCGGGTTCTGGGTGTCCAGCCCGACCATCTTGCTGAAGACTTCAATCGCTTCGCGATCGCGGCCGGCGCGCTGCAGGCGGGTGGCCACTTCGTCGTAGGCGGCCAGCGCGTCACTGGTCAGCCCGAGCTGCGTGTAGATTTCCGCCAGCTTCGGCACGATGTGCCCGTAGCGGTCTGCCAGATCAGGCGCGTGCTTTTTGATCAGCTCGCGGATCTGTTTGTAAACCGCGATCGCCTTCAGAGCGAAGCCCTGCGACGAGTAGTACTGCCCGACGCGATCGTAGGTCGCGATGGCTTCGGGGTAAGCCGAGAGCCGGGCTTGCAGATCTCCGATCTTCAGAAGCGTGCGAGCGTCGTTCGGATCGTCTTGGACGATCCGCTGGTACTCCGCGATTGCCCGGTCGTACCTCTTTTTCTCGATGTACTTCTGGGCAGCCTGAAGCGTCTTCTCGCGATCGGATTGCTGCACGTGCGTTTTTCGCAGAGCTCGAAGAGCGTGGCTCGGTCTTGGCGCTGGCCGATGCCTCTCCGAGGTCCTAAATCCTAGGGGATATCGCTGGTTTGGTCAAGGAGCCGAGGCGGCCGTGAAGCGATTCGGCAAGTACTCGGTAGTGCCCGCGGCGGAGCGCTAGTGTAGCTCGAAACCACCGCCGCGGTGGGGGTGCGCGACTGGTGCCCAGAGGAACCTTCCGCCCACAACCGGCCGGCTTTCCGGAGTCTGTCCGGCGGCCTGGGAAAAGCCGGAAACAATGCCAGGATCATTGGCTGAAGCTCCGGCTTTGCCAATGATCCGCTTGAACGATATTGCTGCTGCGCAGATCCGAATCGACGGCAAAGTGCGGCGAACGCCCTGCGTGGACAGCCCGGCCTTGTCCGAGCTGACGCATGCACAAGTGCGCCTCAAGTTGGAGAACCTGCAGTTTACCGGGTCGTTCAAAGAGCGTGGGGCGTGCAACCGGTTGGAACTGATGCCGGCCAGCGAGCGTGAACGCGGCGTGATTACGGCGAGTGCGGGTAATCATGCACAAGCCGTGGCGCGCCATGGCGCCCGGCTCGGCGTCGCGGTCACGGTGGTGATGCCCGAGGCCACGCCACTGGTCAAAGTCACGGCCACTCGTCGCTTCGGCGCACGCGTGATCCTGAGCGGCACCAACTACGACGAGGCCGCAGCGCTGGCTGCCACCGTCGGCGCAGAACGCGGTCTCGTGTACCTGCACCCGTTCGAAGATCCGGCGGTGATCGCGGGTCAGGGCACGGTCGGTTTGGAAATCTTGGAGGACGCAGCAGATCTGGACGCGATCATCGTGCCCGTGGGCGGCGGAGGCCTGATCGCGGGCGTCGCTTGCGCGGTCAAATCCAGCCAGCCACGAGTCCGAGTGCTCGGTGTAGAAGCGCGCCGCTTCCCGAGCATGAAGCACGCGCTGGAGAGCACTCCCCCGCCCTCTCTGCCCGGCGGAAAGACGATCGCCGACGGCATCGCCGTGCGCCGAGTCGGCGAGCTGACCCGCGAGTTGACTCGAAAATACGTGGACGAGATCGCGCTGGTCGACGAAGCCGAGATCGCCCAAGCCGTGCTGTTGCTCTTGGAACGCGAGAAGACGGTGGTGGAGGGCGCAGGCGCCGTCGGCGTCGCGGCGCTCTTGCACCAGCGCTTCTCGGATCTGCACGGTAAGCGCGTCGCCGTCGTGCTCAGCGGCGGCAATATCGACGTCAACCTGATCAGTCGCATCATCGAGCACGGCTTGGTGCAGACCGGGCGCCTGGTGCGGATCGTGGTCACCGTGCCCGACGTGTCCGGTGTCTTGGCCGAGCTCACGCGGGTGGTCGCAGACTCTCGCGCCAATGTGCTCGAGCTCAATCACGATCGCGCGTTTTCAGGCGCAGAATTGGGCGAAACGCTGATTGAGTTGGTGCTCGAAACACACGGCTTCGAGCACATTGCGGAGGTGGGTGAACGCCTCCGCAGCGCCGGTTACCGCTT
>DATEPG010000613.1:0-2537 GCA_035273265.1 Polyangiaceae bacterium
GGCGCGGCTGCTTCCGCTACCGGCGGTGGTCGCGCCGAATCGGACGTTGCGGCGACGGGCGCGTCGGCGGTGCCGTCGACGCGAATGCCCGCCTGGCACTGTTTACACTTGATGGTGACAACGCGCCCCTTGACCTTGCGCTCATACACGTCGTCCGCGATGGAGAACGTCTTCTGGCAAGCCGTGCACGTGATGGGAAACGGCATCCGAACATCAGGGTACACGGATCAGCCTGCCGCGCTCCAGATTTGGACGTTCCGCGGTAACCAAGAGCGAGCTTTGATAAGCGGGGGTACAAACTTTCAGCGCTTCGATAGCCGGCTGCTTACGCGCCGCCGTTTCGGCTACGGTACGCGGCGTCATGAACGGATTCGAACAAGGCCGGGTGGCCGCGCGTCGCGACTGGGCGCCTGGCCTAATTACGCTCACCGTCGAGGCGGCCATCGAGCCCTTCAACGCCGGGCAATTCGTCAATCTAGGCCTCGAGCTCGGTGGCCAATTCGTGCGCCGGTCCTACTCGATCGCGTCTGCGCCCGGCGCGCCGCTCGAATTCTATGTCAAGGAGGTGGAGGCGGGAGCTCTCACACCTCAGCTTACACGCCTCGAGCCGGGCGCCCGTGTCTGGGTGGAGCGCAAGCCGCAGGGCTTTTTCACGCTCGCCTATGTGCCCCCGTGCCGCGAACTATGGCTCGTCGCCACCGGTACCGGCCTCGGTCCATTTCTGGCCATGCTTCGCGGTAGCGAGATCTGGCAGCGCTTCGAACGCGTCAGCGTCGTGCACGGTGCGCGCAGTGCTGCTCACTTGTCCTACGCAGAAGAGCTTGCGGCGCTCGGCGCCAAGCACTTGGGCCGGCTTTCCTACACTCAGCTCGTCAGCCAAGGTCCGGCCGGCGGCGCCCTGCCCGGTCGCGTTACCACCGCACTCGCCGACGGCAGCCTCGAGGCTCGCGCCGGCCTCACGCTCGATCCCGAGCGCTCGCACCTCATGCTCTGCGGGAACCCCGACATGATCCTGGAGGTCACCGCCGTTGTCGCCCTACGCGGCCTGCGCAAACACCGAATCCGCACTCCCGGCCATATCACTGCCGAAAAGTACTGGTGACCCTGGAACAATCCGACCTCTGAGAAGTGCCATCCGTGTTCAGACGCCATCGCGTCCGAACACTGGGATGGCCGCGCCCGAGATGTCGCGCGCTGCATCCGACAGCAAAAACGCGATCACCCCGGCCAGCGATTCCACGCTCACCCACTGCGATGGATCATGCTTCGGCATCGCGGCGCGATTGGCCGGGGTATCGATCGTGCTCGGTAAAATGGCGTTGATGCGCACGCCGTCGAGCAGCACCTCCGCGGCGCAGGCCTGCACCAGCGCGATGACGGCCGCCTTGGAGGCGGCGTAGGCGGCGGCCTTCGCTCCCTCCCAGGGCCGCGGCCCGCTGCGCGAGCCAATCGCGACGATGCTGCCGGCCTTGGCTAGGACCATCCGCGGCAGCAGCGCCTGCAAAGCCACGCGCGCGGTTTCCAGGTTAGCGCTCATCAGCGTGCTCCAGATCGCGTCGCTGCCGGCTTCGAAGAAGCGCGATCCGCCCTTCCACGCGCCGGCCACGAGTACGGCACCCGCAATTTCCGAATCGCCCAGCGCGCTTTGCCAGGCCTCGGTCGAGCTCACGTCGAAGCCGACCACGCGGCAGTTTGCGACGCCCGCGAACGCTTGCTGTGCGCGCGCCGCGTCGCGCTCGACGGCGATCACGCGCCGCCCGCTCGCTGCCAGCGCTCGAACCACGCCGGAGCCCAACGCACCGCTGGCTCCGGTCACTACGATTTCGCCATTTCCCATGTTCAAAACACGACTCCCAATGAAAACCGCGCCAAAAAATCGAACGGATACAAGTAGCTGTGCAAGTCAGCGACCGATGAGCCGGTTGCGTTCAGTTTAATCAGCAGCTGATCTTTGGCGCAGTTCGAAGTGGGATTACCAAAGACGTCGAAGCAACGGTTTTCTTGGTTGAGTTCATACGCAAGCCCGATGCCGTACGCGATCGTGAAGATGCCCCAACGGCTGTGGCTGCCGACCATCGCGAAAAATTGGCGACTCGTATGACTGACGGAATCGTTGGCCGGGGCGGTCGTTTTGTACGTGAAGGCGTAATTGGTGAAGCCCGTGCGCAGCACGGTGCCTTTGAACGGTTTGCCCCCAAACCAGATCCCGAGATCGATTGCGGTACCGGAGAGTGGGCCCCAGCCGTTCGACTCCTGACGCAGGGACGACTTCTCGTAGGTGTTGTAATTCAGCATTGGCGGCGACTGGCTGGTCACGAATATCGGCACGAGCTCCAAGCTCAGGAACTTGTACAGCTGGAGTTCGAGCTCCACGCCGAGCCGTCCCTCGAGCAAGAAGTTGAACGGATCGACGCGCACTGAAAATTCCCGGCGCTCCGAGCTTGGCGGCGGCGGCGGCGGTGGTGGCGGCTCCGCGATCGGGTAAGCGTCGTGCTCTCGGGGGCTGGGATAGCTCTGCGCGTACGGCTGAGATGCGG
>DATEPG010000614.1:0-3486 GCA_035273265.1 Polyangiaceae bacterium
AAAGCCAATCGCGGCCGTCGATGTGAGCCGCATCCAGCCCAAATTGACGCTCGCCGAACTGCGTCAGCCGTTCTTGGATCGCATTGAAAAGGCGATCTATAGCGATCCGTTCTGAGTTTGGGCTGGCAACTGATCTTGGCGTGGCTGGTGGCCGCGCTCTGCTCGCTGCTCGCCGTGCGCCAGCTCGCTCTTATCCGGCGCTTGACTGCGCCGGAGCCTGCGGCGCTGCTTAGCGAACTGCTTGCCGAAGCCGGCGAGAACGACATCGTTTCGGAGCGCGTGCGATGCGCAGTGATCGCCGAGTTGAACCGGCGACTGTCCGACGTCTCATTCGAGCTCGGCTTGCTGCCCTCGCGCTTGACGGCCCTGACGCGGATTTGCCTGGCGAGCGGCTCGGCGTTGGCGCTCTTTGGCTACATCGGCTCCAGCTCGCGTTCGCCGCTGGAGCGCGTCACCGGACTCGTTGCGTGCGCCGCTGCGGGTCTGCTGGGCGCGGCGTGCGTGCTCAGCGTCGGCCGTATGGCCAAGCAGCGAAGCGCAGCAATTCGCGAAGGCTGGGACCGTTCGTCCCGTGACACCGGAAAGGCACTCGGGACCTCGCTCGAAGCTCGCTCGCGATGAAGCTTCGAGAGGTCGTCGAAAATTCCTTGGGAACTAGCTTTCGCGGGTAGACCGATGCGGGCTACTCTTTCGTAGATGGTGGGAACGACTCTCGCTTGCCGGTGTCCGAGTTCCAAGGCGGACCAGCCGGTAATGTTCTGCCGTGACGTAAAGAGGAAGCTTCAATGACCCAAGGGTTTCAGCAGCCAAGCACAGGCGGTTCGCAACGCCCCGGACAGATGACAGCCGTGATGCGCGCCGTCGCCGCAACCGGGCCGAAGGTGCTGCGCATCGGCGTGGTCCAGGCCGGTCGGGTTTCGGAAGAGCGCATCATCAAGCAGCGCACGCACGTCACCGTCGGTCCGAGCGAGAAGAACATGTTCGTGATCGCCACTTCCAGCGTGCCCGCGACCTTTCGCGTGTTCGAGCTAGTGGGCAACGACTACCACCTGAACTTCCTCGACGGCATGACCGGGCGCATCGCGCTGCCTACGGGCATTTCCGATCTCTCGCTGCTGAAGGGCCAGTCCCGGCGCACCTCGCAGGGCGCGTACCAAGTCCGGCTGACCGAGGATTCACGCGGCAAGGTCGTGATTGGCGACACCACCTTCCTGTTCCAGTTCGTGGCGCCTCCGCCGATTCAACCGAAGCCGCAGCTGCCGGTGGCCGTCTTGCGCGGCGCGAGTTCGATCGATTGGAACACGACGATCATCTCGGCCGTGTCGTTCCTCTTTCATTTTCTTTTGCTCGGTTCCATCTACTCGGATTGGCTGGATCCGGTCGTCGACGATGAGCTCAGCGTCGCCGGGGTGATCGATTCCCTGAAGAGCTTGCCGCCACCCCCTCCGGTGGAAGACAAGCAGGACAAGCCAGATGAAAGCCAGAAGGCTGCCGACAAAGCTCCTGTCGAGAAGGCGCCCGCGCCGACGGCTGCGGCCGCCCCGGGGCCAAAGGCGCCCGCTGGCCAGATGAACGAAAAGCAGGCCGCCGCGCTCCACAACGAGCTGGATCAACTCGAGATGCAAACGCTCGGTGCCTTGGCGAGCAGTGGTCCCGCGACGGCTGGCGTATTGAAGGGCAGCGAAGTTGCCACCAATGCACTCGATCAAGCCGCTGCGAGTAGCGCGGGCGTCGGTGCAGGGACTGGCGATCTGAAACTAGGCTCCGGTGGCGGGGCAATCCGACCCGGCACGAGTGGTGGTCTGGCTGGAATCGGTTCCAGCGGTCGTACGACCGGCACGGAGGGCACGGGCGCGGGAGCAAAAGTGGCCGGCCCCAAGGGCAACGCCAACGTCGGCGGACCGAACGTCAGCGGTGGTACCGTGGGCAACGCTTCGCGCGTGGTGGCCGGCATGCGCGCGGGGTTCCGCGCTTGCTACCAACGAGGTTTGGCTGAAAATCCCGATGCTGCGGGCAATATCACGCTCACGATTCGCGTTGGAGCAGGTGGTGAAGTGACGGGCGTCAGTGGCTCGTCGGGCTCGCTACCCGCGTCGGTCGTGGCTTGCGTGAAAGCACGCGCTCAGGCCGCGCAGTTCGACGCGCCAGAGGGTGGTAGTGCGGTGATTTCAGTCCCGGTCACTTTCGTTAAACAGTAGTCAACAAGCTCGCTCCGCTCGCTGAACATCGCGCGTGTTCTGAGCACCAGATTATCGAACACTCCCCTCAGCCGAGGGGAGTGGCGTTTTTGCGTCGGCCACATGGCTGAAGCTCTGGAAATCGAAGCGTTTTCCGAGACGCACTGCGTTGACACAGAAAATGTAGGTTCATATACTGACCGCGGCTATCTCCTAGTCCTTTGAGGGAGGCTTGGTTTACAAAATGCGAACGACAAAAAAAGCGTGGGCAATCTTGGCAGCGGGCGCGGTGCTGTGTTGCTTCGGCGTTGCGCTAGCGCAAAACGGTGAAGCTCCTGCAACCGCGGTCGGAGTCGATTCGCAACAAGACGTGAACCTGACACCGGCGCAGATGCTGCAGCGGGCTCGTTCGTTCAAGCCGATGATGGATAACGACGCCGCAATGGTTCAGCGGCAAGCGAGCGAAGCGAAGCAAAAGCGTGATGTCGTGAAGACGCTTTGTCTGAGCGATAAGCTCAGTCAGATCCACGTTGCCGTGACTACCGCCGGAGGCCGCATTGGGGCGTTGGAAGCGGCCGTGAGCCACAACGAAGCCGACCGCGCAAAGCACGAGTTCACGATCGTCCAGGTGCTGAAGGATCGCTCCGCCGCGTTGGTGGCCGAGGCCAATCAATGCATCGGTGAAGAAACCGGGTTCATCGGTGAGACGAAGGTGACGGTGACCATCGACCCGAACATCCCGGACACGGACCCGACGGACGTTCCAGTCGATCCGCTGGTGACGCAGGCTCCCACACTCAGCAGCCCGACCAAATAACGCCGACCGGCTTTCGCCCCGCTCCCTATCCCCCCGAAGAACCCGATCGGTCCCATGAAGTTCTGCCTTACGCTTGCGGCGACAGTGCTCCTCGGCGCTATTTCGCTCGAGGCTCACGCTCAGACCCAGCAACCTTGGCTCGCCGATCGCAAGTACGGCGAGGGGATCGGCGTTCGCGTCGGCAACCTGGAGCTACACCCGGGCATCGCGGGTGAAGTCGGTTACGACTCCAACTATTTCTTGCGCGCACCGTCCGAAGATCCGCTTTCCACGTACCGCGTGCGTGTTACTCCGTCGATCTCGCTATCCACGCTCGGTCTCGTGCGCAGACAGGCTGGCGACGTCACAGCTAAACCTTCGAACGTCACTTTCCGCGGCAGTGCGTACGTCTCGTACAACGAGTTCATCGCCACCGAATCGAAGAACTCGGCTGCGTTCGCGGATCAACGCCATTTGGATGTCGGCTCGGATATCCTGCTGAACTTTCTGCCG
>DATEPG010000615.1:0-5477 GCA_035273265.1 Polyangiaceae bacterium
TGCCCACGGCCGGAGCTGGCGCCGGCGTGGGCGCGGGCGGAGCGAACGCAGGCGGCGGCATGCCGAGCAACGCGGGTGCGGCCGGCAGTGCCGGAGCGCTCGTGTCGGGACCGCTGCCGCCGCTCGTCACCTCTGCGCTCGGCGCGTATTGGAAGACCGATGGCACGCTGACCGACTCGACCGCGACCGCGACCGTCACCGTCAACGACACGGTCACACTGCAGAAGTGGGAGGGCTTCGGCGGCGCCTTCAACGAGCTGGGCTGGAGCTTCCTCACTTCGACCGAGCTGCAGACGCTGGCAATGAAGTTGCTCTTCAGCGAGAGCGAGGGCGCCGCCTTCGCCTGGGGACGCATCCCGATGGGCGCGAGTGACTACGCCATGAACCGCTATACACTGGAGGACATCGCGGGGGCCGACCCCGCGCCCAACGGCGATGAATCGAATCGGCCCGCGCCAGATCTGACGCTCAGCCTGTTTTCGCTCGCCCGCGACCAGATGCAGCTGATCCCGTACATCAAGGCAGCGCAGGCGGTAAAGCCCGCCCTTCGCTTCTGGGCCAGTCCCTGGACGCCACCGGTGTGGATGAAGACGGGATACATGAAGGTCAGCGGCGCCGATCGCATGAACGCCGCCGCCAAGAAGCCCTCGTATTATGACGGCGGCAGCATGAAGGGCGACTCGGATACGCTGACCGCGTACGCCCAATACTTCACGAAGTTCGTGGAAGGCTACAAACAGCAGGGGATCAACATCGAGGTCGTGTCCGCGCAAAACGAGCCGGGCTACGACCAAAATTACCCGTCGTGTCTGTGGGACAAGGCCGTTTACACGAACTTCATCGCCAGCTACCTGGGCCCGGCCATGAACAAGCTCAACGTCAAGATCATGCTGGGTTCGCTGTCCAACGACGCCACGGACTTCCAGATCGCGGCGGCCGTACTGGCCAACGCCACGGCCAAAGGTTTCCTGAGCGTGATTGGCGCGCAGTGGAATACGTTGGATGCGACCCAACTCTCCGCCTTGAACGCCAACCTCCCGGTTTGGGGCAGCGAACACAAGTGCGGCAATTATCCCTGGAATCCCAAGGGCTATCCCATGTACGTGGAGCCCGCGCCGAACGATCAGGCTTACGGCGTGGAGAGCTGGGGTTACATCCGCGACGCGATCAAGACCGTCAAGGTGACCTCGTACAACGCCTGGAACATGGTCCTCGATAAGGGCGGCTATGGCATCGACACGACTCGCGCCTGGGCGCAAGACGCGCTCTTGGTCGTGGATGGCGGGAAGCTCAAGCCAACGCCGGCCTACTACGTGTTCCGTCACATTTCGCAGTACGTCACCCCGGGCGCGACGGTAGTCGGCACGACGGGCGGCGACGCGGTCGCGTTCAAGAACCCAGACGGGAGCCTGGTAGCCGTCGTGTTCAACAGCGGTGGGGCCAACGCGAACTACGTCGTCGCCATCGGCGGCAAGAAGTATCAATTCGCCATGCCCGCCGAGGGCTGGGCGACGGTGAAGTACAAGCCCTAAGGGCCAATGCCGTTCATTCCAGGGGTGGCACGCTGCACGTCGAGCCCGATCGCGGCGCGGTGAAGCTCCGGCCCGGGCAACTACAATGTAGGCAGCTACGCGCAGCAGAGCTCGGGCAGCGCGCTGACGCTCGCGCTGCCCGCAAAGCTCACCTGCGGCAGTAGTGATTCGTTCCTGTCGATAGCCCCAGCCAACGCCGACTCGGGCGTCTGGACGAAGCTCGCTGGCTCGCTCTCGGTGCCAGCGATCGGCATCGCGGCAGTGGTGTACGTGCAGCAGTTCGGCGGGCGCGGTTTTCCCCGACCTGATTGGCTGCAGCAGCGCAGATCTTTACCTGCATCAGAATGGCGCAGCAGTCTTTCCTGACCTTTACGCGGACGATCTGCTGGCGTTGCCCGTGCCTCGAGGGCGAGCCTTAAGGCAGCCAGCCACCCGAGCGTATGGTGATGAGTCGGTGGTCGGCGGCTTACTTACACTTCGTCACCCTGAGCAATGGAGTCGGCTCGAGCAATCGAGGCGTAGCGAGCAGTGAACCCAATCAATGCTAAGGTGATGAAATAGTGGAGCTCAACTCGCAACTCGTTGCCCCCGCACTGACTGGCTTTGCTGCATTTTTGCTCGCCTGGTTGGCGTTCGGCAAAGGCCGTTCGAAAGCGGCCGCGAGCGCCGCGCCCAAGGCCAACGTCGAGCCCGATGCGCGCGCCGAGAGCGGAGCGCCCGCTGCGAGCGTTGCGCCCAAGGGCAGCCCGACAGCCAAGACGAGCGCCGCGCCCAAGCCAGACGTCGCGACCAGCACCAGCACCAGCATCTCGGCGGATAAACGAGACACGAAGCCACCGCCTGCTCCGGTATCCAAGCCCGGTCAGAGCGCGGGGTCCAAGCCCGCGGCCACTGCAGCGTCCAAGCCCGACCGACCCACGTCCCGGGCAATCGTCTGGGAAGCTCTGCCGGCCGAACTGGTCGACGACGACATCACCGTAATCCACGCGATCCCCGTGATGGATGGCGCGGAGATTTCAATCGAAGCGGCGTCCGTCTCGATCGAAAATGAATCCGACGAAGACCGAGTTTCACGCATCGAGCTCAGCTACGAAGAAGACGCCGAGGCCGAGGAGGTGACGGCCGCGTCCGCGCGCATCCTGATCCATGCGGCGGGCGACAGTGACCAAGGGCGGGTTCGCAAGCGCAATGAAGACAGCATGTTGGTGATGCCCGAGCGGTCGCTGTTCGCGGTCGCGGATGGCATGGGCGGGCATCGCGGAGGCGCCGTCGCGAGCAGCCTCGCCATCGACGCCCTGCAGGATGCCTTCGATCGCTCGGCATTCGACGGCCGCGTGCAGGCCAGCGGCGATGTCCCACGGCGCGCGCGCGAGCTGGCGGCGGCCGTGCACATGACCAACGAGTGCGTGCGCTCGATGGCGTTTGCCGATCGCGAGCTTTCCGACATGGGTACCACGCTGGTCGCAGCGCGCTTCTCGCCGAACAAGCAGCGCTTGTACGTCGGCCACGTGGGCGATAGCCGTTGCTACCGCTTGCGCCAGGGCAAGCTGCGTCAGCTGACGACCGATCACACGATGGCTTCACTGGGCGTGACCGGTCCCAGCGCCAACCACCTGTATCAGGCGATCGGCGTGAGCCCGGGCCTGGCCATCGATCTGATCGTCGACAAGCCGCAAGACGACGACGTTTACGTGCTGTGCTCCGACGGGCTCTCGAAAATGGTCAGCGACGATGATCTGCGAAACGTGCTGATGGAGCACGAAGATCTGGAGAGCGCGCTCTACACGCTGATCGAAATGGCCAATGATCGCGGCGGCAACGACAACGTAACCGTGATCATCGTCAAGGTTCTCGCGCGGACCTCGAAGAAGGCCATGGAGTCCATTGCCCAACAGGCAACGGGCAACTGAGCGCACCGGACCGCAGACCCTAGTAGACCGGGCCCCAGCTCGAGACGCCAAACACCAGCGCGAAGCTGAGGGCTTCTCCCGTGAATTCTTTTGGTTGGATGGTCACGGGCTCCGGAGCGCATCGGTACAGCCTTCGGCGTCACAGGGCGCCCTCCGAGGTGCGATGCTGGATCGCGATCGCCCCTCGGACAGCCCGGAATTAGCTTCGAAGCGGTGACGCTTTTTAGGCCAGGACCAGCGGTAGCACCGTATCCTTCGTGTAGCGCCAGATCAGCGACGAGTCGTGACTTTGGAAGGCCGCGCCGGTGTAGTACGTGCGGTTCCGGCCCTGCAGATCGTTCAGCGAGCCATAGTAGCCTCGCGCAATTTCATCGCCAGTCACGTTCAACTCGAAGGGCGTGTGCCCTTTGAAGGTCACGATGTCGAGCACACGCGGGGGCGTGGGGAAGTACGTGGGATCGCTCAAACGGCGGATTTGGCTGACGATCGTGGCTTTCACGTCGAAATCACTGAGCGGCACGGTGCTGCCGAATTTCACGTTCCAGATCCCGGGCACGAGCGTGGGGTTGATGCCGTACAGGCCGGGCAGCTGCGGCAGATTGTATGCCGTGCGCGCGTTGCCGTTCGAGACCGACAGCCCCGCGGGCACGCCCTGTAGCTTCAACAGACCCGTGTAGTAGTAGTTCGAATCGAAGCGCCGCACGAGCGACTCTTCGCTGCGATCCAGATCGAAGCCGCATAGGTTTTCGGGCGTGGGCGGAGCGGTGACCACCAGCTTCTTGGCTTTGACGATGTAACGCCCCCGCGGTGTGTCGACATGCACGGTCACGCCGTTCCGATCGCGCTCGACGCGCAGCACGTCGGCGCCGAACACCAGATCATCGCCCAAGACTGAAGTAGCGTTCTCGTACAGCGTGCTGTTGCCCGTGGGGCAGGCCATGAAACCACCGCTGAGGCCGAAGATCGAGCTGACGACCTGGGAGCTGAACACTTTGAGCACATAGACCGCGGGCATGTTGAGGATATCGCCCGTTCCCTGTCCGAACTGAAAGGCCGTCCGCACCATCGCCCCAAAGCCGTACTTGGTCACGAAGTCACGAAACTTCATGGTCAGATCGCGCGGCACCGGATTCGGCAGATCGAAGCTCGAATCCAGATCGAAGTAAGTGCCCTTGAGCTGCTGCAAATAGCCGTAATAGGCCTGCAGCGCGGCGCCGTTCTCGGCTGGCGTCGGCTCGCTGAACTCCTGAATCTTGCCCGTCCGGAAGTCGAAGTTCACGTTGTTGCTGGCGAACGCCCCCGGCGGGAGCGGGATGATTGGCGTGCCCAGGCGAGCGAAGTAATCGGTCACGACCGGCAGGTTGTGAAACACGACCACGCCGATGTCCGTCGGAATGCCCGTCGCCGGATCCCTGTACGTCTCGGTGTGGCCTCCAAGGCGCTGACTTCGCTCCAGCACGACGACGCTGCGTCCCGCGTCCTTCACGGCGACCGCGCTGTACGTACCCGACGAACCGCCACCGATCACGCACACGTCACGCTCGATGGTCCGCGTCTTGGCGAAGGCAGTGCGCGAGGCGAGCTGTGCCGTGGCGAAACCAGCAGCCGAGTAAGACAAAAGCTTCAGCACATTTCTTCGGCGAAGACGCATCATGGTTCAAACTCCGTTCGTTGGGCGCGTACGAGGGACCAGTCCCCCGCGACTGCCATCGAACCGTATCAACCCTCGAGGTTGAGCATAAGCTGTATCAATCGACAGGTGGTCAAACGCACCGGCCCACGGCTTTGCGCCTCAAATAATCCGAAGAAACCACGGTATGCACCGCGCATGTCTTACATCAATGGAGTTATCCCACATCGACCGTGGGCTCGGGAGTGCAGGTGATACCTAGTGAGTGATAGGCACGCGGATCGCTTCCGCTCGGCTCAACGCTCATTGGCGCTGAGGCACGCGGGCTGCTCGGCGACTTCGACGCTTTCACTCGCGTTGCGAGTGACGCAACTCGCTCGAAGACGAGGACGAAGCGAAAGGCGG
>DATEPG010000616.1:0-41103 GCA_035273265.1 Polyangiaceae bacterium
CAAGAAGAAGCTAAGCGGCGCCTCGACGAAAATCCCCTCCGTCGCGCTCTTCTGGCCTTCGCTCGCTGACCTGCCCATTGCTCAGGCGTTGTACGTCCCGCACGCCTCGCGTGTCAGGACGCGGTTGCCCGGACGGATACAGCTCATCGACCGCGGCGTGCAGCGCCTAGCTCGCCAGCTCCAGATACGCGCACAGTGCATTCACCAACTGCATCTGTCGGGGCGTCTTACAGCGCACGCGCGTGAGCGCTGGATTGCCGACCAAGATGACGAGCGCTTGCGCGCGTGAGGTCGCCACATTCAGCCGATTGAGGCTGTACAAGAACTCGAGGCCGCGTGGCGCGTCTTCCGCGCTCGACGAAGTCAGCGAATAGATGACGATTGGCGCCTCGGCGCCCTGGAATTTGTCGACCGTGCCCACCTGCACCTCGCTCGGGAGATGGCTGCGGAGCGCCGTGACCTGCGCGTTGTAGGGCGCGACCACCAAGATGTCGCGCGCCGTCAAGGCTCGCGCGGCGCCTTTGCGGTCCACGAACTGTGCGCTGCCGGACAAAAGTTCGCTCACGATTTCTCGCACTTGATTCAGCTCTTCGTCCGACTGATTGGTATTTCCGCGATGCTCCACGGGCACGAATCGTAGTCCGCTGCCGTTGAACGGCGCGGGGCCGTCAATGCGCTGCTGATCCAGGCCGGCGATCGGTTCCAATCGGCCGTCGTAGAAGACGCGCGAGGTGAATGCGCAAATGGCGGGCGATAAGCGGCGGGTTTCGGGCAGAAATACGCCGCGATCGGCGGGCATCGTCAGGGCGTCGCCGAGTAGGTGCTCGAGCGCGGAGGCTTCTGCGCCTGGCGGGTGCGAGCCTTTTTGCGGCTGATCGAGCTGCGCGGGATCGCCGAAGAGCACCAGGCTCTGTGCCGCGCTCGATACGGCCAAGACGTTCGCGAGGGACATCTGGCCGGCTTCGTCGACGACCAGTACGTCCAGGCTTTGGTCCAAATGGTCGGTCACCCAGGCCCAGCTCGTTCCGCCCACGACGTCGAGTTCGCCCGCGCTCAGGCGTGCGCGAACACGCGCGTAGTCTTTGCTGAACTCGAAAGGCGCGTTCGCATCGTCCGGCGCGCCGCCTTCCTCGATGTGGAGCAAGCGCAGCGTCTTGTCGCGTTCGGCGACTGCGCGCAGCACGCTCTTGATCACGCGGTGGCTGTTGGATGTCACTCCCACGCGCTTGCCCGCGCGCACCAGGGTTACGATCATCTCCGCCGCGCGATAGGTCTTGCCGGAACCGGGCGGGCCTTGAATGGCGAGCACCGATTGATCCAGGGCCAAGGCGAGCCGCTGAATGGCGAGCACCGTGTCTTCGCCCTCAGCAATCAGCGGAATTCCTGCGGTTTGCCCGCAGCGGGGCGGATTGCGAGCCAGCAACTCGCGCGCGGCGCGGAACGAATCACTGTTTTCCAAGATGGCGCGTGCCAATGCCAACAAGCGCGCCGCGTGCGCCTTGGTCGCAATCGGGCCACCCGCGATCAGTGCCTTGGGATGCCCCGTCATCGACGGGCCCCGCTTCAGATGCACGAAGTCGTCCCCGAGAGCCAACACCTCGCCCGCGCCTTTGCCGGTGTCTGGATCGTGAGGCTGGATCCCCAACTTGAGCGAATGCTCTTGCTCCGGAAATTGGTAGCGGCAAACGCTCGACTTCTTTTCGGTGCCGACGACCGATACGAACTCGAGTCCGGCGAGCGCGGCGCGATCTTCGACGCGTTCGGACGGCGGCAGCTCGAGCGCGCGAAAGTACTCCCACCAGGTTTGCTTGCTCTCCCGCCAATGCCAATCGAGCAAATTTGCCAGTAAGCGTTCGGCGGCTTGCTGCTGGTTGTCGAGCGCGGGATCCTCCGGCAGGCGCGCGAGCAGCCGCTCGGCCAGCTCGACGCTTTCGCTCTGCGGTTCCTCCGCGGGCGCGGGCTTGGGTTTCTCCGGACGCTCCAACAACCGCCCAGTTTTTTGCTCGAATTCGCTGCGCCGTGCTTCCAGCCAATCGCGCAGGCCATGAGTGGAGAGGCAATCGTCCTGATTGTAGCGCTCGATCGTGGCGCACAGTTCTGCTTCGGCGTGTTCACCCTCGCCGGTTTCGAGTAGCCAACCAAAGAGTTGCATGGCGCGTGCGGCGGCGCGCAGATCGGTGCGGCGCTGAAAATCGTACAGGCCTTCGAGTTGCTTCAGCGTGTAGCTCTCGACCGAGGCGCGCAGGCTGCGCTTGACGATGCCGTGCAAGTCGACCAGCACGTGTTCTCGCAGTAATTGATCGACCTGGGCTTCGCGCGTGCGGTGCCGGCACGAGAGCGTTTTGAGCGCGTCGGCTTCGCGGTGGCCAAAGTGGAACACGTGCAGCTCGGGGGACTCTTCGCGCCCTTGGAAGATGCGGTCGACCACGGCTTCGAACGCGCGCTTTTCTTCGGCGTGGGTCTTCGACCAGTAGGCGTGGTAGCGCGGCGCGGCGCCGCCTAGTTCGAGTAGTCCGAACAGGTACTCGAGGCCGCTCCCCTGCACGAATGGGTCGCCCTCCAAGTCCAAGAACAAGTCACCCGCTTGCGGCACCGGCAGACGGTCGAGCCCAAATCGAGGCTCGACCTCGAGCAGTAGCTCGTAGAGCGGTTTGTGCGCGGCGCGGCCCGCCACTTGCAACCGCGCTTGTTCGCGCACTCGCCCGAGCGATTCTTTGGCGATGCCGTCCACGCGTAGCGCCGGATCCAGCTCGCCCAATTCGGTGACGCGCGCCACGCGCGCGGTATTCAGTCGATCGCGCTGGCGTGCCGTGATGCCCGCCACGAGTGACAAATGGTCGTCGCTGCGTCGCCGCTCTTCACAGCGCTTCCACCAGCTGCACACGCCGCAGTGCTCGACCGGCTCGGGGTAGCCCTCGCGCAGCGCGCCGCCTGCCACGAACGCCTCCAAGCGGCGCTTGGCGAGTCGGTAGTAAGAAAGATAGTCCGCGCTGCGCAGCGCAATCAGCCGCACCTCGGCGCCGCCGGGCGCAATGTACAAGAGCTCCGGTTCGCTGCCCTGCTGCGCCGCCAAGAGCTCGCTGTACGCGCACAATTGCAGGACCGCGCGCGCTTTGGCTTCATTGGCCAGCTTGGCGTCGGCCACCACGTAGCTGTAGGCGCCGAGTCGGCTCGGCTTTTCCACCTTGAGCAAGAAGTCGGGCCGCCCAAACCAACGCCCGTCCTCGCTCACGAACACGCCCTGAGCGATCACCTCGGCGCCGCTCGCCATCGCTTGCTGGGTCGCGAGCACGGCTTCCGCCCGCGAAACATCGTTCGGGCCCATGCTGATCTCGGTGATGTCTTTGCGCGTCGCGGCCAGGTACTCGAACACGCGCGCCTCGTGCTCGAAGCCACGCTTTTCCAGCATGCGCCGCTCGATCTCGTTTTCACCCGGGCGGGTGAGCTGCCCGCTGACCACGCCGAGCTCGAGCACCGTCTTGTACTCGCACTCGTTGAAGCCGCTCAGATCCGTGGCCGAGAGCGAAAGCCCCGAGCCCGCGCGCGACGCTTTCACTTCAACCTGCAGCGAGGCGTTCGCCGATGACTCGTCGCAATAGCCCGAGGACGCGCGCGCGCAATTCCGGCGCGCGGAAGGGTTTGCTCACGAAGTCGTCCGCGCCCGCGTCGAACGCTTGCACCAGATCGGAACTCGAAGAGTGGCCGGTCAAGAACACGATCGGCAGCGCCCGGTGCTGCTGGTCTTTGCGCAGGCGTTGGCACAACTCCAGGCCGTTCATGCCGGGCAGGCCCCAGTCGAGCAAGACCAAGTCCGCCTTGTTCTTGGCCAGCCAATCCAGCGCCTCCTCGGCGGAGCCAACCTGTAAGGTCTTGATGCATGCGCTATGAAGCATGGCGCAGACGATGCTGCGCATGGCCGGGTCGTCATCCACCACCAGCACGGTGCTGCCCGGGGGCGCTGATACCTCTTCAGCACCTTCCGTGCACGGCGGCGGTAGCGATGGCGAGCACTGGCCGTTGGCAAAGCGGCACAGCTGGTTCCAATCCCGCTCTTCGAAGGTCAGATGCAGCTCGCTGCCGCGGTCCGCCACGCGCCCGGCGACCGAGGTGGCGTCATTGCCGATGGTGAACGTGGCGACGAGCCACTGCCCATCGACGAGGCCGTCTTCGACCGGCAGCCTGACGTCCGGCTCCTCGGTATCGAGGACTTGAGACAAGGCTGCGAAGCTTTCGAACTTGTAAACGATTCCCTGCACGCTCAAAGCCAGCCTAGTCACAGATCCCGACTTGCGCCAGTTCACGGCAATCAGAATTTCTGGAACCGGTGCCGCTCGCGCCGGCACTCCGACGCTAATGGACACTCGGATGGGTACTTGCAAAAACGCGGCCAATTTCCGCGAATCCGGGCACCGCAAAGTTCATGCCGCGCCTAGTGGCGCAAACTCAGACTGGAATCAGCCGCAAACGTGCGTCCAGACATTCGAGGTCGCCCCGAGAAGGGGGCGATCGCGATCCCGCATCGCACCTCGGAGGACGCTCTATGACGCCGAAGGCTGTGCCGAAACGCGCCGCAGTCCGTGACCATCCAACCAAAAAATCACGGCGCGCAGATCTTCCCAAGTCGCGGGGCGGGTGAACTCAGCCATGCGTTTGCTTGTCGACCATTGCCGCCACTTGCCACTTCTCTCGGTCGCGGTTGGCGTCTTCGTGGCTCTTGTAGCGGAAGATCCCCTTCGGGACACGAGTGAGATAGTTTGCCATTTGGGTCATCGCCGCACGCGCTTCGGGGCTCGGCAGAACGCCCGGGGGAGGCGGGGCGCGACGACCTGCAACACGCAGGAATTTTTCCATGCGCAAGGAAGCCTAGCATGGAGGCTTTGGGCGAGGAGCGCGCCGGTTACTCGCTGGTCCGGAGCACACTCAGCGTGACGCAGCCGAGGCCAATTGCGGCCAGTGCGAGCCAGGCGCTGGCCTGGGAGAGCTCGATCACCGGTTCCCCGCCGAGCAGGTTGCGCAGGTGCCCGCGCGGCCAGGGGGCGGCCAGGGCCGAGCTGCCAGCGCCCAGCAAGAAATCGATGACTAGCGCCCATTTGCGGCCGCCACCGCGTTTGCCGAGCAACGAGGCCGCGCCAAAATAGAGCGCGTACGCGGGGCCCGCGATCAGCGCGATGCCGACGCTCACGCGCAGATCGAAGGCCAGCGACGGCGAGTGCGGGGCGTGCGCGCCGAGCAGCGCGCTGAGCGTGAGCAGCGCGCTCGCGAAAGCCGTGCACAGCGCTGACGCGAGCAGGACACCGAGCAGCGCGGCACGGCGATTGCTGCCATAGCGCGCGATGGCGTCTACGCTGCGATCGAGGCGTTGACCGGCGCACGCGCGTTCGCTCACCAGGTAGGCCAAGATCGGCAGTGCGATGCCGAAGACCGCGCCGCGCAGGACGTCGTCGGGCGCGCTGGCTGCGTCGCTTTGGCGCTCCAAGACGCCGATCGCGAACAACGCCGCGCAACTCAATAGCAAGACCAGAGGCGCGCTCGGGCCGCGCAAGCGTTCGCGCGCGAGTGCCCAGCCGATGCGCACGCCGCTCATGATTGCCTCGCGCTGGGGCCCGCGCCGCGCGCCCGCTCGTAGTAGGCTTGTGCCAAGCCGGCGCGGGTGGCGGCCAAGGCTTCCAGCGGTGGCGCGTGTTGCTTGAGGGCGGTGATACGGATCGCTTCGGCGCGCGCGTTGGCGACGACACTATGGGCCAAGCGTTCGAGTTCGCTGCCGTGTACCAAGAGCTCCGCGCCGCCGGACCACTCGACGCCCGAAATATCGGGCGCTTCGCTGAGTCGCGCGGCCAAGCGCCGCGGCTCGGGGGTATGGACGCGCAGGGTGACGGTGCCGAGCGGCGGGCGCGCGTGTGCGGAGTCGAGCCATACGCCGCGCTCGAGCGCGTGGGCAGTGCCAGCGAGTCGCGCGGCGTCTTCCAGCCGGCTGGCGGTGCACAACACGATCGCACCCGCCGCGCCGAAGCGCTCCAAGCTTTGCACGATGAAATCTTCCTGCACGATGCCGAGCAGGTTGAGCGGGTCGTGGAGCGCGAGCAATGCCGGCTCACGGTGACTCAGGGCAATGCTCAGGCTGATTGCGCGCGCCTCGCGAGTCGTTAGCTCCGAAACGCGCTGCGCGGCGAAGCGCGCGAGTCCGGCGCTGTCGAGCACGCTCGGTGCCGAGCGCGCATCGCCGCGCGCCTGGAGTGCCAAGCGGACCGCGCCGGTGACGTCACGCGCGGGGAGCAGGGTCTCGTCGGCATACAAGGAGGCAATGCGCCGACGCAGGCGCGCGTTCGACCAGGCGGCGACTCCGTCGAGCCGCACGCTGCCAGTGGCCGGTTCGAGCATGCCGGCGGCGAGTTGGATCAAGGTGCCGGTGCCGTCGCGTTCGCTCCCGAGCACGACGTGGGTGCCCGCGCTGAACGAGGCGCTGACGTGGCTCAGCTCGGCGTGGCTGAGCGCCTGCAAGCGTAGCTCGCTCACGACAGCCGTGCTCCCACCGCGAGCAGCCGCGAAAGTAGACCCGAAAACAGCCGCGGAAGGCTGGGGATCGCCGGAAAAGCCAGCGAGAGCAAGAGCGGCCCGAGCACCAAGGCGGCCAGCAGCAGGCGCGGATGACGCGGCGAAAGCTCGGCGGAAAAGTGCGCCAGCAGGGCGAGCGCGAGGCCCAGAATGAACGCATAGGCGATCACCGCGGGCGCGACGGAAAGCGCCCAGGGCAACGTGCCTCCCCGCGCGACGCCCACCAGCACCAAGAGCAACGCGGGCACGCCCACCAAGCGCGCCACGCGCACGGTCGCTGCCTCCGTGCGCGCGCGCAGCACGGCTGTGCGCGCAAAGCCGCGTTGCTGCGCGAGCGTGCTGAGCGCATCGCGCTCGGGCTGCTCCGCCAAAGCCTGGGCCGAGCCGAGCGCCGCGAGAGCGCCCACCACCCAAGACAACGAGACGAGCGCCGCTTCGATGAAACCGTGAATCACCCTGCCGCGCTGGCTGCCGTGCGTCAGCGCGATGGCGATCGCATAGCCCGCGAATACACTGAACGCATACAGCCTTGCCACTCGCAGCCCGTGGCTCTTTTGGCGACCGAGATCGAACAGCGCGATCAGCGCGCGCTCGCGCTGCAGGCGTGACCAGAACTCGGATGACGCGGGGCGCTGCGCGGCGGGGGGTGCGGTCACCGAACCGAGTCTAGAGCCACTTGCACGCCCGGCGATAGCGCCGAAGCTCGCTCGAGCCAGCGCTGGGCGCCCGGATCGCCCAGCTTTTTCAGGCTCACCCCGAGGGCGTAGCTGGCGAGAGCATCGTCCGGGGCGAGCGCGATGGCACGCTCAGCCGCGCCCACGGCGGCCTCCAGACGGCCGCGGGCGAGCTCCGCAGCCGCCAACCAGGCCAGCGCGTGCACCGCGAGCTCCGATCGCGCCTGGGTCAGCGGTGACAAGCGCGCGATCGCCGCCTCGAATTCGCCGCGACGGATTTGTAGACGCGCGGCCAAGATCGAAAGCTCCGGATCATCCGCAGCGGCCGCCAGCGCGTTCTCGATGACTTGACTGGCCTCGCCGACGCGCTCCAAGTGGAGCAGGGTGCCAGCCAGGCCGACGTGGGCGGCGATCACATCCGGCGCGACTTCGACCAAGCGCTTGAATTGCAGCAAGGCGTCTTCGTACAGCCCGCTGTCGTACAGCAGGTGCGCCAAGTTGGCGCGTGACGGCGCGAACCCCGGATCGACCCGCAGCGCTTCGTAGTAAGCCTGCGAGGCCAGGTCCGGCCGGCGCTCGCGCTCGGCCAGCACCCCGAGGGCATGGTGCGGCTGGGCGACGTCCGGGTTCAGGCGGCGGGCGCGGGTGAGGAGCTGCCGCGCCCGCTCGAGGTTGCCCCGCTGCAGCTCGACCAGCCCCTGGTTGGTCAGGGCGTCCACGAATTTGGGGTTGTATTCGAGGGCCAGGCCGAAGCGCGCGTCCGCCGTCTCCAGGTCCCCGGCCGCCAGCGCCTCGACCCCGGCCTGGTTCAGGGCCAGAGCCTTGGGCGGTAAAGGTGCCGTCCCAGCGCACGCAAAACCCAAAATCTGCAGGGGGAGGGCAATCGCCGCGATTCGTTTCATCCCGTCCCGTTCGGTCCGGCTCCGGACCGGTTGCGTACGAACGACATTCGGGTTACCCGAGTGCGCCCATGGCAACGGATTCCGAGCCCGAAAGCGGCGCCGCCGACGAGCAACAGGCCTCTGTGAAGAGTCCCCCCGGCGCGAGCGCGAGCGAACGCCCGAAGAAAAAGAAGCTCAAGCGTCCGCGCCCACCGATCCCGAAGACCGAAGAGGAGATCGATTCTCCGTCCAAGATGACGGTCGGGATGCTCGGCGTGCTCGGTTTGATGACCGTGAGCATGTGGGCCTTGGCGCGCGGTGGCTGCAACTACCACCCGCCCAAGGAAACGCGCGTGCCACGCGAAGTGACGACCGAAGACTTGGCGCGCGATCCGAAGAACGCCGCGATCGAATTGCAGCAGCGCTGGCTGACTCGCGATTTCGCCGGCGCTGCCGCGCTCGCCAGCGGTGAAGTGGTGCAGCAACTCGAACGAGACAAGGCGGCTTGCAACGCAGCCTGCCTGGCAGAGAAAAAGTCGCTCTCCGAGAAGCTGCTGACCTCGGCCGTCATTCTCGACGCGAACATGATGGGCGCCACCGCGCGCGTCACCAGCGTCGGCTTGCCGGGCGCTCCCAAAGTCTTCTTGATGCGCATGGAACGCGCGGACTCGATCTGGAAAGCCACCCTGCGCAAGCCCGACGATGGCACGCCCCTGCCGCCCTTGCCGGCCTCGCCGCACGACGCGCCTACCATCCAGTTTAGCCCCGCCGCCAGCGCGCCAGCCGCGTCCGGCTCTGCCGCACCGCTCGGCATGCCGCACATGATCCGCCCACCCGCACGCCCCGCGCCTGCCCCCGCCACTTCCAAGTAATTATTCCGGCACCCGTAGCCTCTTCGGGCACGGGCACGGGTGCCGGAACAGAGACTAGTGTTCCGCGAGCCAGCGGTCGATTTCTGAGCGGGAGACTCCGCCCGCGGCGGAATGGCGTACGGTGCCTTGGGCGTCGATGTAGATCAGAGTCGGCAGCATGCTGATGCCGTAGCCGCGTGAGACGCTGCCGTCGTCGAGGGCGACGTCAAAGGGTAGTTGCCAGTCGTGCTTGATGCGCGCAGCGGCGCTGGGATCTTCGTCGACGCTGACGGCGAGGAAGGTCACGTTTTCGCCCTGGTGCGCGCGAAAGGCTTCGACCAAGCGCGGCGAGCTGCGTTTGCAGGCGCCGCACCAGCTGGCAAAGACCTCCATCAGCACCGGCTTGCCGCGCTGCGCAGCGAGGCTCACGCGGCCCTCTTGGCCTGCCAGGGGCAAGTCGAAGGCAGCGGCAGTGCTGCCCTCTTTCGGCCCCGAGGAATGGCGCACGAAATGGCTGGCGAGAAAATAGACGCCGCCGCCGATCGCGCCGTAGCGAGCGAGCTCGAAGAGCTTGTCGCGGACGGCCCGCGCGCTGGGCCACTTCACGGCGACAAAAGCCGCCTACCCGCCACGAAGCCGATCAACCCCAGTGCCAACACGATTAGCCCATGCGCGGTCCACAGGTGCCACGCCTCGTGGCTCGGACAACCGATGCCGACCGCGAGTGCTCCCCCGACGCCACCGACGAAACCCGCCAAGGTACCCGACAGCCTCGGCGTGATCGGGTCGGTGCCGCGCCAGGCGAGCAACACGCTGCCGCCGACGATGGCGCCGAAGCCAAGCGCGATCAAGCCGCAGGAGAAAGCGTGCGACGCGCGCGCGCCATGGGAGAACTGTTCGAACGGAACGTAGCTCCACGCCGCGTACGAGAGGTAGCCGAGAAACAACACCGGCAAAAGGACGGCCAGCGCGACGCGCACGCTGCGTGAGCCGAGCAGCCCGCGGCGCGGTGCGAAGCCGACGTAGAGAACGGCCGCCAGCACCAGTCCCCAGACGATCGCGCCGTACACGCCTAGGCGCAAGCCAAGCTCGGCACGCTGGTGGCGCACGCCGAACCAATAACCGAAGCTTGCCACCAGGCCCGAGACGGCAAGGCACAAGGAGAGCCGGCTGATCGCGGACAAGCCGCGCTGCGGGCACAGGTTCTTGGTGCAGGCACCGCAGATCTTTGCTGAGACGGCGTCACCCGGCGCTTCTGGCTTGGGCCAGGGCAAATCAGCGAGCGGGTCGGGCGGGTGCATGCTCATGGGGTACGTGAGTACTGCTCGAGTTCTTTACGCAACTGGCTGTAACCGCGGTGAACTCTGAGCTTTACGGCAGTTTCGGTCGCGCCCAAAACGGACGCCGCTTCGGCCACGCTTAGGCCAGTGATTTTGGTCAGCACGATCGCCTCCCGGTAGTTCTCCGGAAGGCGATCGAGCGCGACTTCCAGTGCATCGGAAAGCTCCACGGGCAGCGGACGTTCCTCGTTCTGCTGCTCAGGCAGCGAACCGTCGGGCGACAGATCCTCGGTCCTGACGTGAGCGGAACGCCGTTCGTCCAAAAACGAGCGACGAGCGATGGCAAGGATCCAAGGTAGGACAGGCGCACCCTTTAGAAAGCTGCCGCGGGCGCGATGGACTTTGGAGAAGGTGATCTGTAGTAAATCTTCCGCTCGCTCACGATTGCGAGTGAGGCGCAGCAGATAACCCATTAGATTCGGGGACACGCGCCGATACAGAAACTCGAACGCTTCCGCCTCGCCATCCACGTAGCGCTCCATGAGCTGCTCCGAGGTACTCTCGGCGAGGCTGGGGCTGCGCTCCGACGTCAAGCCTGCTGCTTCTAACGCGGGCCAGATGCTGACGCTATAGCTGGTCACGGCCTATCCACTCAGCGGTCTACGGCTGCCACCGGCCCAAGGTTTCTTAACCGTCAAATTCGCGTTGTTCGAGCCGTGCAGGCTTGCGGGGGAGGGCCCCTGGCCGCATGCTCGGAGATCGCGCTAAATCAGCGACTTGAGGTCGAGCATCTCCTCGACGTCGGGCAGCAGCACGAGCTCCACGCGCCGATTCTGTTGGCGATCGGCATCCGTGGCGTTGCCGCCCACGGGGTCAGTGTCCCCGTAGCCGGCTGGATGTAGGCGAAGGGGGTCCAGACCGCCCCCGCCGTCCACTGGCACCCCCGGCTTGGCTGGCTTCGCATCCTTCAGCGGGACGGGGGCGATTAGGTACAAGAGCACCTGACGAGCGCGCATGGCCGACAGACCCCAATTGTCGCCGAAGCGGCCGCCCTTGAGCGGCTTGTTGTCGGTGTGACCAGCGATTTGAAAGTAGCGACCCGCGAGTTGCTTGTCATTGCGAATCACGTCGGCCACGGCGTCGAGCACCTTCACACCGTTGTCGCGCAGCTTGTCGTCGCCCGAGCTGAACAGCACATCGCCCGGCAAACGAATGACCATGCGGTTGCGTCGGATCTCGACCTTCAAGCCGAGCTCGGTGAGCTTCTTCAGCTTGTCGCGCAAGACTTCGAAGCGCTGCTTGATGCGTTCGAGTTGCGCCGCGCGCTCTTGGTACTCTTTCAGCGCGCGATTCACCTCTTCGAGATTTTTGGCCAGGGTCTTGTTTTGCGACCCCGTCTGTTCGAGTTGCTGGCTGAGCGACGACAAGTCCACGCCCATCTTCTCGAGCTGCTCTTTGAGTTGCAGGACCAATTGCCGGTGGTCCTCGAGCGCCTGCTTGTCGGCGTCGTGGGCGGCTTTCTGTTTGTCGCTCTGCTGCGACAGCTGTTCGTACTTGGCGAGCTGCGCCTGCCACTCGTTTTCGTTGTGCCCGCAGCCGGCCAGTGACAGCGCCAAGAATGAGACCGCAAACCAAGAACGCATCGCCTGAGATCCTCCGACCCGGAGCATCTGCGCCGAGATCGGCCAGACAGTCGGCGAAGGCAGCGGCGCTGTCAACCCGCGCGCGCCTCGGGAGCCGCAACTCGGCCTTCGGATTCTTGATATCTTTCCCGTCCCGACACTCGTTCGTCACGAATGAACACCAATCTCCGCTGCCTGTGGCTTTCGAAAACTGGACCCTCCACGCAGCTGATTCTGCTCGACGCAAGCGGCTGCTCTTCGGCTACCTCATCGGTGCGTTGACCGTTGGGTCTGGCATTGCCGTCGTCGTTCTGACGTCCGCGCCCGTCGAAGCCCAAGAGGAAGAAGAGAAGGTGGTGGAAGTGGCGCTGGTCAGCGAACCAGAGCCCGAGCCCCCGCCGCCGCCGCCGCCGCCTCCGCCTGAGGTGAAGCAACACGCTCCCAACCCTGGCCCTCGGCTGCCCAAGCTCGAAACGCCGACCACCATCTCCAACGACCAAGTGACGGAGAAGGAAGCAAAGCCGACCAGCGGCGGCGGCGATCCGTACGAAAAGAGCGGCGGCGATGGTACGGGCGGCCCCCAGCAAGCCGTGGTCGCCCCAGAGCCCCCCCCGCCACCGCCGCCACCTCCCCCACCGCAGATCAATAAGCCGCGGCCAGTCAGCGAAGACGACACGGCGCCTGAGTTGATCGGCTCGGCGCCGAACCCGGACTATCCGGCGGATGCCCGGGCGGCCGGCATCGAGGGCGTGGTGCTGGTTCGTTACATCGTTACGGAGACCGGCGAGGTGAAGGATGCCAAGGCCATGAAGGGCCCGCCGGAGCTGTTTGCGGCGTGCGTCGCAGCCGTGAAGGGGCAGCGCTTCAAGCCTGCGCGTGACGCTCAGGGCAACCCGATAGCGGTGGTCCGTTTCAAGAAATTCAAGATGCGAATCAGCACGTGACCGAAGTCCGCAATTTGTTTTTGGAGAGTAGCTATGAGTTTTAATTTTGCACACGTTTGGAGCTCGATGGCGCCCCTCAGCAAGGGGGTCGCTTTGGTGCTGCTCGCAATGGCCGTTGCGTTCATCGGCGTCACCATCGAGCGCCTGATCGCATTCGCGCGCTCGACCAAGGAGTCGCGGGCTTTCGCGGCTCGTGCCGGCGCTCTGCTCGAAGAGCGCAAGCTCGACGAGATCGTGGAGGTCGCCAACCAGCACCAAGGATCCGCGCTGGCGCGCCTGTTTGGCCCGATCGTGAACCGCTACATCCACGCTCACGAGTCCCTCGGTGAAGGTGGCCTCACCCCCGTGGAAATGGCGAGGAATGAGTCCGCGCGTCGCTTGGAAGGCATCGGCGAGGAAATCCGGCGCGGGATGAACGTGATCGCCACGGTTGGCTCGATCGCGCCGTTCGTCGGGCTGCTGGGCACCGTGCTCGGTATCATCGGTGCGTTCTCGGGGATCGGCGCTGCCGGGTCAGCGGGCATCGGTCCGGTCATGGCGGGCATCTCCGAAGCGCTGGTTGAAACCGCATTCGGTCTACTGGTCGCCATTCCGGCCGTGATCGCCTTCAACTACCTGAACGCACGCGTTAGCGCGATCGACACCGCGCTCGGTCGTTCTGCAGGCGAGCTGCTCGATGAGCTCGAAAATCACTTCGGTCGCAGCGCCCAGTCGGTTCGCCGCGCTGCGTGAGTTGCTCACCGGCCCAATCAGCTGCTGTTCAGGAGACGACCATGGGTGCGACAGTCCAAGCCACGAAGAGTAAGGGGGCCACTCCCGAAATCAACATCACCCCGCTCGTCGACGTGGTGCTCGTTCTGCTCATCATCTTCATGGTCGTGACGCCGGCAATCAACGAGGGCGCTCAGATTGAGTTGCCCAAGGTGCTGATGCCGGATCCCAAGCAGAAGGATCTGCACCCGATCGAGGTCACGATTGCGCCCGATGGCACGACCGTCGTCGAAAAGGAAAACATTGCCTTCAAGGACCTGAAGGCAACGCTCGTGAAGTTGCACGAAAAGGACCCCGCTCGATCGCTCATGCTGAAGAGCGACGAGACCATGAAGTGGGGTAAAATGCGCAATACTTTCCTGGATTTGCAGAACATCGGCTTCAAAGGCGTTCTGCTCAAGGTCGTGGCCAAGAAGACGGCCGCCGACGGCGTTTAGCGCGAGAAAGCAACGACCATGGGCATGTCCATCGGTGGCAGTTCGAAGAAAAAGTCGACCTCCACCCCCTCAATCAACATCACTCCACTGGTCGACGTGGTGCTCGTCGTGCTGATCATTTTCATGATCGTGACGCCGATGATGACCAAGACCTTCTGGCTGAACTTGCCGCCAAGGAACGAGGACAAGGTCGAGCCGGTCCCGAACGACAACAAGCCGTTGGTGATGACCGTGGACAAGGTCGGTGTGGTGCGTATCAACACCACCGTGCTGTCGAAGGCAGAGATCAGAGATCGAGTGCCTCGCATGCTGGCAGCCAAGGATCAGAAGGTTCTCTACTTCGACGCCGCCAATGAAGCCTCGTACGCGGCTTCGATCGAAGCCATGGATTTGAGCCGGTCCGGCGGTGTGAAGTCGATCGCGATCCTGACTGAAAGCGTGATCAAGTAGCGATCGGTCGTCACCTCTTCTTCATGCGCGTTGCTCGGCGTATCGAGGCGAAGTTACCGAGCCGTCACGTAGGCGTCACTAAGCGCGGCGATATTCGCCGCGCCAAAAATGCGCCAGCTTAGATTCTCGACCGCTACCTCGTCGTTCCTACTCTGCAGTCTGTCGTTGATCACCGCGGTGAGCGCGCAAGAGCCCGCAACCCCGCCTCCCGCAGGGGATCCTTCGCCTCCACCAGCGGAGCCGCCCGCGAAGATGCCCGCTGAGAAGCCAAAGCCGAAAGGCCAGGACGCGGAAGCAGAAGCAGAAGCAGAAGCAGAAGCGGCTGGGGAGGCTGAAGCCGACCAAGAAGCTGCACAGGCTGAAGCCGCGGAAAAGAAGGCCACTGAAGAAGCCGAGGCCGCTGAGGCGGGAGAGGCGGCGAACTTCTCGAAGCCACCCAAAAAGGGGATGGCGGTGATCTGGGGCGTGGTCACGGACGCCGTCGAGCGCGACACGATCCCCGAAGCGCAAATCACCATCCCAGGCACCAAGTACAAGACGCTCGCCGACTTCGACGGGCGATTCCGGATCGAGCTCCCGCCGGGCACGTACACCGTGCGTGTCTACGTCGAGATGCATCGCCCCTCCGTGATCAAGAAAGTGACGCTGGTCGCGGGCGAGCTCGAGAAGTTCGAGGTCTCGGTCGTTCCAGACGACGCGGCCGTAGAGACCGTCGAGGTCGTCACCGCCGCCGACAAGGCCAGCGTCGAAGGCCAACTCCTGTCGCGCCAGCGCTCCGCGTCCGTAGGCGACGGCGTGGGTCGCGCCGAGATCTCACGCACGCCAGCGGGCAACGCCGCGGAAGCGTCCAAGCGAGTCGTCGGAGCCACGGTCGTTGGCGACCGCTATGTCTTCGTGCGCGGTCTCGGCGAGCGCTACACCAACGCGCTGCTGAACGGCATTCCGCTGCCCAGCCCGGAACCCGATCGCGCCGCAATCCCGCTCGATCTGTTTCCTTCGCTGATGCTGGAGAACGTCACTATCGTCAAGACCTTCCAACCAGACATGCCTGGGGATTTCGCGGGCGGCTCGGTGCGCATCGAGACCCGCGAATTGCCGTCGAAACCGCTATTTCAGTTGTCGGCGAGCCTCGGTTACGACACCGGCTCCACGCTCCGTGGGCAGCTGGCCCAGAAGAGCAGCAGCACTGATTGGCTCGGCTTCGATAGTGGGATGCGCAAGCTTCCCGACGGATTTCCGCCCTACGTGTTGACCAATGGCGGGCCCAAGCCAGGTGGCGGAACGGTGACCGAGGCCGATCTGCTCGAGGCGGGTCGTGCCATCAACTCATCGATGAACCCGGAACGCTCCGTGGCCCCGCCCAACTACTCTTTGGGCGCCGTGGTGGGCCGGGGTTGGAACCTCGGCGGCGAGACGCGCTTGGGTGCCATGGCATCACTGAACTACGGTCGCTCCTACAAGCGTCGGCAGGACATCGTCGTGCGACAGTTCCAACCCGACGTTGCCATCGACGAGAATGGCGACTCCATTCGCACCGAATCGACCACGCTCAACCTTCGGGGCGAGCAGGGGCAAGACAAGGTCAGCTGGGGCGCGCTGGGTAGCGTGAGCTTGTGGGCCAATCAGCGGCACCGCTTCACGCTGCTGGCCATGCACACCCAGTTGGCGGATTCGACCGTGCAATTGCTGCAAGGGGATGATTCCTCTCGCGGTAGCAAGCTCGCCGGCGTGAACATGCGCTACGTCTCGCGCGCGCTCAACGTGGTTCAATTGCGCGGTGAGAGTGATTTGCCCGCTATGAACAAGGCGGAGCTGCGTTGGTTCCTGTCGTTTTCGCAGGCCGGCCGGACCGAGCCCAACACGCGAGACACGCTGTATCAGTTCGACGAAGCCAATGTTTCGTGGAACGGCCTCAGGACGCCAGACAACGGAACTCATTTCTACGCCAATCAGAGCGAACAGACCCGCGGCGCCGGCCTCGACTACACACAGCCCGTTACTCGTGACCCGGAGGTCTTGAAGTTGAAGATCGGCGGCATGATTACCGGAAAGAAGCGCGACTTTGCCGCCCGCCGGTTCGTGCTCGGCAAGACATCGAGCGGACCCAACGAGCCATTCGTCTGTGCCGGAGAAGAGTATCGAATCGAGTGTCCGGTGCCGGTCTATCAATACGACAACGTAGGTCCCGTGATCGGCCTTCGCGAAGACACGAAGAAGGAGGACGCCTACAACGCCAGCCTCGACATCTATTCCGGTTACTTGATGTTCGACGCCAAGCCGTCACCAGTCGTACGGATCGTGGGCGGCGCGCGTATGGAACACACCGAGCAACGCATCGACCCCTACAGCCAGTTCCCGGTAGACACCCAGCCTCCGGGCGCGAAGTTGACGAGCTCTGATTGGTTGCCCGCGCTGTCGGTGACCTACTCGTCGACCAAGACCACCAAGTTGCGAGCCGCCGTGTCACAGACCCTGGCGCGACCGCAAATCCGGGAGCTTGCGCCATTCGTCTTCGCCGACTACTTCGGCGCCTATCCGATCGCCGGCAATCCGAATTTGAAGCTCACCTATATCAAGAACGCGGATCTTCGCTTCGAATGGTTCCCCTCGGTTCGCGAGGTGTTGGCGTTCAGCTTCTTCTACAAAATCTTCAAAGACCCGATCGAGCCGTACGTGGTGCCCTCCGGCACGCCCGGGCTGATCTCGTATCAGAACGCCAACGGCGCAAAGCTGGTCGGTCTCGAGGTCGAAGCACGTAAGTCACTCGAATTCCTCACGCCGAAGCTCAAGGATCTCAGCTTGATCGGAAATCTGACGCTCACCAAGTCGCGCATCGAGCTCGATACCGAAGGTGGCTTGCAGAACTCCACCAATCTATCCCGGCCCATGGTGAACCAGGCCCCGTACGTGATCAACCTGGCCCTGGACTACGACAATCAAGATCACGGCTTCAATGCGCGGTTACTCTACAACGTCCTTGGTCCGCGCATCGCGCAGGTCGGTACCGGCGGGCTCGACGACGTGTACGCGCAGCCCTTTCACTCCGTGGACGCGGTGCTCTCCAAGGAGATCGTCAAGCGCGTTTCGCTCAAGCTGATCGCCACCAACTTGCTCAACAGCACTGTTACACAAACGATCGGCAAGGCGGGGCGCGAAGACCGGGTGACGCTGCAGTACAATGATAGTCGGGTATTTACGCTGAGCGCGACTTACACCAACTGAAACACGCTTGCATCTTCTCGCCTTGAAGGCGAGACACTGCGAGACTTGCATTCCACCTGACAAGACACGCAAAAGTCACTGCGAGGGCGTTGAGGCGTCATATTGATTCGCTACATCCTTCGCCCGTTTAGGAGGATTCATGAATAAGCTTTCGATTGTTGGAATTGGTGCGCTCTTGATCGCAGCCGGTGTCGTCGGTTGCAGCAGTGACGAGGACAGCCCGGGCAAGGGCAGTGCAGGCGGCCCGAGTTCCGCGGGCAATGGCGGTAGCGGCGGGGCTGGCAAGGCTGGCGCTGCCAACAAGGCCGGCGCGGACAACACTCCTTCAGAAGGCGGCGAAGGCGGCAAGCCAGTCGAAGGCGGCGCGGGCGAAGGCGGCGCGGCAGGTGGCGGAAATCCGACCGAGACGTGCGACGTCTATGGGGACCGCGAGAACGGTAAGAAAGAAATCCCGCACGACGCGGAAGGCAACATCACACTCGACCACCTGACTTCCGATACGATTTGGAAGCTCGAAGGGCGCTGGTTCGTCAAGCCTGGGCACACGCTCACCATCGACCCCTGTACGCTGATCGAGGCGACGCCGACTCCGAATGCAGGTTCGCTGTTCGTGCCGCAGGGCGCGAAAATCAACGCGGCCGGCAAAAAGGACGCGCCGATCGTGTTTACCACCCAGACTCACGAGCTCGTTCCCGGAGCACCCTGGGGCGGCATCGTTCTCTTGGGCAAAGCGCCGGTCGCCCGACTCAACGAGACACCGACCTACCTGCGGCAGTACGAAGGCTACGTTGACCCGCGCGCGACCTTCGGCCTCGCCAATCCCGCCGACTTCGACGAGAACGACGATAGCGGCGTGTTGCAATTCGTCCGTATCGAGTACAGCGGCGACATCATCGTCACGGGCAAAGAGATCAACGGCCTGAGCTTCTGCGGCGTCGGCGCAGGAACGACCATCGATCACATCCAGGTCAAAGATCAGCAGGACGATTGCTTCGAATGGTTCGGCGGCACCATGAATGCGAGCCATCTGATTTGCCAAAACTCCGGTGACGACATGTTCGACGCTGACTTGGGCTACAAGGGCCACCTGCAGTACCTCTTCGGGCGCAATCTGTTCGAAGGTTCATCGGGTGACCCGACCGGCTTCGAATGGGACGGCGATCAAGATGACCTCGCCGTGCCCGCCGATGAAGCCTCTGCACCGAAGGTTTCCAACGCGACGATTTGCGGCGTCAACATGGCGGGTCTGTCGTCCAGCTATGGCTCCGTCATCCGTCGCAACGTGGCGCCGGGCACGTCGATCATGAACACCATCTTCACCGGCTGGTCCTTCGGTTTGGATCTGCGCAACCATGTCGGCACCAACGCAGAGCCGCTGGTCTCTCTGACCGAGAGCATCTTCTTCGGTCAGGTCTCGGCCAACGGTCAGAGCCCCTCGGACGACGACAGCTCGCCGACGGACGGGACGTCGGGCTCTGCCAAGGGCGACTATGCCTTCATCGAAGACACCTACCTGGGCGATGCAGCCAACGCGGTCACCTTGGGCGGAGACGCTCCGGTCGGCTTCGACTGCTACTCCGAGGTTCCTTCGGCTCCGAGCGCTGCCATCGCCGGCGGCACGCCAGCGGCACCGTTCGACAAGAGCGCCAAGTTCGTGGGCGCCGGTAGCTTCGACGCGAACGGCTGGCAATCCGGCTCCTGGATTTCCTGGAAGTGAGCGCTGCGTAGGTTAGTCCCCCGAGATTGAAGCGCGGGGCGTTCCTGAAAGGATCGCCCCCTCGGTTCGCAGGTGATGGAGACGTCGCCGGTTTTACCCTGAGCGAACGATTCAGGCGCCAGTCGCACGAAATCGTTCGCGGCGGCATTGTCACGTGCGCTGGGATCTAGGTCGGCGCAAAGTAGAACGTATGACACGGAAAGACCCTCGCTGGGTCCCGTTACTGAGCACGCTTGTCTTTGGCTGCACCAGTCCTTCGTCGGGTGAGCAGTCCAAGACGCTTGGCAACCAGAGCGGATCCGGCAGCGGAGGCGGCGCCGCGATTGCAGGAGGCGCAGGCGCCCTCGTCGGAGCTGGCGGTCGCGGAGGGAGCTCTGGTGAGAAGGCCAGCTCAGCGAGCGCAGGACGGCTCGACGCCGGGGCTACTCACAGCGGTGGCGCCGGTTCTGCTGCGGCTGGCGTAGCGGGTGCTGCTGCTGGGATTGGTGCAGCGGGTGCAAGTGCAGCAAGCGCAGGAGCAGGCGCAGAAGGAGTGGATCGATTTGGAATCAAGATGCTGCGACCGACGCGAGCGGACGGAATGGAATGGTTCGCGAGTTGGAGTCGAGCGCGGTCATTTAGCGGCCTCGATCCCAACGATCCGTGGTTTGACGCAGATCACGGGAACGCGACTTACAGGGTCGATGGCGACGGCACACTGCAAATCAGCGGCAGTACGCCGCGAATGTACATTCACGATCCGGCCAACGTGCAGCAATGGCGGAATGTGGAGATCACTATGTATTTCAAACGAGTGCAAGACAGCGGCACGGCCTGGGGCGGACTAGTCGCATTAGCGCGCACGAACCACGGCACGATCGGTGAGGAAACTAAGAACCTCTGCGACACGCGCGGTCTTGCGGCACGCATGCGCTACGACGGAACGCTCGATTTCGAGAAAGAAACCAGCCACCCCGACTCGACCGCCATTTTATCCACTCGCTACTGGAGCGCTAACGGAGGGATGCCAAAGAACGAGTGGATTGGCTACAAACATCTCGTTTACGACCTTGCGAATGGCGATGTCGTGCAAGAGCTTTGGATGGACGAAACCGACGGGGTCAGTGGTGGCACCTGGAAAAAGGTGCTGGGGCACACCGACAACGGCAAGAACTTTGGCGTCGGCGGTACCGAATGCGCAGCTGGCGTCGATCCGGCGCTGCGCTTGACGGGCGCCAGCGATCGAGCAAATTCGGAAACTCACAGGCCGAATATCACCGTCTACTTCCGAAGTGACGACGTCGGACACAACGGTTTGGTCTACAAGAGTGGCAGCGTGCGCGAAATCGACTAGGTTTGGCTCGCTCCACGCGATGCGCGCTTGAGTTCAGCCGAAGCGCCCCGGACTGCCGAGCCCGGGGCGCCCATGTGCCTTAGATTCAGGGTGCCGCCGCCACCGCATTCTGAACGAATGCCAGCATCTCGTCGTTCAATACCGCGTAGCCGCCACCGAGTCCGCAGTTCCTAGCGATCGAGCCCTCGCCCGCAAAGCTCACGCCGTAGACGGTGAGGTTCGCGGCCGAAGAGCCGAGGAAGAGGGGGCCGCCCGAATCCCCCCAGCAACTGACGGCTTCACCGGGTAGCCCGCCAGCGAGGAGCTCGTAACCGGGCTCGAGCATGAAGGTCCCGGAGCCCACCAGGCCGCTTCTTCTGCTTCGCTCGGCGTGGCTAGGGAAGCATCCGTCCAATACCACTCGTCGAACGCGGCAAAGCTGTTGTTGAACAAGAGGGGGTACCAGTCACCCGATAGGGCGCGTGCGGTGGCCAGACCCTCGAGCTTGGTGCCGACCGTGAAATTTTCGGTTTGTCCGAAGCCGGCAATCCGGAACTGAGTCCCGAGCATGCCCGGGTCGAAGTGACCCAATTGAGCGGGCGTGATGCCGCTCGGTGCATGATCCAAATACAGTACCGCGATATCGCGGCCGCCACCGCCGAGCAGTCCTGCGTTGCCCGCTGGAGCGGTCATGTAGCCCTTAATCTTCACTTTCTGTGCGGGCCTATCGACGTTGTTTCCGAAAACGACGAAGTTGTTGAAGCTCGGCAGCGGGAAAAAATGCCATCCTGGGTCACCCACCACGCAGTGCCGAGCCGTGAGCACCACCTTGGGAGCGATCAGCGTGCCGGTGCAGCTGAAGTCGTAGATGTGCGCAGGTGCGTACTTGAAGACGATGCCACCGATGGCATTGAGGGACGGACCACTCGTCGGCACGCCGTCCACGATCCTTTGCTGGGTCGACGACAGCGGCGTGCTCCCGTCCGCTGCTTGCATGGAGCACCCGCTCAGAAGACCGACCAGTCCGCCCAAGACACACACTCGATGAATGTACTTCATTATTACTCCCGATCTTTTGCGCGCCGCGCGATGTACGAGCAAGACCGTACATAACCGTGCTCGACGAAGCAAATCGATCAAACTCGGAGTCTGCTTCTCGGCTCGAACCAGCTTGAGCCCGGAGGTGCAGGTCAGAATTCCGGCTCGCAGGGAAAATCACGCGCCGTCGTTCCAGTCAGTGCTCGCTGACCTGCTACCGATTCGTCACGTCGTAGTCACATCGTTCGACTATTCCGCTGGCCACGCATGGCTCGAATTCTCGTTATAGAAGACGAGGCGGATATCCGTCAGGTCTTGGATTACAACTTGAAGAGCGCTGGCCACGAGGTGCTGGAGGCGGCGCGCGGGGCAGATGGCTTGCGACTGATCCGCGAGCGTGAGCCCGACTTGGTGCTACTCGATTTGATGCTGCCCGATATGCTGGGCACCGAAGTGTGCCGCGCGATCAAGGACAACCCCTCCACTCGCACAGTTCCGGTCGTGATGCTGACGGCTCGCGGGGAGGAGATTGACCGCGTCGTAGGTTTCGAGATCGGCGCGGACGACTACATTACCAAGCCATTCAGCGTGCGCGAACTCGTACTCCGAATTCGTGCCGTGTTGCGTCGCCGTGAGCTGCCTACCAGCGACGGCCCCAATATCGAATTCGGCAACCTGCGCATCGACCGTGCCGCCCATCGTGTCTGGGTGGAAGACGAAGAAGTCGAGCTCACTGCGCTGGAATTCAAGCTTCTCGTCACACTCTACGAGCGGCGCAACCGTGTCCAGTCGCGTGGTGCACTGCTCGACGAAGTGTGGGGCATCGACACGAAAATCTCGACGCGCACCGTTGATGCTCACGTCAAGCGCTTGCGCGAAAAAATGGGCGCCGCGCGTGACTATGTCGAGACGGTTCGTGGGGTTGGTTATCGCTTCGCCGAGACTCCGATGCTGGAAGCGCTCGACGTCGGCTAGTCACGCGGCTGTGTTGCGCCGTGCACGGGACCGAGCGACGGCTTGGGCCATGTGTTGCTCCCCATAGCGCTGCCGCGCGTACAGCTGATTGTGGGGTCGACAACGCAGCCGTAGATTGACAGCCGTCGGCTCGCCCCCCAATGCATTGGGGGTGATGTGATCGAATTCGAGAAATTCACGTGTGCCACAGCGCCGTCCGTCTTGTGCGACAAAGGTGCATTGCCCCTCGTCCCGCGCATAGACCTCCCGCGCCACCTCCGCTGAAGGGCGCCGCGCGACAGGCTTTTGCGCCACTTCCGCCTCCGCCGGCGGGTGCTGCGCCACTGCGCCCTCGATCGAGTCGGACTTTGGTGGAGTCGAGTCAGTCGCAGGTGCGCTGCGTCCTGGCTTCTTCTTTCCAGCCGAAAAGCGCTGCTTTTCTAGCTCCATGCGCAAAGTCCGCATCGCTAGCTTGAACAACTCCGACAACTCCCCGCCGGGCAATCGATGGCGCGCCAACGCGCGAACGCGCTCGAGTTCCTCGAGCGCTTCTGCGTCAATCGTGAAGTGAAGGCCGTATTTATCGACTGATAGAGGGTCGAGCCGGACCTTCTCTCGAACATCCGCGCGCGGAAACCGCGCCGCCAAGATCTCATCGACTTTCCGCCGACTCTGGTTGCTGCATGTTTCGATCAGCTCGGGCGCATTGTTCCAATCCAAATGCGGACTCATCGAGCACACGGCCGAAAGGTGCAAATCGCCCTTGGCAACTCGCGCCAATACGTCGGGAAATTTGCGGCATACGCGCGCGGCGGTGATGCGCCGACCCGCTGTCGACTCGCACATTCCAAGCGCGGACGTGCAGTAGGCGTGCAGCGACGGAAAGCCGAGATCCAAGTACAGACGACGCTGATCGAGCTCCGCCAAGTGCGCCAGCAATTCCGCGAGGAGCTCGTTGTCGCGCTGCACTAATCCGGTCAGCGCGGCCAATAGCTCGTCGTCTCCCAATGCTCGAATTTGCCCCTCTTCCCTCATTCATTTGAGCTATCACACGGTTCGCACCCCGCAACTTGCGCTAGGACATTCAATGTCCAAGTCGCCTCCTCCACCTCCGCCGGCGGAGGTGACTATCGCGGACACACCAAGCTCGTTCCCTCCGCCGGCGGGTGCGTTCGGCACGCGCCACGAAGTCGTTGCTTGGGTGCGCCTGCTTGTTGCCTGCACTTTGCAGGTTTGCCATCCGGGCACCGCAGACTCCACCAGCGGAGGCAGCGCAAATGGACCTAACACGCATGGCGGTCCCGGATTGGGGACTGCTCGCCATCTTGCTACTTACGAGCTTCTCCTTGTTCCTGACGGTCGCCACGCACGTTGCCGTGCAGCGCGTGAAAGCGCGCGACACCAAGCATCGGCTCGGAATCACGCCGCCGGTTTCGGTGCTGAAGCCGCTGTGCGGAGTGGACGAGGGTCTGTACGAGAACCTGGTCTCGCTCGCCCGGCAGGACTACCCCGAGTTCGAGTTGGTGCTGGGCGCCGAGGATCCCGATGACCCCGCGTTGAGCGTGGCACGCGCTCTGCGGCGTGACTTTCCGGACGTGAAAATTCGGATCGTCGCAGGCATGCCGGCCCTGGGCATGAACCCGAAGGTCAGCAATCTGAGCGCGTTGAGCGAGCGCGCGGAGCACGATCTGCTGCTGATCTCGGATTCGAACGTGCGCCCCGACCCCGATTATCTACGGGCGCTGGTGGCGGAACTCGCTGATCCGCGAGTCGGCTTGGTCTCGAGCGTGCTCTCGGGCACAGGGGGCAAGAGCCTGGGAGCACGGCTCGAGAATCTACACCTAGCGGCCTACGTGGCGTGCGCTGTGTGCGGCGCGGACGTACTGGCGGCCCACCCCTGTGTGATCGGCAAGTCGATGCTGTTCCGGCGCTCGGACCTGGATAAAATTGGCGGCTTCGCATCGGTACGCGACGTGCTTGCAGAAGACTACGTGCTCGGGCAAGCCTTCGAGGCTGCCGGGCTGCGCGTTGCGCTCTCTGCGCATGTGCTCCGCACGATCAACGTCAGGCGAAGCGTGCCCCAGTTTGCAGCACGGCACTTGCGTTGGGCGCAAATGCGCCGGCGCTTAGCCGCCCGGTTATATTGGGGGGAGCCCCTGCTCTATCCCGGACCGCTACTCGTGCTGGTCTTGCTGTTGCTCGCGTCCGGGGCCCAGGCCCACTTCGTCAGCAATGACTGGCTCGCCCAAATGAGCGCCCTGGCGTTGGCGGCGAAATACCTGTCCGATGCCTGGTTGATTCGGCTGATCAACGGCGCCTTCCCACGGTTCTCCGAGCTACCCCTGATGCTGCTCAAGGACATTGGCATGTGGGGGGTGTGGCTAGTTGGCGCCGTGCGGCGTCAGGTCACCTGGCGCGGTCACACCATGCTGATCGGCGAGGGTTCACGACTCTCCCCAGAACAACGCCCGGGGAATCGCGAGCCCCTGGTGGCCCGCGCCTAGCGGACTGCCCGGTCGGCCAGTTTGGGGCTAGAATGGGCTCGCCTGGGCGTTTATCCAGGAGTGCTACCTCGTCGCCACGCAATCGTCACAATTTCCCGGTACCCGGTTTCTCGGATGACACGCATTCTGATCGTCGAGGACGAACCCGACCTCCAGCAGGTCCTGGAGTACAACCTGCGCCAGGCCGGCCACGAAGTATTCGTGACCAAGCTGGGCAGGGAAGGCCTGCGCATTGCGCGCGAGCAAAAGCCCGAAGTCGTGCTGCTCGACCTGATGCTTCCGGACATTGCCGGGACTGAGGTTTGCAAACAGCTCAAAGACGCGGCGGCCACCAAGGGGATCAACGTGATTATGCTGACGGCTCGCGGTGAGGAGATCGACCGGGTGGTCGGCTTCGAGCTGGGCGCCGACGACTACGTTACCAAGCCGTTCAGTGTGCGCGAGCTCTTGCTGCGCATCCAGGCCATCGTCCGTCGCGGCAAGACCGAGCCAAAGGACTTGGAGGCTACGATCGAGTTCGGCAAACTCAAAATCGATCGTGAAGCTCACCGGGTTTGGGTGGAGAGCTTGGAGATTGAGCTCACAGCACTGGAATTCAAGCTGCTCGTTACGCTCTACGATCGCAAGAACCGAGTTCAAACGCGCAGCACGCTGCTGGATGACGTGTGGGGAATTCAAGCCGACATCACGACGCGGACCGTCGACACCCACGTCAAGCGCTTGCGCGAAAAGCTAGAAGCGGCGCGTGACTACGTGGAAACAGTGCGTGGCGTGGGTTATCGCTTCGTCGGTAGCCCCGACGAGGCTACGACTTGAAATTCGGGATCCGCGCCAAGCTTTTCCTGATCTCGCTCGGCGTGATCATCGTGTCCGTCGTCGTGGCCTACGCGTACTCGAGCGATCGCTTGGAACGCGAGCTCACGGAGCGCGTGCGAGCCGAGTTGATCGTGCGCGCGAAACTAGTCGCGCTCGGCGCAGAGTCGTCGTACGCGCTCTGGGAAGATAAACCGCGCTGGCACGACTTGGCGAGGGATCTCGGTCAGCGCGCCAACGCTGAGGTCACCTTGCTGCGCAAAGACGGCGAGGTCCTAGGTGAATCGCACCAACACGCCGAGCCGGTGCGGCTCGCTGATCGCCCCGAGGTGCGCGGAGCGTTGTCGCTCGTGGGTGCATCTCCTGGCTACGCATCGGTCGTCGATGCGCACATGCTGATCGTCGCAGTGCCATTCTCGCGCGCCGACGAGCTTGCTGGTGTGGCGCGCGTTGCGTTGCCCCTGACGGAAGTCGACGACGCCCGCGCCGAGCTGGCCAAAACCTTGAGCGTTGCAACCGCCCTTGCGCTGGCAGCGGCGATCGTCGTTTCCACGCTGGCGGCCGAGCTGGCCTCGCGCACTGCGCGGTCGCTGACCGAGGTCGCGCGGCGGATGGCTGACGGCGATCTGACCACTCGGGCTCGCCAAACGGGCGACGATGAATTCGGCGAACTCGGCCGTGCGCTCGACCAATTGGCAAAAAATCTGTCTCGCACGCTGGGCGAGCTACGGGAAGAGCGAGATCGTTTGGGTGGGATCTTGGCCAGCATGCAAGAGGGCGTGCTGCTCTTGGACCGTGCTGGGCACATCTTCGTGCTCAACCCGTCGCTGCGCGAGATGCTACTCGTGGGGCCGGATTCGGTGGGCAAGACCGTGCTCGAGGTCGTGCGCCACGCCGAGCTCAAGGAGCTACTCGATCAGGGGCGTCGATCGCTCGAGCCGGTGACTCGTGAGATCGACTTCGGATCCCTGCAGCCCCGTCGGCTATTGGTGCGCGCGGCGCAATTGCCGGGGGGGCAGGGCGGACTGCTCGCGGTGTTCGTGGACGTCACCGAGGTCCGGCGCTTGGAATCGCTGCGCCGTGAATTCGTGGCGAACGTCTCGCACGAGCTGCGCACTCCGGTAACCGCAGTGCGCTCGGCCGCCGAAACCCTACAGAATGCCGCTGCCGACGACCCGGTCGCGGCGCGCGCATTCATCGGCATCATCGAGCGCAACGCCGAACGCTTGCATGATCTGGTCGAAGATCTGTTGGACCTGTCGCGCATCGAGTCGCGCGGCTTGAAGCTGGATATCGAGGCGCTGGACATCGACCGCGTGTACGACCAAGTTTTGAGCTTGTTCAGCGAGCGGGCTGCCAAGCGCGGTACCGTGCTCGAGAACGAAGCCCGAGAGGCGCTGCCGCGAGTGCTCGCGGATCGCCGCGCACTCGAGCACGTGCTCACGAATCTGGTAGATAATGCCGTCAAATACTGCCCCAATGCCACGATTGTGCTGCGCGCAATCGCGCATGAGCAGAGCGTCGAGCTGCTCGTAGAGGACAACGGCCCCGGCATCGAAGCGCGCCACCTGCCTCGCTTGTTCGAACGCTTCTACCGCGTCGACGCGGGGCGCTCACGCGACATTGGTGGCACGGGCCTCGGTCTCTCGATAGTCAAGCACATGGTGGAGGCCATGGGCGGAAGCGTGAACGTCGAAAGCAAACCTGGAGTGGGCACGAAGTTTGGCGTGGTACTCAAGAGCGAGCCATCCGAAGCCAAGCGCGCCGTCGCTTAGCTCGAGTACTGAACGGACAGGTCGGTATGCTCGGGGTCGTTGTGTAACGATTTGATGGCAGAGCTTTTCGCGCCATGACTCGTCGCTCGAGATCGCGTACCACCCAGCTCAGCAAGTCAGTCTCGAGCGACGAGGAAGGTCGACACATGATCTCGGTTACACGCCTGGCGACGACGACCGTCGCGTTCATCGGCTTAGTTGGGTTTTCGCTCGGTTGTAGCAAGAAAAATGCCGCCCCCCCGGAGGGCGCTGCGAGCGCCACGGCGCCCGTGGCCGTCGCCGGCCCGGTCACGCTGCAAGGGTCCGGAGCCAGCTTCCCCGCACCGCTTTACTCGCGCTGGTTCCGCGAGTTTGGCGAGAAGAATAAAGACGTGCGCGTCAACTATCAATCGACCGGCAGCGGCGCGGGCATCAAGGCCTTCATTGCCGGACAGACCGACTTCGGCGCGAGTGACGCGGCGATGACGGACGACGAGATCAAAGAAGCCAAAGGCAACGTGATCTTGCTGCCCATGACTGCCGGCAACATCGTACTCGCCTACAACCTCGAAGGCGTGACCGAGCTCAAGCTATCCCGCGAAGTTTACGCCGGGATCTTTCTCGGCACGGTCAAGAAGTGGGACGACCCCAAGATTGCTGCCACGAATCCGGGCACCAGGCTACCCAAGCTGGAAATCTCGGTCGTGCACCGCTCGGACGGTAGCGGCACTACCTTCGTGTTCACGCAACACTTGGCCGCCATCAGTGAGAAGTGGAAGGCGGGCCCTGGCGTCGGCAAATCCGTGGAGTGGCCCGTGGGTGTTGGTGGTGCCAAGAACGACGGCGTGGCCGCGCAGATCCGCCAAACCCCGGGTGCGATTGGCTACGTCGAGTACGCTTTCGCCGCGAGCAGCAAACAGCCGAGCGCACTGCTCGAAAACAAGGCTGGAAAATTCGTAGCTCCGTCGCTCAAGGGTTCGGCGTCGGCGCTGGCAGCGGTGGAATTGCCGGCGGACAACCGCGCTTGGGTCACCGACCCCGTGGGCGACGATTCCTACCCGATCGTCACTTATACCTGGATCCTCGCGCACAAGAAGTACGACGACAAGGCCAAGAGCGCCGCGCTGAAGAGCGTACTCGAGTGGAGTTTGACCGACGGTCAGAAGCTTTCCGAAGCCCTATTCTACGTCCCGTTGCCGGAGGCCGTCGCCAGCAACGTGCTCAAAGCCGTCGACACCATCGAGTGAGCGGCGCGCCCAGCGTGCTCGGAGGAAGAACATGGCAGACACTGGCATGAAGCAATCCGCCGGAGGTTCCGACCTCACGGAAGCCTTTTGCTCGCCGGTGTCCCGTCCTCCGAGCCCTTGGCAGAAGACCTTCGACGTCTCGTTCAAGTACGTCGCTCATACCTTCGGTGCAGGCGTAGTGCTGCTCTTGGGCGCCGTCGTCTTCGAGGTGCTGCGCCACGCCAAGACGGCCATTGCAGACTACGGCTTCGGCTTCTTCACTACCTCGACGTGGGACGCAAACCGCGCCCACTTCGGCATTTTGCCCGAGATCCTGGGCACCCTTTACACCTCGATCTTGGCGCTCGGGATTGGCGGGTTCTTGGGCATCACGGTGGCGATCGTGCTGAGCCAGGGCTTCTTGCCTCGCCGCGTGGAGCTGGTGATGAAGAACGTCATCGAGCTCTTGGCGGCAATCCCCAGCGTCGTTTACGGCTTGTGGGGGATCTTCGTGCTCGTGCCCTTGGTACGCGGCCCGGCGGGCTGGCTGCATGAGCACCTGGGTTCGATCCCGTTCTTTTCTACGCGCCTGAGCGGACCCGGGATCTTGCCCGCCTCGCTGGTGCTATCGATCATGATCTTGCCCACGGTGACCGCCATCTCGCGTGAGGCGATGGCCGCGGTGCCCAAGCGTTTGGCGGCTGCAGCCTACGGCCTGGGCGCGACGCGTTGGGAAGTCATCTTCAATGTCACCTTGCCGACCGCCGTGGGCGGCATCTTCGGCGCACTGGTATTGGGCTTTGGTCGCGCTCTCGGGGAAACGATGGCGCTGGCGATGCTCGTGGGCAACGCCAACGTCTTTGGTTGGTCCTTGTTTTCTCCGGGAAATACCCTGGCCGCGCTGCTCGCCAATCACTTTCCCGAAGCGAACCAGGTGGAAGTCGGCGCGCTGATGTACGCCGCGCTCGTGCTGATGTTCATCACGCTGACGGTGAACGCGCTCGGGTCATTGATCATGATGCGAACGACCCGTGACTTGAAGGGACTCGGCTGATGGCCCAGCTGGCCACGAACTCACCAGGATTGCCTGCAGGCAATCGATCGTTTCGTCGCTCGCTCAGCGAGCCACGCACGCTGGTCAACACTGGGCTGACCGTGCTTGCAATCGCGCTCAGCGTGTTCGCGATGTTTCCGCTGTTTTCGGTGCTGTACATGCTACTCGTCAAGGGCGCGGCCTCGCTCAGGCTCAGCCTGTTCACCGAGCTCACGCCGGGGGCGGGCATGGAGGGCGGCGGCATCGGCAACGCCATCCTGGGTACGTTCGTCGTGGTGCTGGTCTCCACCGGTATTGCGCTGCCGCTCGGCTTCATGGGCGCGGTCTATTTGGCGGAGTATGGCGACGAATCGAAGCTTGCCACTGTGGTGCGCTTCTGCGGCAAAGTGCTCACGGGCTTGCCCTCGATTCTGGCCGGCGTGTTTGCGTACGCGATGGTGGTCGTCACGACCGGCTCGTTCAGCGCTTTGGCTGGCGGCGCGGCGATGGCCGTACTGATGGTGCCGACGGTGATGCTGACTAGTGAATCGGCGCTGCGTGCGGTGCCGAGTAAAATGAAGATGGCCGCGTTCGGGATGGGGGCTACCCGGGCGCAAGTCGTGCTGCGGATCGTGATCCCCACCGCCATACCCGGCATGTTGACGGGCGTGATGTTGGCGCTCTCGCGCGCGCTCGGTGAAACAGCGCCGCTCTTGTTCACCGGCCTCTTCAGCGACTACTGGTTCGAAGGCAAGCTGCTGGAACCAATCGCGTCGCTCTCTGTCCTGATTTACAACTTTGCGGGTAGCCCGTTCGAGCAGCAAGTTTCCCTGGCTTGGGCGGCGTCCCTGGTACTCGTGACGATCGTCCTAGTGCTCAATGTCATCGCCCAGGTCGCTACGCGGCGTCCCGAGGAACACTGAGTCTTTGCCTGCCTCACCAAAACCGAGGATGTGCCATGATCACTCAACCCCTGTCTCCGGCCGTGAACGACTCCAAACTCGACTCCGAGCGCGCCAGCGCGACTCTTGCCGTTCGCGCGGGCGGCGACCCCGGGGTAGTCATGGATTGCCGCATCAGGACCCTGCACTACGGCAACTTCCTGGCGGTGCGTGATACCAACATTCCGATCGTGCCCAACGAGATCACGTCCTTCATTGGGCCCTCTGGCTGCGGCAAGAGCACCGTGCTGCGCAGCTTGAACCGCATGAACGATTTCGTGCCCGGCTTTCGCCTCACGGGCTCGGTGCACTACCGTGGTCAGGACATCTACGCCAAGGAGGTCGACCCGGTGGCGGTGCGGCGATCGATCGGTATGGTCTTCCAGCAGCCGAACCCGTTCGCGATGAGCATCTACAAGAACGTGGACTTCGGCCTGAAGCTCAACAACTTCAAGGGCGACCATGCCGAGCGCATCGAAAAGGCGCTGCGCAGCGCGGCGCTTTGGGATGAGGTGAAGGACAAGCTGCACAGCAGCGGGCTCTCGCTTTCCGGCGGCCAGCAGCAGCGCCTGTGCATCGCGCGGGCAATCGCCGTCGAACCGGACCTGCTACTCATGGACGAGCCGTGTTCGGCGCTCGACCCGATCGCCACGCGGCGCGTCGAGGAGCTGATGCTCGAGCTGAAAGAAAAGTACACAATCGCGATCGTGACGCACAATCTGCAGCAAGCTCAACGCGTCGCCGACCGCACTGCGTTTCTGTTCGTCGACACCAGCGCGGGCGGGCGCACCGGCTATCTGATTGAATACCGGCCGTCCGCGGAATTGTTCGGAGATCCGCGGGAAGAGCGCACCAAAGCCTACATTCGTGGTGAGTTCAGCTGAAAGTTTTCGGGGAGCGCGGCCGAGCGCGAGGAGTACTACACTGAGCCCACTTCATGAGTGGTCGTCTCGTCTTCGGTTTCCCCGGCAGCTTCCCTAGATTCACGCTCGTGGCCCTGGCGGCCTGCTTGGCGCAGGTTTCGAGCGTCGGTCCGGCGCTCGCGCAGAGCGCCGCAGACGCGCTGGAAGCGCCGATCGCTCCGGATGCGCCAGCGGTTGCTCCCCCTGCGCCCGATCCGCCTGCGCCCACGCCGACTGAACCCGGGCCGCCCAACCAAGCGCCGTCAATCGCGGAACCGACGCCAGCGGCAACGCCCACGCCACCGTCCCAAGGCGCGACGCCAAACTCCGGGCCGCCCGCCGGCAGCGCGGCGTTCGCGCCTTTGCCCGCCCCGACGCGTGAAATCGCAAAGCCGCAACCGATGCCATCATCGCCACCGCCCGAAGAGGTGCGCGTGGTACCGGCTAAGGCCGTCTCGCGCGCCGCTTACGACGGCGAGGGTTCGAAGGAGGATGAAAACAAGGGCGGACTACTCGGCCCGTTCCGCATTGGCGTTCTGCTCGGAACCGGTCTGCCCGAGGTAGTGAGTTTCGGCGCTCAGCTGAAGCTCACGCGCTTCTTCGGCGCGGGCGTGAACGTCGGGCTGATCCCGACCGTGAAGATCAAATACTACGGCGAAGCCGCACAAAAATATCAAGAATACGACGTTTATGGGCACATCTACCCGTTTGGCGGCTCGTTCTTCTTGGGCACGGGCGTCGGCTACGCGCAGATCGACGGCACGCTCGTCAACCGCTTCCAGGCGGCGGGTGCGACGATCGACGTGACCAGTTACGCTACCGTTCGCACGCTCGTGCTCACTCCACAGATCGGTTTCCTGAAAATCTTCGACGTAGGCTTTGCGATCGGCGTCGACATCGGCGCGCAAATTCCGATCGCGCCCACCGAGGTCCAATTCAACACGGTGGCCGTCGGCTTGCCGCAAGGCTCTTCAGAGGCCGAAGCGATCATCCGAAGGGACTTCATCAATCCGAACGACGAGAAGGTGCGTCACACCTTGGACAGGGTGGGCCGTACGCCGCTGCCGACGTTCAACTTCAAGATCGGCTGGTTCCTTTGAGAGGGGCGATCGCGCCCCAGCATCGCAGCTCGCGCCGCGCGGAGTTCCCGCACTAGTCGATCACGAGTTCTTCATTGAGCAGCCGGTGCTTCACGCTGACCATGCGCGCGATGTCGTGAGAAAATAGCTCGGGACGCTTGCTGTAAATCAAGTGCCGGCTGCGGTGCACGAGGTCGACTAGCACGGTCGTCAGCTCCTCGCGGCTGACGCGCCCGTCGCTTTGCAGCTCGACGTTGCCGAATGGCCAGGCCTCACTCAACCCGGAGCGCAGCCGCGCTTCGCTCTCGATCAAGGCTTCCCACGGTACATTGCGGCCGCGATTGGCTACTGGTGCGCTGAACAAGAGCAAAATCACCGACACGGCCAGGAACATGAAGTCCGTGACTTTGTCCTTCGGCGAGTGCGCCGGGGCGTACGAGTCGAGGTCGATGCCCTTGAGCTGGCCGCGGCGGCTCATCATCAGATTGCCGTTCTTCAAGTCGTTGATCGCGTAGCCCACGTCGTGCACGGTCTCCATCCAGAGCAGCACGCTAGTCAAAAGATCCATGACCATGGCCGGTGAGAGCGCGTGTGTGAACGGAAGTGCCATGCGCTGCCGGCGCCACAGTTCGCCGGTCCGCAAACTGACCGCGCGATCGAACTCGGCTGCGGCTTCGCCTTCGGAGGCGCGAGCGCTCGGTGGCCGGCTGACGCTGGCGTGCTCCGTGCCCGTGACGCCGACCAGGTTGTCGAGCGTGTCGCCGTTGATCAGCTGTAATACGTGGTAGGTGAAGCGCTGTCCCTTGAGCTTGCCGGTGTCGTACAGGCGCATCAGATGCGGAGAGCGGGCCAAGGCGCGCCCCACGAACATGGCTTCCTCGGCCTCCAAAATGGCGTTCTTCTTCTTGCCCACGATGCGGTCGACTTTGAGCGCCACGCGCCCCGGATAGTTCGAGCTGCTATCGTTCAGGGCTTCGTACACGCGCCCGAACTCGCCCATCCCCAGTTGACGAAGCAAAGTGAAGCCGACGTCCCGGAATGGACCTTCGACCGTCCTCCAAGCTTCCAGATCCTCGCTGTCGATGATGCCGAAGGAGCCGAGCTGCGGCTTCGTGGTGCGGACTTTACGGCCAATTCGTTCGAAATCCATGGGCGCCATCGCGGGCGCCACCTCGGGCATGGCGCCCGCCAAGCTGAGCCGTAGATAGACGGTGTCCAAATACTCGCTGGCGGCGATCCGCACCTCCGCCGCGTCGCCGCCGAAGCCGTGCCCGCGTAGCAAGAAGCCCAGTTTGTTGAGCATACGAAAGTACGGGTGGCGATCCATGAGTTCGCGGCGAGGGATACCGCTCGACTCGCTCACCATGTCTTCGTAAACCGAGCCAGCGATGGTCGGGATCAGGTGGCCGGATTTGCGTGATTCGTACAAGACGTTGATCGAGACGAAGGTGATTCGAGAAAAGACCTCGATCTTCTCGACGAAGCGGTCGCGCGGCGACTCCGGATAGCCGAGCTGCGAAACGAAGCGTGACACCAGTGGCCAACACAGACCCAGCACCTGGTCACTGCTTCGTGGGCCGGCGGTCAAAGCTTCGTTGACGTAGCGCGCCAGTCGCGAGTGCAGCACGATGCGCGTCTCGCCATGGCGGCTCACGCCATCGCGCGGCACCTCACGAGTGCCGTCGCTCGGCACGTCCGGGCTGAGCCGCACGATGACGGTGCGGTCACCGCGCTTGGCGTTGCCAAACAGCAGATCCTCGAACACGTGCAAGACCTTGGGCTTCTCCTCCAGGCGCTTGCGCGCCTTGCGCAGGCCGAGCGCGAGCAGATCGGCGAGCCAGCGCGAGTCGTCGTTCTCGGCCTCGAACGCCACCATCCGAAATTCGGCTTGAAAGTGCACCCTTACCCGTAGATCAGCCTCGAAACGCGCGCTGGCAGGCAGGCTCAAGTAACGGAGCCACTCCTTCGCCTCGCCGCTGAACACGGTGGTCGAGAGTTCGGTGCGTAGGCCGGGCTCGATGATCGCTTCCGACGGGTGCCCGACGATGTGCGGACTCGGAGGCCGCCAATTCCAGGAATCGAGTGCGGCCTTCAGGGCCTGGTGAACCGCCTCTTGCTTTTTCATCGCAACTTATCCGCCATCTTACTGAGAATCAGCCGCCTGCGCGCAGCCGAACGTGACACGCGTCTGTCACATTGGGAGGTCCGGATTTTGGTATTGCTCCTGGTCATGGTCCTCTGTTTGAACGCGCGTTCCGAGCTGTCGCCAGAGCGAGCGCGCACATGCTTTCGGGAGTGTGCCTCGTTGCTCCCCTTGGTTGGCCTTTTGGCCTCGTGTGCCGCCGCGCCGCGGCAGACCGGCCCCAGCGGTGAACGGACCGACGCGCGGCCAATCGCCAAGGCGAGCGTGACGACGGCCGCTGGCCCGGCAGAGAAGAAGCCAAAGCCTGCGAAACCCAGAGTGATCATCTGCGTTTGGGACGGACTGCGCCCGGACTCCATCAGCCAGGAAATCACTCCGAATTTGGCTCGGCTTCGCGATCGCGAGGGAGTGAACTTCAGCGATCATCACTCCGTTTATCCTACCTTCACGATGATGAACGCGGCAGCGCTGGCGACCGGCGCGTACCCCGCGCATCACGGCTTCTACGGCAATACCGAGTACCAACCCGGGCCGGTCGGTCAAAACGCGGACGGCAAAGCGATCGACTTCTCGCAGCCGGTGTTCACCGAAGATCACGGCGTTTTGCAGGCGCTGGACCGCTTCTACCGCGGGCGCGGCAAGCGTGGCGTGTTTGCAGTCCAAACGCTATTCGAAGCCGCACACGCCGCGGGTCTGCGCACGGCAGCGATCGGCAAGATCGGTCCTGTGTTCTTACAGGATCTTCGCCCGGACGACACGCTGAGCGTGCTGCTCGACGAGAACGTTGCGCTGCCGTTTGGCTTTGCGCAGCAGCTGCAAGCAGCCAATTTTGCGTTGCCAGCAAACGCGGCGCGCTATCCGTATTCCGCGGGGCAGGTCCTGACCTTGGATCCGAGCAACGGTAGACCCACGGCGTCCATCGCCGAGCGGCAGATTCGGCTCGCGGACGGAGCCACGCCCGACCCCCGCGCCAGCGCAGGCTCGGCGCACAACGCTGCCAATGGCTACCTGATGCGCGTTTTTCTCGAGTTCGTGCTGCCCAAGTTCGAGCCTGAGCTTTCGATCATCTGGCTGCGCAACCCAGACTCGACCGAGCACCAATTTGGTCCCGGGTCGCCCAATTACCAAGACTCCCTGCGCGACCAAGACCAGCTGCTCGGCAACTTACAGTCCAAACTCGTCGAACTCGGCTTGCGCGATACCAGCGATTTGATCGTGGTTTCGGATCATGGGCACAGCACGGTCGCGGGCGATCCGACGGTTTTTCCCCTGCGCGCGCTGAAAGGGCAGGCTGATGGCCAGGGCGTCGTGGGCGCGCTCGACGCCCAGGGTTATGCCGTTTCGGGTGATGTTCGCAGCGCAGACTTGCTCACGCGCGCGGGCTTCAAGCACGTCTACGACGGGGGTAGTTGCTTGTTCGATCCCGTGCTGTCCGGCATTCGCAGGGACGGTTCGCTCGTCTACCCGACGCGTATTGACCGAAACGGAAGCTGCTCGGCGTCGCCCGCGCGGACCCCCACTGGCAAGATTCAGGCTCCCACACTGCACTACTCGATGCCCGCTTTTCGAGTGCCGGCGCAGGCCCCGAGCGATTCGATCGTGATCGCGGCCAACGGCGGCTCCGAGTATTTCTACGTGCTCGATCATGCTCCAGCGACAGTCGCGGCGTTGACACGCGCGCTTTCGGAACACCGCGTTTACGGAGCGATCTTCGTACACAGTAGATACGGAGCGATAGCCGGTACTCTCCCGCTCACCGCGATCAACGCCGAGGGCCAGCAGAGCTCACCCCCGACGCCCGATTTGATCGTCAGCTTCGACTGGGACGATGCAGCGGTGACGGGTGGAAACGCGGCAGTGCCAGGCACCGAATACGCCAGCGCCCAGCGCTATCGCGGGATGCACGGGTCGTTCAGTCCGCGCGACGTCCATAACGTGTTGATCGCGCGCGGACCCCATTTCAAAGCGGGTTTCGAGGATCGCTTGCCGAGCAGCAACGTCGACGTGGCGCCCACCGTGGCAGCCGTGCTGGCCGTGCCATTCGAGGCGGCGGATGGCCGAGTGTTGACTGAAGCGTTGGCGGGTGACGCTTCCGACCATCACCTCGAGCAGCTGACTCACCGCTCAGGGCCGATCCGGCTCCGGCGAACCTGTGGCCCGGACGATCCCGGCTGCGCGCGCCCCCTCGCGCCGGGGGTGTACGGTGTGTCCCTGGTCGAGAAGAGGCTGACCATGGCTGGCAGCAAGCGGAGCTACTCGTACTTCGATCGCGCAACCGTCACCCGCGGCACCAATCACTAGGATTCGCCCTGTCGTTGATTCAGCGAGCGGCGGTCACCGCCAGGCGTAGGCCGCCAGCACCCAACCGAACGAGATCTGCTTGATGACCGCGTTTTTCGAGCCTGCGCGGGCCAACAGCGAGAGTAGCCTGGGCGTGTCGAGCTTGCTCGGGTGCAGGTCCTTGCGGCTGAATCCTTGGGCGCGCGCGATCGCTTCGAGCGCGGTATTTTCGATCGCGCGGAGCGAGCGCGAGGCATAGTTTGGCGTGGTCAGAAACAGCAGACCGCCCGGTTTGAGCACGCGCAAGGCGTCTTCCAACCAGGGCAGTGGGTCGACCAGATGCTCGACCACGTCCATCGACACTACCGCGTCGAAGTGTGCGCTCGGATAGGGAAGAGGAGCTCCCGGTATCAGGGTATCGGTGCCTGCGAGAGCCGCGCCGTGGATCTCGCGCGCGACGCTGAGCGCGCGCGGGTCGATGTCGCACAGCGTGAAGCGCTTGCCGAGCTGGGGCAGCTCCGATAACTCGAAGAAAGGTCCTGAGCCGAGATTGAGTACCTCCACCCCGACCGAAGCGGAGAGCGCGCTCGATAGCTCACGCACGATCGGTTGGTGGTACAGGCGCCAAGGGAAACGCAGCTTGAAGCGGTGATTCGAAAAATAGTCGACTGCTTCGCCCATCACGACTCCGGGCGCCGAGCGACCATCAAAAACTCGCCCGTGGGCGAGGGATCGGAGCGGTCCATGATTGCCCGGATCGCTTCATACACCGGGCGTGCGAACCACTTCCGAGCGGAAGGAAAGTTGGTCCAACGGGTGGTCAGGCGCTTGTTCAGGAGTCCCGCCAAGGAGGGCAGCAGGAAGGCCTCGAAGGCGACCGTGGTTGCGGTCGAGAGCACCGGCACGGCCTCCACGACCTCTAGCCCTGATTGTTCCACCACGCGACACCAACCCTGCGCGTCATAGAGGTGGTGGTGCTTGAAGACGTGGTCGATCGAGCTTTCGATACGTGCGCCCAGCGCTGGCGCGCCCAACTCGGTCAGTACCCGAGCGCTCGTCAAGTGACGCGCCCAGCCAGCAGCTGGCACGAACAAGTAAGCGAGACCGCCCGGACGCAACGAGCGCAAGATGTTTTTCAGGGCGAGATCGATGCGTGGCACGTGCTCGAGCGAGCAGTTGGCCACGCACGTGGCAAAGAAGGTCTCGGGCAACGTCACTTTCGTGACATCCCCAAGGATCACTTGTGTGTAGGCTTTGCTGGCCGCTGCCCAGCGGCCTTCGGCGGCGTCGATATCGATGCCCCAAACGTCTACGTCGTCGAAGGCCATGCGCGCGAACAGGCCGTCCCCGCAACCAACATCGAGCACCGGACCGGGGCAGGCGTAGCGGCGCATTACCGACAGACGAGCACACTCTTTGATGCACAGCGCCGCTGGCGTGTGCGGAAAGTAGCGCTTGAAATCCTCGAGCGTGACTTCAGGGCCAGTTTCAGCTGTGGGCCGTATGTCTTGGGCGACGTCTGCCAAACGATAGTTCACGCTGTTTCTTCTCCCGAGGCTGCTGCTCGTGCGATCAACGCCGAGCGTAGGCCCACCAACCTTGCTCATGAAATACCAAATTCAATTGATCGAGCTGCGCACCGAATAGCTCGGCCGAACGATCGACGGAGCTGTGCACCAAAAAGCAGTGATAGCCGCCGAGCTCGTCGGCCGCCGAGAACCATTCCGGGTGCCATTCGGCAGCGTAGTTCATCGTTGGCTCGATCTCCGGATGGTAGCGGACGACGCTGGTCGGATACATGGCAAATGAATAGCCTTGGTAGCCGCCCTTCTCGGGCACGTAGTACGCGGACAGATGGAGCATGGCCGGCAGCCCCGGGAACGCGTTGCTTTCGCGCTCGAAGATCAGCGGCCGAATGTACAGGCTCTGCGGCATGCGCTCGACGAAGTCGACGATCGGCTGCGTTTCGCGAGCAAAACGCTGCAGGCGAATCGCGAATAAGCAAAACCAGACTGCGCAAGTCACGGCGATCAGACCATCCAAGTACGGCGAGCGCAGCGCGGCGCTGGGCTGGAATGCCAGCAGCACACTGGGCACCAGGAACGCCGCAAAGCGTGGATGCAGAGGGGTGAAGCCGCCCAAGCTGAGCGGGAACAAGCAATAGCCGAGCAGCATCACGAGCAGCGGTAGCAAGCGCTCCGGCTCGCGGTTTGGCCGTCCGAGCGAGAGCAGCACGATGCCCAGAACGACCACACCAAGCGCGCTAGCGCCATGGTCTGCGCCCGAGGACGCCAGCAATAGTCCAGGTATTTGTCTCAGTTCCCAAAAACGCGGGTCCCAGACCGTCAATCCGATGCTGCGCGCCGAGGAACCCGGCACCAGCCAAACCAGCATCAGCAATGCCGGCGCGAGCAAGGGAGCTCCGCGCGCAAAGAGCGACCCTGCGCCGCGAAGCAACAGCGGCGCGACCAGCACCAGGGTCAGTCCGAGCGCGAAACCGTGGGTGGAGAGTGTGGCGCACAGCGCGGTGCCGAGCCAGAGTCCGGATGCGAGCGAGGGCTGGGCGCGATGGCGCAGCGCCAGGCAAATTGCACAAATCCCGAATGGCAGCGCGCCGATGAAGCTGATGAAGCCGAAGTAGAAGCCGTAGCCCATGCCGAGCGGCAAGCCGAGCAAGCCGAGCCAGCGCGCGTGGCCGAGCGAACGCACGAGCCAATCGAACGCCGCCCAATGGCCGACGATGGACAGCCAAACCACGACCTTGAGCGCGGGCACGACACCGACCAGGCCTGAAAGAGCGCGCGCCAGCGCGTAGGCGCCCAGGTACGGCGTGCGAAAGTTCAGCTCGAACAGCTGAAACTCCGCCCATTTCGGGTCGTGCAAGTGCAGCCAGATGGCGATTTGGGCGGCGTGCTGCGGCATGTCGACCATCGGCAAGTAGGGCACCAGAAAGAAGGCAGCCAGCAGCAACGCGCTGAAAGAAAGTGCGCCCACCCGCGGCGCATCGAGGGCGAAACTGCGAGCCATGTCGCGTTCGGGACTGTGCCTGCTCATGCCGGGCGCAGTGTTACATGCCCGCGACATTCCAGCGACGGTTCGCTTCTAGAGCCGGGAGCGCAGCTCGCAGCGCGCTGTGTGCCCGCCTGCTCTAGGTCGAAAGTAGCTCGCGCACGCGGCGCAGCAGCGAAATGGGCGTGATCGGCTTCGGCAAGAATGCGATGCCGCTGTCCAGCATCCCGTGGTGCACGATGGAGTCCGCAGTGTATCCCGAGGCGTACAGCACTTTCATCTGCGGACGAGTCGGGCCGATGCGTTCTGCCAATTCACGCCCGCTCATGCGCGGCATCACTACGTCGGTGAGCAGCAGGTGGATCTCGACTTGGAAGTTTTGGCTCAGAAGGAAGGCTTCCTCGCCGTTCTTTGCGTCGAGAACGTGATAGCCATTGCGCCTCAGAATGGCGCAATTGACCGCGCGCACCTGCTCGTCGTCTTCGACCAGCAAGATGCTCTCTGTCCCCTGCAAGGCAGCGTGCAGCGGCGCCATCGAATGTTGGGCCTCGACGACGCGATCGGTGCAGGGCAAGTAAATTCTGAAGCTCGTGCCCGAGCCTGGCTCGCTGTAAACGTAAATGTGCCCGTTGCTCTGCTTGACGATGCCGAAAACCGTCGACAAACCGAGGCCGGTCCCTTTGCCCTTCTCCTTGGTGGTGAAGAAGGGTTCGA
>DATEPG010000617.1:0-24759 GCA_035273265.1 Polyangiaceae bacterium
GACCTGCCCAACAGCGCGCTGGCGGCGGTGGTGATCGCGGCGGCGATCGGCGGAACCGCTGGTAGTCCGGAGTACCGATCCCTTGTCACGTCCAGCAGCTGAGACCAACGCTTCGAGCGGAACGCGCCACGCCCCTGGCGACGCGCGCCGTGCTTTGCTCGATAAGGCCGCCACGACGGCGGGCACCCTTTGGGCTCAGCGCTGGTGCGACGAGCTGCGCAAAGAGGGCCGTCCGGTGGTCGGCGGTTGGCCCGGCACGTTGCGCGAAGCTCGAGCGCAGGTCAGCGCTTACCTCGGCACCTCACTGGGCAAACGAAAGCTTTCGTTCACCCGTGAGGAGCTGGAGCGCGCTGCCAAAACCGCGTACACCGCGGCAAAAAATAGCTGGCTAGCCAAGGTCGATCGCGAAGAAGACGAAGACGCGGACGACTTCGAGGCTGAAGGCTGAGTACTGGGCTCGTTAGCGCCGCGCGCGAGCCGAGTACTATCTTCCTGCCCCCTCCTCTCGTTTACTGATCCTCTCCTCTCTCTCAACTCCGACAGCCGCGCGCGCGCCGAGCGATCCAGCCGTGCGCGCCCGCCGCCCGCATCGGACCGGGCCGTTACAGTAGGCTTCCGCGCAGCATCAAGCTTCCGACGCTGAAGTAGATCACGAGCCCGGTCACGTCCACCAACGTGGCGACGAACGGTGCGGAGGCGCTCGCGGGGTCGAAGCCCACGCGCCGAAGCACGAACGGCAGCACCGAGCCGGCAATCGTGCCAAACATCACGACGCCAATCAGGCTAAAGAGCACGGTCTCCGCGACGCGCATGTAGTGGTCCCCGTAGATGGGGCTCACGGCTTGCCAAGCGACGATGCGGATGAAGCCGATCGCCCCCAGCATCGTGCCCAAGGCCAGGCCCACGGCCAGCTCACGGCGCACGACGCGCCACCAATCGCGTAGCCGCACCTCACCCAGCGCCATGGCTCGAATCACGAGCGTGGACGCCTGGGAGCCAGAGTTGCCACCGCTGGAGATGATCAGAGGTACGAACAGCGCCAGCACGACTGCGCGCGAGATCTCGTCCTGGAAGAAGGCCATCGCCGAGGCCGTCAACATCTCGCCTAGGAACAGCGCCGCGAGCCAGCCGCCGCGTTTCTTGATCATGCGCCCCAGAGCGATTTGCAGGTAGGGCTCCTCCAATGCCTCCATACCGCCGAACTTCTGCGCGTCTTCCGTGGCTTCTTCCTGCACGACATCGACGATGTCATCGACGGTGACGATGCCCTTGATGCGTCCCTCCGGGTCGACCACGGGAATGGCCATCAAGCCTTCCTCGGTGAACAGACGACTGACGTCTTCCTGATGAACCTCTTCACCCACGGTGATCAGATCGGTCGCCATCACATCACGGACTCGCTTGTCCGAACTGGCGATGAACAACTCCCGAAACGAGACCACGCCCAGCAAGTGTTGCTGCTCGTCCGCTACGTAAACGTAGTAGATGGTCTCGAGGTTCTCGCGTGCTTGCCGGCGCAGGTAGCTGACGGCTTCGTCCACCGTCATGTCTGGGCGTACACGAGCGAAGCGCGGGTTCATCAGCCCGCCGGCTTCGTCCTCCGCGTACGCCATCAGTGCGGTGACTTCTTTGCGCGTTGGATCGTCGAGGCACGCGAGCAGCTTGTCCCGGTCCTCGCTCGGAGCGCTCTGCAGCAAATCCGCCGCGTCGTCCGGAGCGAGCAAGCGCACCCAAACTCGGCGTTCCTTTTCGGGCAGGGCGTGCAGCAGCTCGGCCATGTCGCCCGCGGTCAGGCCCAAGAAGAATTCCTCGGCATCCGAGCGCTTCAGGATCCGGAAGCCGTCTGCTCGGTCGGCTTTGGACAGCACCAACCACGCGTCACGAAGGTCTGCGATGGGCAGCGCCGGTCCGGGGAATTCGCTCAGGGTGGGCGGCATGATCAGGCGAGGCCCCCTCCGGCCCGGGCTGTCCGGTGCGAAGACAGAGCTTTGGGCGGACTACACCGCGAACGGCGTGGCCGAGCAATATTATTCATGGCCAACCCCGGCGGAATGGGCAAGGCTCTTCGACACCCAACCGTCATGTTCTACCGTCTCGCCACGCTCGTTACGCTCGTGCTTCCCCTATTGTCCGGTTGCCGCAAGGACGAAGCCGGCGGCACCCCCAAACCTGTGGTCGCGGTCGGCGACCAAGTCATCGCCGTTACGGCAGACGAACGCGGGTTTACCCCGGCCGCGGTCGAAACCCAGCACGGCTCGAAACTCACCTTACGCTTCACCCGCACCACAGACGCTACCTGCGCCGACAAGGTAGTGTTTCCGGAAGTGGGCATCGAGCAAGTTTTACCCCTGAAGCAACCCGTCGATGTGATCGTTCCCACCGACAAAGCGCGCACTCTGGCATTCCAGTGCGGCATGGGTATGTTCAAAAGTGCCGTACTGATCCGCTAGGCCTCCCGCAAACGCGCCCCTGCCTGTGCCGGGAAAACGACAAGCGCTTTGGTCACGTTCGCCAGAGCAGCTGCACGGCAGCTTGCGGTTCGACTGGGCTCCACCCCTGGCCGCCGAAGGCTGGGGCGGTTTCGGCGTGGTGAGTGACCATCAAGCAAAAGAGGAACCGTGAGGTCTGGGAGATTACAATCGCGTCAGTCGGGCTTGACAGGCTCCAGGTTTAGACCAAATCTAATTCGGTGAGGCACGAAACCCTGAAGGCATTGACGGAGCACGGTATTCAGCCGTCTGCGCAGCGCATGGCCGTTGCCGACTACGTGCTGTACACGACGGAGCACCCATCGGCTGATCAAGTTTGGGCCGAGGTAAAGCGAAGCTTTCCCATGCTGTCGCGTGCCACCGTGTACAACACGCTCAACTTATTTACGGAAAAAGGGCTGCTCCGTGAGTTGGTGCTGGCCGAGGGCAAGGTCGTCTTCGATCCCAAGCTCGATCCGCATCACCACTTCCTGGACGAGGAAACGGGGGAAATCGTCGATGTGCCGTGGTCGGCGCTCGACGTGCGCCGCGTGCACAGCTTGAGCGGCTTCGACGTGCGTGAATACCAAGTGGTGATGCGCGGAAAGAAGTCGGCGCGCCCGCACAAGCGCGGCTGACACGCGCAGCTCGAAAGCGAAATAGTGCTCTTCTTCGTGTCGCTGACGAATTAGACGAATCTACAGTTAGACGCGTTCAAAACGCCCCTCTTGACCGTTGCTGATCGTCTGCTCACTTTTCCCATGACCGCACTCGCCGCCGTCGTCGCCGAAATCCCCGAGGTCGCCAAAGACTTGCGCTCGAACCTGAGCGCGGTGTTGGACGATGGGATGCTCACCCCGTCCGAGCGCTGGGGCGTTGCCATCGCCGTGGCGTTGGCCTCTCGGTCACGCCGCCTGGCCGAGGCGTTGATCGCCTCGCGCCCGGAAGAGGTCACGACCGAGACCGTGGAAGAGGCCGTCGCGGCCGCCGCCCTGATGGGCATGAGCAACGTATTTTACCGGTTCCGCCACCTGGTCGGAAAGCCGAGCTACGAGCAAAAGCCGGCCCGCTTGCGCATGTTACGCCTGGCCAAGCCCGCGACCAGCAGGGCCGCGTTCGAGCTCTTCTCGTTGGCCGTGAGCGTGGTCAACTCGTGTGAGATCTGCGTTCGTTCACACGAAGCCAAATTGCTCGAGCACGGCAAGACCGAAGATCAGATCCACGACGCCGTACGCATCGCGTCGGTAGTTCACGGCGCGGCCGTCGCGCTCGACAGTACTTCGCTGATCCGCGAAGATAGTTCCGCCTGAATAGGGAGACACCACCATGTATCGTAGCCCGAGTCACCTCAGTGAATCTGCCCGACAAACGCTGAGCGACGTGCTCAATGCACGCCTAGCCGACGGCCTGGATTTGCACAGCCAAATCAAGGTCGCGCATTGGAACATCAAGGGGCCGCAATTTGCAGCGCTGCACCCGTTGTTCGAAACGTTCGCGCTGTCCTTGGCCAATTTCAACGATTCGATCGCCGAACGCGCCGTGACCTTGGGCGGCAAAGCCTTCGGCACCGTGCGCCACGTCGCCAAGGTTTCGCGCATCAATGAGTACCCGCAGGAGACCACGCGCGATCTCGAGCACGTGAAGCTGCTCGCCGAGCGCTTCGAGAGCTACCTGAGTGAGCTGCGAGCATCGCGCTCGGCTGCAGAAAGCCAAGCCGACACGGACACCGTAGATTTGTTCACCACGGTGATCACGGAATTCGAGAAGAACGCCTGGTTCTTGCGGGCGTCCCTCGAAGCTTGAAGCGCTTGCCCGGGGCAGCCTGACTCTCTAGCCGAGCGCGTTCGCTCGCCCCGCGCGGGGCGTTCGGCTGCGCAGCGCGACCGGCGCAGTTTCCGAGCCGAAGGGCTCAGGTAACTGCGCTGATGATCAACATGGTCACGTACGCGACGGCGCCGCTCAGGGGTAGCGTGAGCACCCACGCGAGCAGGATATTCGAGGCCACGCCCCAGCGCACCGCGCTGACACGCTTGCTGGCGCCGACGCCCATGATGCAGGCGTTGATGCAGTGCGTCGTCGAGACCGGGATCCCGAGCTTGCTCGCGGCCAGAATCACCAAGGTACCGGAGGTCTCCGCGGCGAAGCCTTGCAGCGGCGCGATGCGGATGATCTTCGTGCCCATGGTCTTGATGATGCGCTTGCCGCCGGCCATCGTGCCCAAGCCGATGGCAGCGGCGCAAACGATGATCACCCAACGCGGGACCTCAGAGCCCGTGGGGGTCATCCACACCGGCAAACCGCCGTGGCCGGCCGCCATGAACGCAGCCAGCGCCAAGGTGATGATGCCCATGGACTTCTGAGCGTCGTTCGAGCCGTGCGAGAAGGCCATGCCGCACGCGGACACCAGCTGCAGCCGGCGCGATCCGACCCGCACGGTTCCGGGCCGGAAATAGCGGGCGATCCAGGTCAGCCCGACCATCATCAAGAAGGCGGCGAAGAAGCCCAAGGTAGGCGACAGCACCAGGGGGATCAGCACCTTTTGCACGAGCGCGTTCCACTTGAACGCCGAGAAGCCCGCGTGCGCCACGACTGCGCCGCCCAGTCCGCCGATCAGCGCGTGTGAAGAACTCGATGGGATCCCCCACCACCAGGTGAGCAGATTCCAGATACAGGCACCGAGCAGCGCCGCCAAGACCACGGTCTGGCTGACCACCGCCGGATCGGCGAAGCCAGAAGCGATGGTCTTGGCCACCGCGGTGCCGGCCATCGCGCCCACGAAATTGAAGAGTCCTGCGACGATCACCGCAGTGCGCAAGGGCAACACGCCGGTCGATACCACGGTCGCGATCGCGTTGGCTGCGTCGTGAAAACCGTTGATGTAGTCGAAGATGACCGCGGTCACGATCACGGCGATGAGCAGGCTGAGCATGTTAGCCGTGCTTGATCGCGAGATTCGCCAGCGTGGAACCCACGTGCTGACAGTAATCAATGCTGTTTTCTAGATGATCCAGCACTTCACGTTCGCGGAGCAGCTGCTTGGCATCGATCGAGGCGTCCTTGAACAGCGCGCTGACGGCGCTACGAAACACCGCGTCACCATCCTTCTCGAGCTTGCGCACCTGGCGGCTGGCCTCGATCAGGGCAGCGTAGTCGTGGGCGCGCAGGTGCGGCAGCGCATTTTTCAACACCTCGGTGCACTCCACCAATTTGTCGATCAAGCCGACCATCGGAGTGGTCGGTCGTTCGACGCCGTACAGCACGCACGCGCGCGCGGCGCCGTTCATCAAATCGAGCACGTCGTCCAGCTCCTGCGAGAGTTTCTGCAGATCCTCGCGGTCGATGGGCGTGACGAACGTGCGCGCGAGCGCCTCTTCGACCTCGTGCGCGATCTTGTCACCCTTGTGTTCCAGCTCTTGCACCGCGAAGCGCACGTCGGACGCGCTGACGCTCTCATCCTTGAAACGCGCTACGGCCAGCGCTGCCTCGTGGGCGACATCGGCTTGCGCCTCTAGGAAGCCGTAGAAATGGTCTTCGCGTGGTAAGAACCAGCGGACGATTGCCTGTAGGCCCATGGGCGCGCGTCTTGGCCGCTCGGCCCTCGGGCGTCAAGCGAAAGTCTCGCTTCCGCCTCCGGCTCGTCACGTCATTCTTGATTGAGCACGCGAAGTGAGCCGCGAACCACGCCATAGCCACCGGAAGCGCGCAGATTGCGAAATATTTCTTTGCCGCTCGTACGGCCTTCCAGGAGATCGCGATAGGCGCGCAGCAGGCGTTCTGTCTCTTCGGCCGACTCCCGCACCAATTCGAGACGGAAGCGAGTCACCCCCGCGCGTTGCAGCGCCGGAACCAGCTCGGCAGCGCTTTGCGGAGAAGCGTGAAACACGGTGTTTCGACAGCCCACGTCCGCCTCGACCGGATGATCCATGTGAGCGCGGTCGCGCAGCGACAATTGATGCCGATCACAAGGCCGCCCGCAGCTCAGATGGTCACGCCCATTCGACAGCAGCGCGGCGATCACGCAGTGCTCCATGTGAAAAAGCGGCATGGGATGATGCAGCACGACCTCGGCGTAGGGCGCGAGCGACGGAGACAGCAGCGTGAGCAGGCGCGGCGAATCCAGATCGAACGAGGGCGTGAAGGCCGATAGCCCACGCGAGAGTACCTCCAGCGCCGTCAACCGGTTACTGACGTTGAGCGAAAAATCACCGATACGCAGCGCCGCGCTGCCCGCGCCCACCAGCGCGTCTTGTTCGAAGAGCGCACCCAGGCTGCGCACGAGCACGGCATCTGGCGCGAGCCCCTCCAAATAGCGATCGATCTTCTCCTCACCCGGCTTGCGGATGCGGGGCGGGGCGACGCCCACTAGCGCACCGCGCGCGCGCAGCTCGCGCAGTGCGCTGCCAGTGCCGGTGAGCTCCAGGAAATCCAGGTATATACCGTCCGCGCCAGCGGCAAGTGCCGCGTCTGCCTGAGCGCGGTTGCGGCACAATACGAATAAGCCGGCAGGCGGAGGCGCGCACAACGAGCCTTCATCGGGAAGGTCGCGAGCCGGACCTTTCTTGGTTGGAAACAGCGCACCAGGCTGCGCTGGGCTGAGCGCGAGGACCAACGCGCGGCGCGCGCGATTCAGCGCGGATACCGGGAGCCAAGCGCCACTCGGTAGGTCGATCTCGAGCCCACCGAAGGCGAACGGCGTGTCACCGAGCCGGCCGAGCTTGTCTGCCAGCTCCGCGGCAGAGGTGGGCTGGTTCTGCGCTGGTTCGACGGTCGTGTCCGCTTGCACGCGGGCGAATCGGCCGCGCTCGCTCCGCCCTTCGAGCGTGAAAGGTTCGCCAAAGCGTCCTGCGATCGTGAGCTCGAGCCGTTCGCGATAGGGTTCGCGCGAGAGCAGCGAATTGACCTCACGTTCGCTCTCGGGATCATGCGAGCGAAACACGCGCCGACCACGCTCGATCGCGGACCACTCGAGCTCGGGACCGAACCACAACTTGGCGACGCTGCCCGCGGGAGCCGCGCTCACATCCGCCCCCGAAAGCTCGATGCCCCAAACACGCCCGCCGACTTCGCCCGCGCCAGCCCAACCACCTTCGACGAGCAAGCCGTCGCCGCGCGCAATGCGTTCGCTCGCCTGCACGGAGAGCCAGGACCGCCCCGCACGTTGCTCGCGGCCCAAAGCCCGAGCGACCTCCAGCCCGCGGTGATCGCACGACCGGCCTTCGACCAACTGTTGATGATTCACGCCGGACAGAAAGCCCGGCCCGGAACCACGCGAGTAGCTCTGGATCGCCCGTTGTTTGGTGGCCAGAAAATCCGGCGCTGCGTCGCCGCCCAGCGCTCGATCGACGGCTTGCCGGTACAAGCGCGTGGTTGCAGCGACATACTCCGGGCCTTTGAGTCGACCTTCGATCTTGAATGATCGCACCCCCAACTCGATCAGCCGAGGCACCGCCGCGCTCGCTTCCAGATCTTGCGGCGATAACAGGTAGGCGCGATCGCCGAGATCGTGCACCACTCCGTCGACCACCAATTCGTAGGGTAAACGACAAGCCTGCGCGCAGGCGCCGCGGTTGGCGCTGCGGCCGCCGATCGCCTCGCTCGTCAGGCATTGGCCCGAATAGGCGATGCACAGTGCCCCATGCACGAACACCTCCAACTCGACCCGCGTAGCGCGCGTGATCTGCTCGATGTCCGCGAGGCTCAGCTCACGCGCCAGCACGACACGATCCGCACCGAGAGAGGCCGCGAACTCGACCGATGCCGCGTCGGTACAGGTCATCTGCGTCGAGGCATGGACGCGAAGAGCCGGTGCAATCTGCCGCACCAGAGCCAGCGCGCCCAGATCTTGTACGATCACCGCATCGACACCCGCGCGCTCCGCCGCCCGCACCACTTCCGCCCAGGCGTCGAGTTCCGCGTCGAAGACCAGGGTGTTCAGTGTGAGATGAGCTTTGACGCGCCGCTCGTGCAGACGCCCCACCGTCTCGGGTAGGTCTTCGACACTGAAATTTTGCGCACGAGCACGCGCGTTGAAGGCGTCAACCCCAAAGTACACCGCGTCCGCACCTGCGCCAATCGCCGCCTCGAGAGCGAGCTGGTCGCCAGCAGGGGCCAGAACTTCGGGGCGACTCGGACTTTCGGACATGGGCGAAAACCATAGCAAACACGGAGCCTCGCGCGAGGTAACCTGCACAATCACCGGTTTCGCTGCACGCTGCCTGGCTTGTGTTGGCCGAAGCCCCTGGATAGCCTGTGGTCGAATGAGCGAGGAGGTCCCGGATGCTCGCGCGTTGCGCGAGAGTGAGCAGCGGTTTCGGGCCCTTTCGGAAGCCGCCCGCGAGGCGGTGCTGATCAACGAGAATGGCGTCATCCGTGAGGTCAATCACGCTCTCCAGACGTTGCTCGGCTACACGCGGGAGGAGCTCATCGGGCAAAATGGCGTGGAACTCTTCTTGGCGCCCGAATCGCGCGCCGCCGTCCTAGGCAGCATTCGCTCGGCGGGTACCGGTGGCACCTCGGAGATTGTGCTGATCACCAAGACCGGCGAGCGACGGCTGGTCGAATCGAGCTCGGAAGCCATCGTCTATCAGGGACGCCCGATGCGCGTCGTCACCATGCAGGACTTGACTGCTCGTCGAGCCGCCGAGGCCGCTTTGCACGAGAGTGACGAACGGCTGCGTTCGGCGATGAGCGCCGCGCGTATGGGTAGCTGGGAGTGGCTGGTCGAACCAGACGCGATCAGTTGGAGCCCGGAGATGTACGTGATGTTCGGTGTGGCCGACTCGAGGTTCGCTGTCAGCTATGGCTCCTACCTGGCCTTGGTCCACTCGGATGATCGAGCGCGCGTGCAGCAGCACGTGGAGGCTTGCCTGAGAGGAGAGACCCCGGATGTCGCGTTCGAGCACCGTGTGCTCGACGGCAACGGTGTGCTGCGTTGGGTCGAGAACCGCGGCCGGGCCTTTCGCGACAGCGACGGCAAGACCGTACGCATGGCCGGCACGAGCATGGACACCACGCGCCGCCACGAGCTCGAAGAGCAGCTCCTGCACAGCCAACGGATGGAAGCCACGGGCCGGCTCGCAGGCGGCATCGCGCACGATTTCAACAACCTATTGACCGTGATCATGAGCTACAGCGAACTCGGTCGGTTCAGCCTCGATCCCTCGCACCCGTCCTTCGAGGCGCTGGAACAGATCAATGTCGCCGCCCTGCGGGCGGCAGCGCTCACGCGCCAGCTGCTAATCTTCGCGCGCAAGGAGGTGGTTGATCCGAAGGTGATCGATGTCAATCAGCTAGTCGAGAGCGTGGCCAAGCTACTGCACCGGGTCGTGGGTGAAGACGTGCTGCTCTCGCTCGATCTGTTTCCGGGCAGCGCGCCGGTGATGATGGATCAGGTCCAGTGCGAGCAGCTGCTGATGAACTTGGCAGTCAACGCGCGCGACGCGATGCCCTCCGGGGGCTCGCTCAGCATCAGCACTGCCATCGAAGCAGCCACCGTCCGAGTGATCGTCCGCGACAGCGGTCTCGGCATGCCGCAATCGGTTCAGGTGCGCGCTTTCGAACCGTTCTTCACCACCAAGGGCCCGGGCAAGGGCACGGGGCTCGGTTTGTCCACGTGTCTGGCGATCGTGCGCAGCGCGGGCGGAACGATCACCATCGAGAGCGAGGTCGGGCGCGGCACGGCCTTCCACGTCGAGTTGCCACGCGCCCAGCTCGATGCGCACACCGACGGGCTCGAACACCCTTCCGTGATGCCGCGTGGCGACGAGACCGTGCTCTTGATCGAAGACGATGCGGTCGTTCGTCAACTGACGGCACGCATCCTGCGCCGTCAGGGCTACAAGGTCTTGGTCGCGACCCAAGCCAACGAAGCGCTGGAGTTGGCGGCAGATCACAGTACCCGCATCGATCTATTTTTGTCGGATGTGGTGATGCCCGGCGAGTCCGGGCCGTCCGTGATCGAGCGCTTGGCTGCGGTGCGACCAAGGGCCAAGGTTTTGTTCGTGTCCGGCTACCCCGGCGATGACGTCTCACGCCGGGGTGTCGATGAGGGCAGCTTCCGATTCTTGGCCAAGCCGTACTCGAGCGAACAACTGGCGCAGCGCGTCCGCCAAGTACTGGACGACTGACGGCTGCGGCTCACTCGGCCGGCGTTTCGACGATCGCCGTCTCGAGCAGCGGCTCACCCACGACGACTTTCGAACCAATCCGATTCGAGTTCAAGACGTGCGGCGGCGGCGTGTGCAGATCCCAAACCAGACCGACCCAAGACAGAACGCGCAGCACGTAGTACGTCGGGTCGATCTCCCACCAGAAGAAGCCCTGATTCACGGAGCGTTGGTAGTAGTGGTGATTGTTGTGCCAGCCCTCACCCATGGTGATTAGCGCGAGCAGCAAGTGGTTGCGGCTGTTGTCCGTGGTCACGTAGCGCTGCGAGCCGAACACGTGCGTCAGTGAATTGATCGTGAACGTGCCGTGCCAGAGCAGCGTGGTCGACACGAAGAACCCCCAAAACAAGGCCCAACTACCGCCGAGCAAATACAGACCGGTCGCGTAGGCGATCGGCACCAGCACGTGAAACCGATCCAAGAAGCGGAGCTCGGGGTAGCGAGCGAGATCTTTCACCTTCGACAAGTCCGTCGAATCGTATTGGCGCGAGACGATCCAGCCCACGTGGCTCCACCAAAAGCCGTCCTGGAGGACCGAGTGCACGTCGTTTGGCTGATCCGAATTGCGATGATGCATCCGGTGGTGCGAGGCCCACCACAGGACGCCTTTTTGCACGCTGGTCATCGCCAGGAGCGCCAGGAAGAGTTGGAAGGCGCGGCTGGTGCGGTAGGTGCGGTGCGAAAAGTAGCGGTGGTAAGCGCCGGTGACCCCGAACATCCGCACGTAGTAAAGCGCGACTGCCAGGAGCGCCCCGGACCAGGACCAGCCGTACCAAAAGATGCCCGCGACCGCTGCGACTTGAATGGCGAAGAAGGGAGTAGCTTTGAGCCAGGCAATGCGACGAGCACCCCTCGGGCTCGTGACCTCGGATGTCGACATGTCCTTCAAGCTAGCGCCACGCCCGTCAAATGCGGGTCATGTCACAGTCACGACTGCGCCCGCGGTCGCGTGCCGCGGACCGCGGGCCGTTTCAGACCGAGACACCGTAGCCCCCTCGTTCGGCCGGACTGAGGGTGGCACCGTTCGAGGCGATCACGCTCTTGTACCAATGTGCGGAGTCTTTCAGGGTCCGCTTTTGCGTCGCATAGTCGCAGTAAATCAGGCCAAAGCGGTGCTTGTAGCCGTGCGCCCATTCGAAGTTGTCGATGAACGACCAATGGAAATAGGCCTCGATCGGCACGCCGTCGGCCAGCGCCCGGCGCAACTCGACCAAATGACGGTCCATGAAATCGATGCGCGCGGCGTCGTGTACCTGGCCGTCGAGAGCTGGCCAATCACGCGAAGAGAGGCCATTTTCGGTGATCACGATCGGCTTCTTGTAGCGTTCCCAGAACAGGCGCGGTCCCCAATACATCGCTTCCGGAGTTACCAGCCATTCGAAAGCCGTGATCGGATAACCCACCGGCGTCGCCACGGGTTCGGGCCCTGCCTCACCTGCACGTACGTACTGGCCTTGGTAGATGTTGATCCCGCAAAAATCGACGGGCTGGCTGATCAGCTCCAGATCACGGGGCATGATCCGGGGCAGCTGGTCCGCAAAGAATCGCAGGCCGTCTTCGGGGTAGTGGCCCAAAAACACCGGATCCATCCACCAGCTGTTGGTCCACGCGGTCTCCGCGTTCACCGCGAACGCGGCGCTTCGCGCAGCGTCTAGATCGGCCGCGCTGTCCGTGCTCGGGATCTTGCACAGTCCGACCGGCGCGAAGCCGATTCGGGCGGGTTTTGCGCTGGCTGCGCGAATCGCCTGCACCGAGCGCCCGTGCGCCAGAAGCGCATGGTGACCGGCGAGCAGCACCTCCGCAAAGCGCAAGCGATCCCCAGGTGCGTGCCGGCCTTCGTGATGGCCGGCGCCAATGAACACCTGAGGTTCGTTGAGCGTCATCCAGTTGCGCACGCGGTCGGACAGCTTGCGCGCCACGACGTCCGCGAACTCCCCGAACCACTCGACGGTATCGCGATTCAACCAGCCACCCCGGTGATAGAGCGCGAGCGGGTAGTCCCAATGAAACAGCGTGATCCAAGGCTCGATGCCAGCAGCCAATAGCTCATCGACCAGTCGATCATAGAAGTCCAAACCGCGCTCGCTCACGCGGCCGACTCCGTCCGGGATCACACGTGGCCACGAAACACTGAGCCGGTAAGCGCCGAGCCCAATCTGTTTCATCAAGCCGACGTCTTCACGGTAGCGGGCGAGGTGGTCGCAAGCGACGTCGCCGCTCTGGCCGTTCCAAACCATGCCTGGCTTTTTGCAGTACATATCCCAAGTCGACAGGCCCTTGTCGTCCGCATAGGCAGAGCCTTCGATCTGATACGACGCAGCTGCTGCGCCCCACACGAAGTTAGCTGGAAATGTCCGACTCATTGCCAGGCACTCTTCCCCAACCTCTCGCCGATTGCCAGAGGATGTTCGATTACGAACCGTTACTTACCGTTACTTGCCGACGGTGTTCCGGCGCTCGAATGTCGAACCTCACCAGCCAGTCAACCGCGGAGCAGCTTGCGAATACCGCCCAGCAAGATCTCGGGCGTGAAGGGTTTGGGTACCAGCGAGACGTCTCGATCCAGCCCTCCGAGGCCAGTCAACAGGTCGCCGGTGTAGCCGGACATGAACAAAACCCGAAGCCGCGGGTACAGCTCCAATAGTGCGTCGCGCAACGCCCGTCCATTCATGCCCGGCATGACGACGTCGCTCAGCAGCAGATCGATGCGGCCCTTCTCTTGGCGGGCGAGTTCGAGCGCGGCCAGCCCATCCTCGGCAACCAGCACGCGGTACCCGTTGCGCTCCAGGACGCTCTTGACCAGCGTACGCACGCTCGGATCGTCCTCGGCAACGAGCACGGTCTCCCCTTGCCCAGGCAGCGGGGTGACGCTGGGCGCCGAAGGCTGGACGATGATCTCTCGCGTGCACGGAAAGAACACGCGAAATGTCGCGCCTTCGCCCTTGGCGCTGGTGACGGTGACGGCGCCTCGGTGTTGTTTGACGATTCCGTACACCGTAGCGAGCCCGAGGCCCGTGCCCTTGCCTCGTTCCTTGGTGGTGAAGAAGGGTTCGAACAATCGTGCCCGCGTTTCTTCGTCGATACCGTGCCCTGAATCGGCTACGCACAGCACGCCGTACGATCCTGCGTCGAGCTCCAATTCGGCGTCCGTTTCCGCGCGTTCCACGCGCAGCACGCTCACCTCCAACCGCCCCCCCGTCGTCTGCATGGCATCTTGCGCGTTGACGATCAAGTTGAGCACCACTTGCTGAAGTTGCGTGGCATCGGCGCGGATCACGACCCGGTCTTCGGGTAGCTGCAGCACGAGCTCGATTGATTCTGGAATCATGGCCCGCAAAATCTTCTCGATGCGCCGGACCTGTTCGCTCAGGTCGAGCGCGCGCACCTCGAGCGACTGCTTACGGCCGAAGGCGAGCAGCTGGCGCACGAGCTGGCGCGCGCCTTCGGCGGCCTCCAAGACGACTGCCAAATCACTGTAGATTGGGTTGCTCGCGGGTAAGCTGCTCCGGACCAGCTCGGTGTAGCCGATGATCGGCGTAAGCAGGTTGTTGAAGTCGTGGGCCACGCCGCCAGCGAGGTGGCCAATGGCTTCCATCTTACGCGCTTGAGTCAGATGCTCTTCGAGTTCTGCTCGCTCGCTTTCGGCACGCACCCGGTCGGACACATCGCGCACGTTCACGATCACGCCGCCTACGCCACGCACCTCGAAGGCTGGGCGTCCCACGAGCTCTACGTCACGCTGTTTGCCGTCTTGATGCAACACGCGCAGCTGGTCGAACACTGGCTTGTCATGAGCGACGGCTTCGGCCAAGCGCGCGCGAGCCGAGGTGACGTCGGCCGGCACCAGCCAATCGAACCAATTTTCACCGATCACGGCCGACGCGTTGCGACCGAGCAGCCGCTCGATGGACGGGCTCGAGTACATCACCTGTCCCTGACGATCGATGACCAAGATCACGTCCAACGCATTTTCGACGAACGCGCGCACCCGCTCTTCGCTCTCGCGCGCGGCAGCCTCCGCGCGCGTTCGGTCGCCAATCTCGAGCAGCAGGCCGTCGAGATTTTCCCGTACCTGACCGGTCATCAGGTTGAAGGCACGTGCCAAGGCCTGGACCTCGCGCGGTCCCGATATTTTCGCGTGCGTCTCGAGATCGCCGCGCGCCACGCTTTCAGCGCTCTCGGTGAGTCGCAAAATAGGCGCGGCCACGCGTGTGCCGAAGTAGACCGCCGCCAGCACCGCAAACACGGCCACGCCCAGCGCCACCAGACCGGCACTGATCAGCTGCTCCTGAACGGGTGCCATGAACGCGGCGCTCGCACGCACGACCGCCACCCGCCAGTGTTTGCGTTGCAGCTTGCTGCCCGCCACCTTCTGCTCGCGCCCGCCGCCGTAGGCATCCAACTTCAAGTGCGTGGTGAACATCGGCACTCGACCGAGTTCGGGGAGACCGCGCGATAGCTCCGGAGAGTCGAGCGCGACGCTCTGGCCCACCAGCCGCGGATCCAAGCCGTGCGCGAGGTAGCGCCCCGGTTGGTCGACCAGCGCCAAGAACGCGCCCGCACCGAGGAGCGCCGTATCGCGCGCCACGAAACGCTGCAAAATTTGCGCGTAGTAGCGCAAGCGCATCACGCCGACGACCTGGAATTCGGAATCGCGCACGACCGTGCTGAAGGTCACGACCAGCCGCTTCGAGCCCGGCGTGATGGGTTCGAGCTCCGAGACGTGGGGCAAGCCGTCACGGGTCGTGACCCGGAAGTAGCCCGCGCCCGATTCGTCTGCGCCCACGTTGGGGTGGTTGGAATCGGCCACATTGCGGCCATTTTTGTCGAGTAGCCCATACGAGGCCACGAAGATCGAGTCGCGTAGCGCACCGCGCTCCAAGAGCTGCTCCAGCTCCTGCCGATCACGACTTTTGCTGCGGGCGTCGATGGGCAACGACAAGAAGCGCGCCAGTGCCGCATCTTGTGCGTCGCTGCGCACGTTATCCAGGCTCTTGCCCAGAAAGTCGTCGATCGCGTTGGCGGTGAGCCGGGCCGCGGAGGTCAGCAGGCGCGCCTCGCGCTCGACCAATGCGTTCCGGGTCACGCGCGTTTGGATCAACGTGAGTACGATCAAGGACCCCAGCGAAATGCCGAGCGCCAAGATAATCATCCGCCCACGGATGCCCATCCGATCGCCGAGTGGGAACTTCATTTTCCTGCCGGCAAAAATTGTGAGTCGAGCAGGAGATCGAGATCGGGTGCAGCGCTGAGCGTGCCGCGACTCAAGAAATAGTCGACGAACCGCCCGAGGACGTGGCGCGCCGAGCGATTGGTCGGCCCCGCTTCGAATAGCTTTCGTTCTTCGTCGAGCGAAAACAGATGGATCCCCTCGCGGCTCACCGCGCTCGGCGAGACGTCCAAGCGCTTGGCCACGAGCGCGTCAGCTTCCTCGGGATGAGCCTGCCAATGCTCGACCGCGCGGAACCAGGCCTTGACGAAGCGGCGCACGGCCGCGGGACGCGAACGCAACGTGTCGCCAGAGAAGATGAAGCCATCCAGGGTCAGGCCTTCTGCGTCGCGACTCGTGTAGAGCACCTTGGCGCCCAGGGCTCGAGCACGCGAAGCGTACGGCTCCCAAGTATGCACGGCGGCAAGCTCGCCCGAGACCAAACGGTCGACCGCCTGCGAGGCGTCGATGTTGACGAGTTTCACCGTCGACGGCAAAACGCCATGCTGATCCAGCATCTGGCGCACGAGCAATTCGCCAAACCCGCCCAGATTGGTGCCGACCGACCGCCCCCGCAGATCCTCCGGAATGTTGATCGGTGGCATGCCGAGGACCATGTCCGCGCCGTTCGAGAGATCGCTCAGCAAGATGATGCGCGCGTCCGGATTGGCCTCGACCACGTTGATGGTATCGCCCAGCGCCACGCCGATGCCATCCAGGCTGCCAGCGGCGAAGTCGACGAGCAGCTGGTCCGTGTCTTCCGGGATCGAAAGCTGTACCGCGACCTGCTCGGCGCGGAAGTATCCCAACTGCTCGGCGAGCAGCGCCGGATAGTAGCCCGCCCACAAGTCGATCCCAATCTGAAGCGGCTGCTCACGAACCGCAGGGGTGGCGTCTGTCGGCGTGCAAGCACCGAGCAGAAACATGGCCAGGCCGACCCCTGCTCCGTTTAGCCAAATGCGCGCCGGCACGCGCGAAGTAGAGCAAAGGCTGCGCGCGGCTCCAAGTCAAACGCCGAGCGCTTGCATCTTGCGCGCAAATTTGGCGCGCGGCTCTGAGTACGCGAGAACCGAATTCGGTGAACTTTCGACGCGCACGCTGGAATCGGGGACCACGAAGCGGGCATAGAGCTCCGCCCAGGACAGGCCCGAGCCCGCATGAGCCGCACGCAGGGCCGCGCCCAGCGCCGCCGAATTCGAGACCGAAAGTGTCTCGATGCGGGCGTCGAACACGTCCGCCAGCACTTGCAGAATGCCCCGGTTCTTGGAGGCCCCGCCCGTGACACGCACACTGCGTGGACGCTCGCCGATCCAATCGGAGTGGCGTTGCATGGATAGTGCCTGCGCTTCGACGATTGCGCGTGCGTTGGCCGGAGCATCCTGAAATGCGCGGAACGCCTCGGTCCCCTCGAGCTCGACCCGCGGCTCGAGCAGCTTGGGCGTCATCTCCGGGAAGAAGTACGGCAACATCGAATTGCCGTCGTTGCCGGCTTTGGTTTGCTGCAAAATGGCGGCCTCGAACGCAGGCCAAGACAGGCCAACCCGGCGCGCCACTTCTTCGCGAGCCAATGAGCCGTTGGCGAAACCGATCAGGCACATGAAGCCGCCCGCCGGATTGCCGAAGACGTGCCCATAGCCACGGGGATCGGTGCGCGGCTCGCGCATGGCAGCGAATACGGTATCGCTCGTGCCCAGACTGATCACCGCCGTGCCCGGCTCGGTCGCGCCCATGCCGACCAGGCTGCTCGGGTTGTCGCCCGTGAACGCCAACACCGGCGTGCCGGGCGCAAAGCCGAAGCGCGTGACGAAGTACGGGGCAAGCTCGCCCACCCGCGTGGCCGACGGCACTGCAGGGGGCAGCTTTTGCGCCAGATCCGGCGCAGTAGCCGCGAGCAGCGCGGGGCTCCACGCGCCGCTCTGCAGGTCCAGCAGATTCATCCCCGCGCCATCACCGTAGTCGATTGGGGCGGAAGCGCCGGTCAAGATCGAGGCAATGAACGAGCTGACCAAGGCGACTTCCGCCGTCTTTGCGTAGGCCTCCGGCTCCGTCTTCCAAAACTTGCGGATCTGCGGCCCGGTGAAGCGCTCGATGGCGCGCGAGCCCGTAACGCTGACGACTACGGAATCGCCGCCGACCGCTGCGGCGATTTCGGCGCACTCTGCGGTGGTCGAGGCATCGAGCCAGATCGGCGCGCTCGGACGGCTGAGGAGCGGGCGCACCTGGTCGACCAGCGGCGCTTTGCTCGACCAAGCCGGGGCGTCGCCAATGCGCGTGTTCAGATACACCGAGCCGTGCTGCTGACCCGAACCGCTGACGCCCCGCACCGACGCGAAATCGAAGCCGCTGGCCTTGATCTTGGTGAGCAAGAGCTCGAGGGCCGCAACCCAAAGCAATGGATCGCCGTGCCGGAGCTGTGCGTCCGGGTTGGGCAAAAAGCCCTGCGGCGAGCCGTATTCCGGCAAGTCCTGACCGAAATTCACGGCCTCTTGCAGCACCACCTGGCCGGCGTCGCTGTCGATCACCAACGCCGATAGGCTCTGAGTGCTGGAATCCAAACCAAGGTAAAGTCCCATGCCTCGAGCCTATATCAGAAGCCCCGCACTTCCTGCGAGCGCAACCCACACGAACCAGTGATGCAAACTTCTCAGCTTGACGGAACCAGGCGGCTCGTGCGCCCGGGTCTCGCGGCCGCCGGGCAGGCGATACCGACCTGCGTCAAGCGCCGGAGTTATCCTGTGAAACCGAAACGTTGAACAGCGCGCTTCCGCTCACGACGCAATCGAGCTAGGTCTAAGGGATGCCGTCTTTCGATTCCGCCCGAAATTGCCACATCGTGCGCATCGTCTATGACGGTCCCGGCATTGCTGGAAAAACCACGAATTTGCAGCGCATTTGCGACGTGATCCCGAGCTCGCGGCGGAGCGAGATGTACACGCCGGCCGAGCTCAAGGGACGCACGATGTTCTTCGATTGGCTCGAAATCGACGGGCCGGCCCAGAACGGGCAAGCCCTGAAATTTCAGCTCATTACCGTGCCGGGACAGGCTCAGCGCGCGTACCGGCGCAAGCCCCTGATCGAGATGGCGGACGTCGTGACCTTCGTCTGTGATTCGAGCCCCACGGCCATCCCGGAGACCATGCGCACGTTTTCGCGCCTGCGCGCCTTGATGCGCCGCCGCCAAGAGAAGCTGCCGCTGGTCGTGCAAGCCAACAAGCAAGACGTCGAGGGCGCCTTCGCGCCGGACAAGCTACGCAAGCGGCTCAAGCTGGACGCGAGTGTGCCCGTGCTCGGAGCCACTGCGGTCAACGGCGGGGGCGTCAAAGAGACCCTGTTGACCGCGATCCGCGCGGGCGTGCACACGCTGCGGGATTCGCGAATCACGCCCTTGGCCAAAGCGTTCGCCAACGCCGACGCGCTCTTCGATCACGTGCTGAGCTTCGAAGACACGCCGAGCACGGACGAGGTCGTGGACGCCGAAGAGCTGCACATCGCCGCCGAAGACGTAGACGTCGACGGCACGGCTGCTGCGGCGCAGCTGCAGGCCGCCTCGCTCGACGATCTCGAAGCCCGCGCCCGCCGCGCCGCAAGCCGCAACCGTTCGCAATCGACCAGCAAATAGCGACCTGCCGGGTACGCGGCGCGACGCCGAAGGCTGGGGCGACCGCGGAAGCCGCGTGACCATCAAGCCAAATCGAACAGTAGCACCTCCGCATCGCTCACGCCGCGGAGCTCGAGGGCCGCTTCATCGCTGGCCTGCACGGCGTCCCCTGCGGACAACTCTTGGCCATTCACGAGCAACTTGCCGCGCGCCACGTGCAGCCAGGCGTGGCGCCCCGGAGCGAGTGCATACGTCTCCGCTTCAGCCGAGCCGAACGTGCCCGCCAAGAGCTTCAGGTCTTGGTGCACGAGGACTCGTCCATCAGCACCGTCGCGCGAAGCCACGACGCGCAGCTTGCCCTTCAGCTCTTGCTTCGGGAAATTTTTCTGCTCGTAGCCGGGCTTCAGATCGCGACTCTCGGGCAGCACCCAGATTTGCAGAAAGTGCACAGGCTCCGTCTTCGAGGCATTGAACTCACTGTGCCCGACGCCAGTGCCGGCCGTCATCCGCTGCACGTCCCCCGGTTTCATCACCGAGCCGTTGCCCATCGAGTCGCGATGCTCCAGGGCACCATCCAGCACGTACGTCAAAATTTCCATGTCCCGATGCGAGTGCGTCGGGAAGCCCTTGCCAGGCGCCACGCGATCTTCGTTGATCACACGTAGGGCGCGGAAGCCCATGTGTTTGGGATCGTAATAATCCCCGAATGAAAACGTGTGCCAAGAATCCAGCCACCCACCGTGCTCTGCGTGTCCACGATCTCGTGCTTTTCTGACTGTGATCATCGATACCTCCAAAAGAACGGGCAACGGCAACGAGATAGAAGGTAAGCCCGCCCGCTGAGCCCCGAAAGGGTCCGGAGCACAACAGACCGTTGTCGAAGCGCAACGCGCCGAACGCGCCCGAAAACCCGCTTGGCAAGGCTGGCGCATGGTCTATCCTAGATTCGAAGGAGCTTCGTTGATGCACCCGGCTTCGGTCCTGATTCTCCCCGGCCTTGGAAACTCTGGGCCGGCACACTGGCAAACGCAGTGGCAGCTGGAACACGGTTATCAACGCGTGGAGCAAGCCAATTGGGATCAGCCAAAGCTTTCGGACTGGCTCGCCAATCTGCACGCCGCGGTGACCGCAGCGCGAGGCGGCGTGGTGTTCGTGGCGCACAGCTTGGCGTGTTCGTTGGTTGCACACTATGCAAAGACCAACCCGGCGCGGGTACTCGGGGCGTTCCTGGTTTCACCGGCTGACGTAGACTCGAAGCGCTGTACGCCCGACGAGGTTCGCTGCTTCTCGCCCATTCCTCTTTCGCCCCTGCCCTTTCCCGCGCACGTAGTCGCAAGTTCGGATGACCCGTACGTGGATTGCGAGCGCGCGGAGTTCTTTGCTCAGAGCTGGGGCGCGAGCTTCACGGATGTCGGGCGTCACGGTCACATCAACGCCAACTCGGGGCTCGGCGCGTGGCCCGAAGGCCACGCACAATTCCGAGCCTGCTTGTCTAGCTGGGCGCTGGGCTAGCGCGATCGAGGGAACGGACCACGGGAAGCCGCAACTTCTCGCTCGAGACGTTTGCGAGTACGGGCCGGAACCTGCGCCGAGATAGCCAATCGCGCATCAGTCGCTGCTTCGTGAGCGCCAATCCCGATCGCGTTCAGGCTCGTTCCGCGACGTGCGAGACGCCCTGAGCCGAGCGCGATGGACCGCTTCGCCAACCATGACAGCGCTGTCGCGCTGGCGAAACTCGACGTCACGGGACGGGGGCGCAACTGGCGCTTCCCGTCAGGAGAGCTCCGTGCGCGCACCAGGCCAGAATCATCGATCGCTCTTCGTCTAGTAACGGTTCGACGAGCGGCTCGAGGTTGATCCACAGTGCAGGCATGGTTCCTTCTTCGACGGCCTGCGCGATGCGCTCGAAGCGCACCTTGCCCTTCTTGTTGGACGCCTGAGTGTCGTCGTAGCTCACGAGCGCGAACGGCGCGCCATGTTGCGTCGGCGAGCCATGACAGCGCTGACATTTCGCCGAGAAAATGGCCTGAACACTGCACCAAGTGGGCGAGTCTTCGGGCGCGCTCGCATCGACGACGACTCCCGGATTGGCATCGGGTGCTCGCTCGATGGGCGTCGGGCTGCCGCAGGCGAGCGCGCTCGCAGCGAGCGCAAACGCGCTGAGCGCGAGACGGGGTGTCCAATTCCGACGGGTGCGAGCGGCGCAGGTAGAGCGTGAACGTTGCGATCGTGCAGCGGAGAGCGTGGCCTGGTTCAAGTATCAGATTCTCAGTGCACGAAGCGGTGTGAGCTTCGATTTTCATTAGGACAATTTCGCAGCCATCGGCATCACTGGCAGCTTCGTCTTTCGCACGCGACGACGCGTTTGCAACGCAACGTTCACAAACTGATCGGGCGCGCCTTTAGTGGCCAAACGTCGATGCCGTTACCCTCAGCGAATCGGGCTCAACGACTTGGATCGATCGCGATCTCGAGACGAAAATCCCAATTTGGTCTCTGCGAGACAAGGATCCGAAGGGCGCCTAGCGGCGAATATCGCCAGCCCCGCCGCCGATAACACGAGAATGGAATGATCAACTCCTCACCCGCAAAACATCTGTCCTCTGGTTCCCCGCTTGGCCGCTACGAACTTTTGCTACCGATCGCGAAGGGAGGCATGGCGGAAGTGTGGGCGGCTCGCCTGCATGGAACCCGAGGGTTTCAGAAGGTGGTCGCAATCAAGACCATCCTTTCGGGTGCCATCGATGACGCGCGGATGGAGGAGATGTTCCTGGTGGAGGCGGAGATCGCCTCCAAGATTCATCATCCCAACGTAGTTGGAACGATCGACCTCGGCGAGCACGAGGGGACCCTGTACCTGGTCATGGAATGGGTCGACGGCGAGTCGCTCAACGTGCTGATGCAAAAGGCGGCCAGCCAGGGTGGCGTACCGTTGCCGATCGGCGTCAACCTGATCGGGCAGGCCTGCCAGGGCTTGTTCGCGGCACACAATCTGCGCGACGACCAAGGCGAGCTGCTGGGCGTCGTGCATCGCGATGTCTCGCCCCACAACTTGCTGGTGACCTACTCAGGCACCGCCAAAGTCGTGGACTTCGGTATCGCCAAAGCCACCAGTCAGGCTTCTTCCACGGAAGCTGGCGAGGTGAAGGGTAAGTTTGCCTATATGGCGCCGGAGCAAGTCCGGGCGCAACCGGTGGACGCGCGCACCGATCTCTTTGCGCTCGGCATCTTGCTCTATCAAATCACGACCGGAAAGCACCCGTTCCGCGGTGAGAATCCGGCCGAGACCCTGCAGAACATTTGCGCAGAGCGCCCCCCGATCCCGCCCAGCGCGTTTCTTCCCGACTACCCGGCAGAGCTCGAAGCCGTCGTGCTGAAAGCGCTGGCAAAAAATCCGGCGCGCCGCTTCTCGACTGCCAACGAGATGTTGACGGCACTCGAACGAGCAATGCCCGGACCACTCGAGGCCAGCTTCGAGGTTCAAGTTGCGGAATACCTCAAGCAATTGTTTGGCCCGCGCGCAACCGAGCGCCGCGCTGCGCTGCGCGTGGCACAAGAGCGCGTCGACCAGCTGCGTGCTGAATCGTCGTCGCAGATCAGCCTCGGCACCTTGCGCGCGATCGCCATCGATCGGATGGACGGTACAGGGTCGTCACAGATCTCCGGCCGAGTCAGCACCCCGCTGTTGATCCGGAATACCCCTACCCCTACCCCGATCCCGGCCCCTAGAGCCCGTTCGAAGCAAGTATTTGCTGCCCTGGCAGGTGCGCTGGCGGTCGTCGCTGGTGGCCTGATGTTGAGGTTGCCGAGCACGTCGGCTGGGCCGCAAAAAGCGGGCTCGGGCGGCATGGTTCCAGTCGAGACGATCATGCCTCCGAACGCCAAGGTTGCCCCGCCGCCGGTCGCTTCCGTGCTTCAAGCAGCCCCCAGCGCCGCCGCATCGATCGACGCCGACCGTGCCTCCGAGCCGGCAAAGAAGGCGATACGCGAGCACAAAGCGCCGCCACGCGGCGGACGCCCGGTCGCGACCGGCAGTTTGTCTGGTGCGGCGGCCGTGCCGCCAACGGCGGCGGCCCCAGCGGTCACCGCTCCAGCTACGACGATTGCAACCGCTACGACGGCTGCCGCCAGTGTCGGCAGCCCATCCACCAACACCCTTGGTCGTGGAGCCTTCGGCGGGCGTCACTAGTCGCGTACCGAGTTCGACCAACGGGATCATTAGAACGGAGCTACAATGTCATTCAACAACACCAACTATCTTTCGGTCTTCGTTCCAAGTGTGCTGCTCGGTTTCATCGCGGCCCTTCAACTGACAGGTTGTAGCGATGCGCCTGCTGGCCTGCCCGATGAGACTGCAGGCACTGGCGGAGAGGTCGCACAAGGCGGAGCTCGCGCAGGCTCGAGTGGCGGTACGAGTAAAGCAGGCGCGACCGGCAAAGCAGGCGCAACCGGCGAGGCCGGCGAGGGCGGCGACGCCAACGAAGGCGGTGAGGCTGGTGAGGGCACGGGAGGCACGGGAGGCACGGGGAATGGTCATTCCGAGGGCGGCGGCACGGCGCACGGTGGCACGCTCCAGAGCGGCGGCGCGAGCAGTTCAACGGGTGGCGGCGATGTCGGCGGGTCGACCAGCGCTGGCGGCGATCAGGGCGGAACTTTGGGAACTGCCGAAGCGGTCATCCCAGCCACTTGTCCGTTCCATACTGAATCGGGCCTCGGTGCTGGTGGCGCCCCGAGCGCCGGCGGCGCCGCTGGTGCCGGTGGGACTGGCGCGGGCGGTGCTGCTGGTGCGGCAACCACGCTGACACTTCAAGTCAGCCCGTTCGTTGGCAGCTACCTGGCCGACTCGACTGGCAGGACACTGTATACCTACGGCAACGATCTTCCGGGCGACTGCAACACGCCGCCGGTCTCCAATTGCGTGACCGATTGCTTGATCAGTTGGCCGATTTTCCCAGCTGGCGCGCGGGTGCTTCCTGCCGGCCTCGATGAGGGCGCATTCGGCGCGATTCTGCGCGCCGACGGCGCTTGGCAAACGACCTACTATGGTTGGCCGATCTACTACTACAAGACCGATCTGTTGCTTGGCCAAGTCGCCGGACAAGGCAAAGCGAAAACCTGGCACATCGTCGAGAAGAAGCCGCCAGGCGTCAACATCATGAAGCCCGGCACCTTCCGCTACCTCGGGGACGTCTCTGGACATACGCTCTATATCTCGTCCGCTGATCAGGCCGGAACCGCCAGTAGCGATCCGGTCAGCAACTGTTCGGGCGAGTGCCTGGCGACCTTCGAGCCGTTTCACGAGAAGAACTTCTCGGTGGT